>JAEUQX010000557.1 GCA_016788625.1 Anaerolineae bacterium
CGCGCTGCTCACGTTGCGGCGGTAAGAGACGAAGATGCTCGGCAGCGTGGTCGGCTTTTCCAGCAGGGTGAAGGCTTTCTCGGTCAGCAGGTACACGGTCGTGCCGCTCTCGCGCTTCTCCACCTGCTGCATATAACCGAATGAGGTCAGCACATCAGCGGAGGGATTCAGCTCGTTCCACTTGTCGGTCAGGTATTCGTCGATGTTCATCGGGTTGCCGATGTTGTTAATCCAGACGAAGCGGTCAACTGGCTCGTAGGAAATCGAGATGCGCGAACTCCATTTGCCATTGACTGCGCCATAGGCCAGGTCGCGCGCCAGGGCATGAATGCGCTCAATCGGGTCGCTCGGCGGGGGCTGCTTCAGCGGGTCGTCCACTAGAAAACTCCTTTACGGGGAGGATATACAGGAAGTATGTTTTACGGGCCGTAGCCGAGGCGGTTAAGCAAGAGTCTCAATTGAGTATCATATTCTTGGGCGCTTTCTTCTTTCACCCGAATTGCATGGATTTCACCTAGTTCGGGTATTTCCTTATCTATATCCACATAATTCGGCTGCCAAATAGGAATGATTGTTATGCCGGGAGTAGCCCGTGCCCATTCAATCTCCTGACGAACAAACCTTGAATCTAGCGTACCCGAAGCAAGTAAAACGATGAAATAGCGACTCTGCCGAATGATCTCTTCGAGCTTTGCGTGCCAGACATCTCCAGGTTGAATGTTCATGTCGATGAATGGATTCGAAACACCGGCGTTTTTCAACCGCTCAACTATCAAGAGCCCAAGTGCGCTGCTGTATTTACGGCTATAAGAGACAAACACAGTCGGTGGAGTTGCTGGTTTGCTCAGTAATGCAAAGGCCTCTTGTGTTATTAGAAAGGTATATGTTTCGACTGCATTGCTCTTTCGAATATCCAAGATCTGTAAATAACCGAAAGAGATTAAGAGATCAACGGGAGGATATTCATCTGACCATTTGTTTGAAATATATATATCAATTGCATCGTAATTACCAGTGAGGTTGTACCAACCCACTGAGACAACGGGCTGGTTAGTTGGGTGATTTCGTCCTTCAAACTTACGGCTAACATTGAATCTTGATCCCCATAGCTTATTAAGCGCCCCATAGGCCAGGTCGCGCGCCAGGGCGTGAATGCGCTCAATCGGGTCGCTCGGCGGGGGCTGCTTCAGCGGGTCGTCCATGTGGCATGTTCCTCCTCAGCCCATAGCATAGTGCGGGCACACGAGTGAGTCAAATCGGGCGTCACAGCCGTTCCAGCGCACGTGCTATCAACCAGCGCTGCGTCATCGTATCATCTGTGTTGTTAACCCTCACCTTTTCCCAACCCGGCGTCGCGCGCCTTGATCACAGCCTGTGCGCGATCAGCCACTTGCAGCTTGTTGAAGATGTTCGAGATGTGGTTGCTGATCGTCTTCGGCGCGATGTTCAGACGCGCGGCGATGTCGGGATTGCTGCAACCCTGGGCGATCAATTCCAGAATCTCGGCCTCGCGCTCGGTCAGTTCTGGGAAGGGTGACGCCTGTTGGTGCGTGATGCGCGGCGCACTGCCCACGCTGCGGAAAAAGTCGGTCATGCGGCTGGCGATGGCTGCGCCGAATAACACTTCACCCTCGGCCACCGCCCGGATGGTCTTCAGCACCTCGGCCTTGTCCGCGCCCTTCAGCACGTAACCTTTGGCCCCGGCGCTCATCGCCGCGAAGAGCGACTCCGAGTCTTCCAGCATCGTCAGCATGATCACGGCAATAGCGGGCTGCTGCGCCAGGATGCGTCTGCAGGCCTCGATGCCGTTCGGGTGCTGCATCTGGATGTCCATCAGGATGATTTCCGGCTGAAGTTCCAGCGCCATCTGGACAGCCGCCGTGCCGCCACCCGCCTCACCCACGATTTCGATGTCCGGCACGGTCTTGAGGATGGCGCGTAACCCCTCACGGAACAGGGTATGGTCATCGACGATCAGGATGCGTATCGCGCTCATGCCTGCCACTCCTGCTGTATGGGGATAATCACGGTCACGCGCGTTCCACCTGCGTCACCCGCCGCGATGCTGAAGCTGCCGCCCAATTCCTCAGAACGCTCGCGCATGGATTGCAGGCCAATGCCGGATGTGACGGGTACAGGCAGCCCGCGACCGTCATCTTCAATAATCAGTGCGATCCGGGTGGCCTTT
>JAEUQX010000666.1 GCA_016788625.1 Anaerolineae bacterium
GCATCCTGGCTGGCCTCAAACGGTCGCCAGATGGCCGCCGCGCGCGCGATGCTTTTCACCTTGTTGGTGAAGGACTCGATCACAACCGGGCCGTCGTAATTGATGTCGCGCAGCGCCTGCGCCACCGCGTCCCAGGTCACGTTGCCGCTGCCTGGCGCGCCGCGATCATTCTCGCACGCGTGCAGGTGACACAAGCGCGGTCCAGCAGCGCGGATGGCATCGCCCAGCGATTTTTCTTCGATGTTCATGTGGAAGGTATCGAGCATGATCTGGCACGAAGGATGGCCCACGCGGTCAACCACCTCGATCACCTGCGAAGCGATATTGATGAAGCTGGTCTCGAAGCGGTTGAGCGGCTCGATGCCCAGCACAACGCCGCGATCGCCCGCGTATTCAGCCAGCGTCCGCAGATTCCTGACCAGCGTATCCACATCCTTCGCGCGTTCATCCGCCGTCTGCTGCCACACGCGCCCGACCGCCGAATAGATCGGCCCCACCAGGTTGGTCGCCCCCAGCGCCTGGGTCGCATCGATGCAGCCGCGAATGTAATCCATGCCGTTCTGCTGGATGGCTGCATCCGGGTGAATCAGGTCGCGGTCTGGCCCCATCGCCGCGCAGGTGCTGACGCCCAAGCCCTGCTCCGCGATGATCTGCGCACCCACGCGGTAATCGAGGTCGCTCAGCCCTTCCAGAGGTACTTCAATCCAGTCAAAACCCATGCCCCGCACCTGCGGAGCGAGTCTTCGTAATTCATCCGTTGTGAGTGGGGAGACCCACACCCAGGTATTCACGCCAAAGCGCATTGTTGACTCCTCTTGACTAACAGCGCGGCGTTGCCCACCAGCACTGATGACGTTCGACGTTCAAATAACCTATCCATAAATCGCTACCCGTGCCTCAAATAGTCTGTATTTTGCTCCCCATTACCCTTAGACAAGGGGCTGGGGGTGAGGTTTCTGGGCAGGACAAGGTCAGTTCAGGCGCACGCCGCCCTGCCCAAAGAAATGCAGACGCTCGCGTACAATATCAAACTGCACCGTCGTATCGATGCCATAGGGCGCACTGCCCGGCACGACACTGAGCAACACCTGCTCGCCACAGCGCACATGCACAATTGTTTCGACGCCAAGCGGCTCGGTCAGGATCACCTGTCCGCTGAACGCGCCGCCGTTGACCAGGCGCACATCCTCCGGACGAATGCCGATCAGCGCGCTCTCGCCCACAGCGTCCGACGGCACGCTGACGCGCAGGTTGCTCTTTTCGATCACCAGTGAGCCGTTCTCGCGCCTAGCAGGCAGCAGGTTGATGCGCGGCGTGCCGACAAGCTGCGCCACCACCGTGGTCGCCGGGTGATCATAGATGTCCGTCGGCGTGCCGATTTGCAGGATGTGCCCATGATCGAGAACAGCGATGCGGTCGGCCATCGTCAGCGCTTCGATCTGGTCATGTGTCACGAACAGCGTCGTACTTTTTTGCGTCTTCTGCAGGTGCTTCAGCTCCACGCGCAGTGACTCGCGCAGCTTGGCATCCAGGTTACTCAGCGGTTCATCCATCAGGAAGATGCGCGGTTCACGCACAATCGCGCGACCAATCGAGACGCGCTGCATCTCGCCACCGGAAAGCCGCGCCGTCTTGCGCTCCAGCAGATGGGAAATACGCAGTTTTTCTGCCGCCTCGGTCACGCGCTGGCGGATAACGTCTTCTGGCGTACTCCGCAGCGGGGAACGCAGCGGGAAGGCCAGGTTGTCGTAGACGCTCATATTCGGATAGAGCGAATACTGCTGGAAGACGAAAGCCACATCGCGTTCGGCAGGCTGCACGCCGTCCATCACCTGCCCGTCGAACACGACGCTGCCCGTATCCTGTTTCTCCAACCCGGCGATGACGCGCAGGGTGGTCGTCTTGCCCGCGCCGGTCGGGCCGAGCAGCACGAAGAATTCGCCGTCTTTCACTTCCAACGAAATATCGTTCAGCGCCGTCGTCTCGCGGTAAGTCTTGGTGACGTGCTGCAACTTCACATCGCTCATGCCCAGCCTCCCTGGCGTTGCAGCGCCTTCTCAGTCGTCGGATGGAAGAAACGTACCATCTTCGGGTTCAGGTCAAAACGCAGCGGTTCGCCCATCGTGAAGGCCGTCTGGCGATCTGCGCGCACATGCACAATCAGATCACGTGCCAGTTCGATGTGCAGCATACTATAGCCGCCGTGCAGATCATTGGCATATGTGACGCCCGTCAGCCCACCCGCCGAGGAGACCTGCGCGGCTTCCGGGCGGAAGCCAACGATGACTTTGCCGTCGGCATCAAGCTGCTGGCTCAGCACGGCGCGCCAGCCATCATCCACTTTGAAGCTGCCGCCTTCAATATGCACGCTGCCATCCTGGTAGCGTCCGCTGATCAGGTTCATGCCGGGGCTGCCGATAAAGCGCGCAACGAACAGATTGGCGGGATTCTGGTAGATGTCGGTCGGCGTGGCGGCCTGCTGCACTTCCGCGTTGGACATCACCACGATGCGGTCACCCATCGCCATCGCCTCGATCTGGTCGTGTGTGACGTAGACCGTCGTAGCGTGCTGGTCAATGTGCAGCCGTTTGATCTCCGCACGCATCGTTTCGCGGAACTCGGCATCCAGCGCGCCCAACGGCTCGTCCATCAGGAAGGCTGCGGGCTGCCGCACCAGCGCCCGTGCCAATGCCACACGCTGCTGGTCACCGCCGCTCAAACTGCCGGGGCGCTGCCCCAAGAGGTGCTCGATCTTCAGCATTTGGGCGACAGTTGCCACACGCTTCCTGATCTCGTCACGCGCCATGCCCTCGGCCTGCAGCGGGAAAGCGATATTGTCGCGTGCCGTCAGATGTGAATACAGCGCGAAGAACTGAAACACGAAAGCGATGTTGCGGTCGCTGGGATGTTTCCAGGTCACGTCATTGCCATTAAAGAGGATGCTGCCACTGGTGACAGCCTCCAGCCCGGAGATCATCCGCAGCGTGGTCGTCTTGCCACAGCCGGATGGCCCCAGCAGCACGACAAATTCGCCATCGCGGATGGTCATATCAAGCGGCTTAACGGCGAACGCCTCGCCGAATTTTTTCTCTACCTGTCGGAGTTCAATGGTTGCCATGATACTCTCTTAGCCTTTGCGGATCGCGCCGAACGTCACGCCGCGCAGCAGGTGACGCCGCAGCGCGAACGTCACGATGACGACCGGGATCAGGAAGACCATCGAACCCGCCGCAATCGTAGACCACTCGATGCCGCCCGTTCCGAGGATGAGCGGGATACTGGGCGGAGCGGTGCGTGCGCGGTCAGATGTGAGCATCAGCGCAAAAGCGTACTCATTCCATGAAAAGATGAAGGAAAACACGGTCGTCGCCGCGATGCCCGTCGCCGACTGCGGCAGCACAATCTTGCGGAACGCCTGCAAGCGGGTGTACCCATCGACCAGCGCGGCATCCTCGTATTCACGCGGTATTTCGTCAATGAAGCCCTTCAGCAGCCAGACCGCAAACGACAGGTTGAAGCTGGTGTAAAGCAGGATCATGCCGATGTGCGTGTCATACAGACCCAACTGGCGATACATGACGAAGATCGGCACGGTGACGACCACCGCCGGGAGCATACGCTGACTGAGGATGAAGAACAGCAGGTCATCCTTACCGGCCATTTCGAAACGGCTGAAAGCATAGGCTGACAGCACCGCGAAGACAATCGACAGCACGGTTGAAATACCGGCGATGACAATCGAGTTGAGGAGCTGGCCGCCGAACTGGCTCTGACCGATGATCGTCTGCTGACGCTGGAGCACAATCTGTTCGGCCCAGTTCAGGTCTGTACGCTGCTTCATCGCCTCCCAGTCTTCGGCAGAAAGCTGCCGCCGCTGCGTGAACAGGTTGACGAAGCCTTCCAGCGTGGGGTTGAAGATGACTACAGGCGGCACCGAGACCGCATCCGGCAGCGACTTGAAAGCCGTCATCCCCATCCAGATCACCGGGATGAGCATGATGATGGCAATGATAGTCACGGCGATCACACGGAAGGTTGGCCGCACGCCCACGCGGTCGACGCGGGTAGAGTAATTCACCGGGGCGCGCGGGGTATAATCTTTGACCATGTTATGCTCCTCTCGCGCGGTTGAGCTGGCGGATATACAGGTTGCTGACGGCGATGATGATCACCAGGATCACATAGGCCAGCGCGCTGGATGTTCCGGTGTCATAGACGCCCTGGAA
>JAEUQX010000695.1 GCA_016788625.1 Anaerolineae bacterium
GCACCAGTTCCGGGCGTTCGTCGCGCAGCAGCGGCAGCCGGGCGCGTGTGCGGTGCAGTTGGTTCAGGTCGATCTCATGCGTGATCAGCATTTCGTCAAAATACTGGCCGTGTACCAGGAACTCGCCATCCGGGTCAACAATCGACGAACCGCCCCAGAAGTTCTTGCCGTCCTCGTAACCTACGCGGTTGCAGTGAATGACGTAATTGGTGAACATGCTGCCGTAAGCCTGATTGACCAGTTCCACCCAGCGCGAGCCGGAAAGCCGGTCTCCGCTGTCCAGTCCGCGGCTGGGGCTGGCGCTGTGGAACAGCAGCATGTCTGCGCCATCCTGCCACAGCAGATAGGCAGGCGACATGTGCCAGAAGTCCTCGCAAATCAACATGCCGACGCGCCCGAAACGGGTATCGAAGGCGCGGGCGTGTTCGCCCTGGTCAAAGTAGCGCCCCTCGTCGAACATAGCGTAGGTCGGCAGGTAGAGCTTGTGATGAATGTGCAGGCACTCGCCTTGTGAGAGGTAGGCCGCCGCGATGTAGAAGCGCTGGCGTTTGTCCTCGTGGACGAAGCCGAACATGATGTCCATCTGATGGCTGGCGTCCAGCAGGGTGCGGAAGGTGGTGTCATCGCGGTTGTCCTTGATGGCGACCTCTGGCACCAGATCTTGTACCTGATAGCCCGTGAGCGAAAGTTCCGGGAAGATCAGCAGGTCGACGCCCTGCTCATCAGCCTGCCGGACGAAATCGAGGTGCTTGTGCAGGTTGCGCTCCACATCACCGAGCTTGGGGTAGATTTGCGCTAAACCGACTTTGACGCGCATGGCTGGTTGTTCCTCACCGTTTCTTCTTGCGCTGCTGTTTCTTGATTTTATCCGTCATTTTGCGCTTGGCCTTCTTCTTTTTGGCCGCTTTGGCTTCCTGTGCCTTCCAGCCCGCCGTAGGTGCCGATGTGTCGGCTGGCGGCAGGTAGTCGTCGTCATCCCCGTCATCGGAATCGATCAGGTTGCCCGGTTCGACTTTCAACTCGTCGTCGCCTCTGAGCAGCTTATAGGTCTCGTCCCAGCTCTTTGCCAGGCCCATCGACACCGCATGTTTTCGCGCCGCTTTGACCGCCAATTCTACTTCTTCGTTTTCGGTTTCAAGCCGTTCCAGGAAAGCCGCCAACCCTGCCAATAGCAAGATAGGGGTATTGTGCTGCTGTAAGCGTTCCAGGAACAGGTTCTCGACCACCGTCGCCCACATTGGGCCGTGTTCCAGGCCAATTCGTGTCAGCGCAGCAGCGGCGGCCAGGCGTGACAAGATGTACAACAGCGGCGAGTCGATGATCTTGGTCATCTCGGCAATGGCGACAGGGCCGAATGTCTCCATGATCGATAGAATCTCGCTGGGGCCAATTGGGTGCATGTGGATGATCAATTGGCTGACGGCTTCCAATGCTTCAGCCGCGCCCAGCCGCGAGAGCATCCAGGCCGCATGAATGGGCGCATACTGAACCGGATCATCTTCCTTGTCGCGCACATACAGTCGGCTGTCCTTGACGATGCGAATCAGGTCGGGTATCTGATCACGGCGCAGGCCGAACTCGGCATACGTGCCATCGTAACCCAGGCCGAGCTTGAACAGCGGCAGCAGCTCTGCGGGATAGACCGCCTCGAAGGGCTGCTTGCCATATCCCGGCCCGCGCACCACGCGCCCCGGTTTCGCGCCCGTGTGTTCGCCATCGCGCAGCACCTGCACGCCGTTAACGAACACATGCTGCACGCCTGTCGCATACTGATGCGGATTTTCCGGCGTGGCGTGATCCTGAATCGTGGCCGGGTCGAAGACGACGACATCTGCGTAATGACCCGGTTGCAGCCTGCCGCGTTCCTTGATGCGGAGGTTATCGGCGGGCAGCGCGGTCATGCGCCGGATGGCCTCTTCGAGCGGGATGATCTGCTCGTCGCGGACATAGCGCGCCAGCACGCGGGCGAAAGCGCCATACGCGCGTGGAT
>JAEUQX010000696.1 GCA_016788625.1 Anaerolineae bacterium
CATCGTTACGGTGCGCGATAACGATGTCGCCGAAAAGGTGGTATCGCTGGTCAGCGGCATCGCCGGCGTGGTCAACGTTGCCATCATGGAGCAGAAAGGCGGACGTTCGCGCGTGCGCATCGACTTCACGGGCGACGACGATGGCGTAGCGGCGATCAACCAGAAGCTGATCAGCGAACAGGTCAGTATCCTGGGCTTCACCGAAGAGACTAAAGACCTGGAAGCCATGTTCATGCGTGTCACCAAAGGCATCGTGACCTAATCTGGCAGTCGATCCATAGGCATTAGTTATGAGTCATTAGCGGTTAGTCGTCAGTTGTGGAGCGCAAGTACCTTTGCTCAGGTATTTATCCCAAAGTGGGGAGCAGAGGTCTTTGCACCTCGCAGCCAGTCTGGCCAAAACTAAAGACCATAGACTAAAAGCCAAGAGCTATCTAGGAATCACCAAATGACCGCTGAAGAACTTGCACCACAGCTTGTTGACCTGCCAGAAGAAGCGCTCAGCCCACGTGAGCAGCGCCTACAGCAGGGCGCGCTCATCCTGCGCTGGGCGGCCATCATCAACGTGGCGCTGACGGGTCTGCTGATCGTGCTGGCCTTCCTGGGCGGCGCGGGTATCATCCCCAACCTGTTCGCCACGCTGCACAACCTGCTGCTGGCGCGCACGCCCGGCGCGGACGATGCCTCGGTCGCGGCAGTAGCGCTGATCTTGCAGGTCAATATCAGCCTGCTGCTCGTGCTGATGGTTGGCGTGCTGGCGCGCGAACTGTGGGCACTGGCGGGCATCTGGGTGCTGGTGATCGCCAACATCGTCGCGCTGGTTCTGCTCGGCCTGACTCCTGCGCTGATCACCATCGTCGCGGGCGTAGCGGCAGGTGTGGTCGTTAGCCGCGAGATGCGCGCCTTCCGCATCAACCCGGTCATGCTCAAGGAGCTGCGCGGCAGGATGCGCGGCGTGCGCTCGTTCGTCGTCCTCAGCGTCTACCTGGGGCTGATGAGCGGTTTCACGGCGCTGCTGTATCTGATCTACACCCCCGTCACACAGGCCAGCGGCTCATCGGCGGCGGGCGAGATCGGACGTGTGTTGTTCATGGGCATCGTCGGCATCGAGCTGATGCTGATCATCTTCATCGCCCCGGCCTTCACTTCCGGCGCGATCACGGGTGAACGCGAGCGGCTGACCTATGACCTGCTGCGGACGACCCTGCTGCCCAGCCCCTCGTTCGTGATCGGCAAGCTGGAGTCGGCGCTCAGCTACATCCTGCTGCTGCTGCTGGCGGCTATTCCGCTGCAAAGCATCGCCTTTCTTTTCGGCGGCGTGACCGAACTTGAACTGATCCTCTCCTTCGTCATCCTGACAGTAGCGGCGATTGCGCTCGGCACGGTGGGCATCTTCTTCTCGGCCATCGCGCCACGCACGCTCTCCGCCAGCGTGCGCGCCTACACGGCGACGCTCGTGGCAACCTTCGGCGCGCCGCTGGTGCTGACCATCGCGCTCGATCTGCTGACGCTGCCGATTCGCACGGCCTCGCCAGTGATCGAAGCGACCCTGATCTACATCGACGACTTCCTGATCAGCCTTAATCCCATCGCCACCGCGCTGACCACGCAGCAACTGCTCATCAACCGGCAGGTAGTCGGCTTCTTCAGTGATACGCTCGCCAGCAGCGGCTCGACGATACCGCGCGTCTCTCCCTGGATCACCTTCACGATCATTTACCTTGTCGCCTCAACCGTGCTGGTCGTGTTGTCGATTCAGCGAATGAGAAAGACCGAGGCCGGGTGAACGGAAAACTGGACTCATGAGTATTTCAGTGCGTTGGGATGATGCCGAGGAGACGATTATCCATTGGGATTTTGGTGCGAGCTGGACGTGGGACGAGTTTCATGCGGCTTTTGAGCAATCGCTGAATATGGGCGCAGCAAGGCCGTATCGCATTGATGTCATCCCCGATCTCAGCGCATCCCGAATCCTGCCCCCAGCGCATTGGTGCAGTTCAACCGCGTCGCGCGCCAACAGCCGGAGAACACCATCCTCATCGTCATCACGGGCGGCAGCAAACTGGATAACGCCATGATCAACCTCTTCCGCCGCGCCTACCGTGTGAATAACTGGCGGCTGGCCGGAACTATTGAAGAAGCCCGCGCGTCCATCTATCAGGATCGTTTGGCGAGTAGTCAGGCATAAATATGGCGACTCAAACACTATTCCAGGAACGCCATGCGGCGCTCACCCAACTGCTCCAAAGCTGGGATCGACGGCTGCGCGCGCAGCAGGTCTCGCTGTGGCTGCCGCGCTGCCTGCTGCCCGGTCTGGCGCTAGGCGTCGGGGTGGCCCTCATCTCGCGACTGCGCCCCTGGCTGCTCAGCGAGCAAGTTCTGCTGCTGACAGGGCTGCTCCTGCTGGCCGGGCTGGTGATTATGCTGCTGGTCGTCGCCTTTTGGCCGCGCCCCACCTTGCAGGCCGCCCGCCGCTTCGACCTGCAATTTGGCCTGGGAGAGCGTGTATCGACGGCGCTGGAGCTGATCGAAGGGCGTATTCACGGTAGTGACGAACTGGTCGCCCGTCAGGTCGATGATGCCTGGCTGACTGCTCGCCGCGTCCAGTCTGCCGAGTCGCTGCCGTTCATCTGGCGCGGTCGCGAATGGGGGATCGTCGCGGCGCTGGCTGTCGTGCTGGCAGCGCTGCTGCTCCTGCCCAACCCGCAGGCCGAAGCCATCCGCGAGAATTCCGCGCAGCAGGCCTCGATTGAATCCGCGCGCGAAGAGCTGTCGCAGATTTTGCAGGAAGTCGCCGCCGACCCTGCCCTGACCGAGGAACAACGCGAAGAACTGCTGGAAGCGTTGGAAGCCAGCATGGACACGCTCAACCAGTCGGACATCACAGCGGAAGAAGCGTTTGCCACACTTTCCGACGCGCAGTCTGCCCTGCGTGAACAGGCACAGAACTTGAACGACCAAAGCACCGCGCAGCAGGCCGCGCTCGATGCTGCCAGCCAGGCGCTGGAACAGGATACGCAAGCCGCACAGGAGCAGGCCGCGCAGGCCAACCAGCCCGCGCCGATACCGTTCCTCAACCAGTTGGCGCAGCAGGTACAGAACATGACGCCGGAGCAGATGCAGCAGGCCGCTGACAGTCTGGAACAGGCCGCGCAGGCGCTCCAGCAGACCAACCCGCAGGCCGCACAGGCCATGCAGCAGGCCGCTGAAGCGCTGCGCCAGTCCGATGCCCAGGCCGCGCAGGAAGCGCTCGAACAGGCGTCGGCAGAACTGCAGCAGGCCGCGCAGAACATGCAGAACCAGCAGGCCAGCGCCCAACAGTTGAATGAATCCGCGCAGCAGGTGCAGCAAGCCGCCTCGCAGGTGGGCGAACAGTCCGAA
>JAEUQX010000705.1 GCA_016788625.1 Anaerolineae bacterium
GCCAGACATATTGTTAGAAAGCCGCTCAGCGTGCTTTTCCCCGTGCCTGGGCCACCCGTGATCACCAGATACTGCTCGTTCGCAATTGCCTTGATTGTGGATATTCGGTACTTTGCCTGATCGAAGTCTGCTTCGCCGCGACGCAGGCGATTCAGGCGTTCGGCTGGCAGCGTATAGTCCCAGACATCCAGCGGTGTATACAGATTCATGAGCTGCATGTGTACGTTTCTGGCAGGATCAGAGACAATGCTGTTCAGGTCCAGATTTATCCAGGCGGCACGCAGATGTTCCAGATATCGCTTCAACTCTGCTGCTGCAGGGTCTACACCGATGTGTACGCTGGCGTTGTTGCCCGCCAGTACGACAGGGCCATCGGCATGAATAGATTCGGCCCGGACGGTCAGGCCTGGCACGACGGCAGCCGGACTGGTGACAGGATTACGCTCGATTTTCTTGAGCGTCATGCGTTCAATGAAGGAGTCACATTGGGCGAGGCTGGTTGGGTTACTCGAATCCAAAAGCATGTCGAGGATTTGCTGCAGTGGTGGAACTACATACGGCGTAACTTTGCTGATCCGTTTCAATTGCTGCGCCATCAGAGGATAGAGTTCAGCAGTTTCTGTCAGACGTGCGAGCGCCGAAGCTTCCTTTGTAGTGTGCGGCAAGACCGGGAGTAGGGCCAGTGCCAACAGTTGTCGCTTTTCACCCGTAATGCCCAGAGTGCTGAGTTGTGCTTGCGATGCTTCGAACTCACTCCTGATGCGCGCTTGCCACTGTTCGATGGTCTTAATCATTGTGTACGAGCTTTCAATCAATTCTACAGTAATAGGTAACTCGCTATAGTTGCCAGGTAGGTCTCGGATAGTCAAAAGGCGACAACTTCCAAGCTGAGTCTAAACAGTTTGTATGCGGATTGTTCTTAGTATAGTTGCAGGAGACAATTCTCATCATAAACGAATATAACAAAAATGATAGATGATCAATTGACCGTACAATTTGTGTGTGCGGTGTTGCTATTGCCGTCAGTCAGTCGCATAATCCCTAAATAACATCGTACAGTTTCATGGGGAGTAATGCAGATGCCGAGCGGGATTCGTGCCCTAATATTCGACCTTGACGGTGTTATCACCGATACGGCGGAATTTCATTATCGCTCCTGGAAACGCCTCGCAGATGAAGAAGGTATTCCATTCACCCGTGAGGATAACGAGGCTCTACGAGGTGTATCACGGCGAGAGAGTCTCAATCGAATGCTCAAAGGTCGTTCCATCGATGAAGAGACGGCTCAAGCCTGGATGACACGCAAGAATGAGTACTACCTTGCTCACCTCGATGAACTTACGCCAGCACATCGCCTTCCCGGTGTTACGCGGCTTCTGGAGGATGCGCGCCATATAGGGCTGCGCTTAGGCCTTGGTTCAGCGTCGAAAAATGCACGTTCTGTTTTGGAGAAGTTGGCGCTGCTCGATGCTTTTGACGCGCTGGGTGATGGCTTCAGCGTTGTCAATCCCAAGCCTGCCGTTGATTTGTTTGTCTGGGTAGCTGGACGCCTCGCAGTTTATCCGCAGCAGGCTATCGTTTTTGAGGACGCTGAAGCCGGTATTGAGGCTGCGCGCAATGGCGGTTTCTGGACGGTCGGCATAGGCACCGCCACACGCGGTCTTGCTGATGTTCATTATGATACGATGGCTGATGTCAAGTTAGCTGAGGTTCTCAGTAAAGTGGGGGATGGCTGACCGATTCGCGGATGATAAGCTCGGGTTGCATCAGCGATTGATGGATTTCGCCGCTCTCCGCATTGAGCAGTCGATCTACGATGCTGATCAGCGCCGCGCTGATCGTCTCGATGGGTTGCCGCAAGGTAGTCAGAGATGGGCGCAGATATTGGCTGAGTAGTTCATCGTCGAAGCCAATCACTGAGAGTGTTTTGCCGATGACATGACCCCGCCGTTCCGCTTCACCGATGACGCTGATAGCGGTCATATCGCTGACTGTTACGATTGCGGTGGGTTGTTCGTTCGGTGAGAATTGTTCAAACTGGTCGAATACCAGTTCACCCACCGCTTCGCCATACTCGGCTCGCACGACATAACCAGAGGGAGGGGTAATTCCTGCCGTAGCCAGCGCTTCCAGATAGCCTGCCAGTCGCAGATTTCCTGTCAGCGAGTCTTCTGGCCACGTCACCATGGCGATGCGGCGGTGCCCTAAGCGCAGCAGATAGTCAACGGCGTGATACACCCCACTTTGTCCATCCGTGTCCACCCAATTGAATTCCCATGCCTCGTTGGCGCGACCGAAGCAGGCAAATGGATAGCCTTGATTGAGCAGGTAGGCGATACGCGGATCATTCGTTGTGGTATTTGCCAGCACGAAAGCGTCAACCCTCGCTGTGCGCACCAGTTCATCGTGAGTCGGCACCGGATCGTCGAACGGGTAGGTAAACGTGAGCACGTGGTAGCCCGCTTTTGAGGCTTCTCGCGCCAGGTGGAATGCGAAGTGTTCCAGCACGGTATTGGGGCGTGTCTGACCTGAGATGGGTAGGCCGTAACCGATCAGGCGCGACTGACTGGCCCGCAGGTTTCGTGCAGTGACATTGCGGGTATACCCTAACTGCTCAATTGTCTCGAGGACTCGTTGGCGCGTCTCTTCACTGACGGCAGATGTTTTGTTATTCAATACGTAGGACACAGTTGCAGTTGATACGCCTGCCAACCGCGCGACATCTTTGATGGTTGCCATGTGTTTTCCCGTGACTCAGGCTGGCACAATCTTAAGTGAGGCATACCCCCCTGGAACTTTATGATGTGCTGCCGCGAAAGTCAAGAGAGCTTAACTATCGTCCGAGTAAATCGCATCAACAATCATGTTTTCATCAAAGGTTGGTTGTGCTTCTATTCCTGCCGCCCGCAGTCGATCTTGCACCGCGCTGTTCGCCAGTGCCGCCAGTGCCCCGCCCGTGATGAGGAACCATGCTGCTGGGAGGAGACTGCTGAGGATCGAAATCAACAATGCGCCGATCAGGACAACCATACTGAAACCTGGGTTGTTCAGCAGCATCACAGCGGTATTCCGCAGACCGCCGATCAACGAAGGCTGTTTCATGGCGTAGAAGAAGCACCAGCCGAAAAATTGCATGATCAGCACGAAGAGCAGCGTCAATATCCAGATAAGGCGCAGCACCACAAAACCGATACCCGTCTGATCAGCATAGCTCAACAGGTTGCTGATGGTTATTACGAGCAGTACGGCATTGAACAGAGCAATCGGGATGCCGCGCCAAAAGTTTTGGCGAAAGCCGATCCAGAAGTCATCCAGCCCGGCGCGCGGTTGACGATGCGCGTAGAAACTCATGCGAACCAGCCCGGCCCAGGCTGCCGGGGCGGTAATGATTGGAAGAGTCAGTACCGCCCACAGCACCGTTGCCCAGACGTAGATGTAGCCGCGTTGATTGAGGTGGCGCAGCGCACGTCCAAATACGCGCAGTCCGTCCAGCATAGCCTATTGGCCCGCCAGTCCCGAATAGTTCGAGCCTTCAACAAAATAGCGTTGGAACAGGAAGAAAATTACCGCCATCGGCAGCGTTGTGATCACAGCACCTGCCAGGACCAAATCAAACTGGATGTCCTGTCCTGAACCCGTCAGCACAGTCAAACCCATTGGGAGGTTGAACATCTCTGGGTCGGTGCCGACGATGATCAGCGCATCCATGAAGTTGTTCCACTGCCCCTGGAAGCTGAAGATCGCCAGCGCTGTCAGCGCCGGAGTTGCCATCGGCAGAATCACCCGAAAGAACATGATGAAACGATTTGCACCATCAACCTGCGCGGCTTCCTCAATTTCCTTGGGAATCGACTCGAAGAACTGCTTCATCAGCATGATACCAAAAGCATCTGCCGCGAGCACAATCACATAGCCGTGATAAGTGTTGAGCAGGTTTAGCTGGTTCAGCATCAGGAAGCGCGGGATGAGCAGCACGACGCCAGGGATCATCAGCACGCCGAGGATGATGAAGAACACGATGCGATTGCCAGGGAATTTGATGCGCGCCAGAGCATATCCGGCCATCGAATTCAGAATGATACGGATGATCATTACAGCAACCGAGTAAATGAGCGTATTGACGAGCCATCGGGGCAGGTTGTTAGCCGCGCCTGTCGAATTGAGGATACTTTCGTAGCCATTGAATGATGGATTGAAAGTTATGCCTTCCGTCTGGTCGTCAGCGTTCAGCACCACGCGGTTGCCGCTTTCATCCTGTGTGGCGCATTGGACGCCGAAGGGTGGGGCAGGGATGAACGCTGCTGGGCGCGTTGTGATGGCTGGGTCGCACTTAAACGAGTTCGCAATTGTCAGGATGAACGGCACCGTCTGGATGATCGCCACAAGAATCAGGATGCTATAACCGGCAATTGCCAGGATGCGTCCCAACCCCGTTTTTGAGTTGTCCACATCCATTCCGACAGAACGGGCTGCAGTCGTCATGATTGCACCTCGCCTATTTCGCCTGGTCGCCGCCAGTGATGCGGCGTTGAATGAGCGTAGCAACGAAAATGATGAGGAAGAGTGTCACAGCGGTCGCCGTCGCCCGATCCATGCGTGGATCGTTGAGCGAACCGAACGCAAAGTCATACACCAGATAAGCAACACTCATGGTTGTTTCGCGCGTGGTATCGTTCCGCAGCACGTATATCTGGTCGAAGACCTGGAATGTGCCAATCAGACCGAGTGTGATGACGAAGAAAGTCGTCGGCGCCAGCAGTGGCACAGTGATTTTGCGAAAGGCTTGCCAGGCCGTCGCCCCATCGACATAGGCCGCTTCATAGACCTGCGCCGGGATGTTTTGTAGTGCTGAAAGGTACACAACCATCATCGTGCCGATGGTTGTCCAGATAGCGAGAATCATGATGGTGAGCAGCGACACGCTTGGTCCACTGAGCCAGTCCCACAATGAGATGCGGAAGATCTCAGTATCTTTCAGGAATGTGCTGGAATTCTCTGTGATACCGAGGACCCCCAGGAAATTGTGTATCACGCCGTCATTGTTGGCTAACCAGGTGACGGGCTTATAGCTGGGGAATACCGACGATAAAAACCCATTGACTGGGCCAGTATTTGAAAACATGAACAGAAATATCATCGAAACCACAATCGAAGACGTGATCGATGGGAAGTAATACGCGGTGCGGAAAAAACCACGCCACCGCATCCATTTCTGATTAACAATAACCGCCAGAACCAGCGCAATGATGGTCTGCGTGGGGACGACGCCCAACACATAATACACGGTGTTTTTCAGGGCATTGTAAAAGTCGTCAACACGGCGCCCCTGAATCAGGAGCTGCTCATAATTCCGCAGCCCGACGATTTCATAGGCGCCTTCCTGATTAAGCGGCCTTCTGCCATTCCAATCCGTGAGGCTGAAATACCCGGCGACCAGGAGAGGCAAAATCATAAACAGGAAAAGTATCACGAATGCAGGCGCAATAAAGACGAGTCCTGCGAATATTTCCTGTCGCTTGGCGCTTTGCTGGGTCGTGACGGCGGCAGCACTTGCAGTGGGGACAGACTTTACGGCGGGTTCAGCCATAGTACGGCTCCCTTCGAGCAAGAACTATAAGTAGCGAAATAATAAACAGCGACACAGGAATGTGTCCCGCTAGAAGTTGTGAATGGGCGGCGACCACTCGATGTGTTCACCGCCCATTACCTTATCTATTGCTTAACCTTCGGCCTGAATTTCACGTGCGATTTCGGCCGCCTCGGTGATGGCCTCTTCTGCCGTCGCCTCACCGTTCATGACTGCGACAGTGCCTTCATCGACAGCCGCCGTGAAGTCGCCGTAGCCCAGTGGGAATACAGGCGCCCAGGCGTAGTCCGCGCCAGCGACGAACGGCGCGCCAACATCTCCCTGCGCGGCCAACCATGCCTCAGCGGCGCTAGCACGCGCGGGCATCGGCCCAAAGCCTTCATTGCCGTTGGCAACAGCTTCTTCTGGGCCAGTCAGGAAGTTGACCAGCGCCCATGCCGCGTCAGCTACCGCCGGATCATTCGCTGCGTTCGCGCCAACTGCCCAGCATTCGGTGAAGGTCAGCGTGCCCTTGTTGCCGCTCGGGGCAGTCGGGATTTCTACAACACCCCAGTTGACATCCGGGAAGTCGTTGCGCAGGTAGCCGATGGCCCAATTGCCTTCGACCGTCATGGCCGCGTAGCCTTTGCCGAACGCCTCGCCATTCCAGCCTGCCCCGCCCAGGTTCGCTGGGATCGCGCCCGTGCCAGCGGTGACAAAGTTGGCGTAGAATTCCAGCGAGGCAATCGATTCTGGGCTGTCGAATACGACCTCATCAGCGTCATTAAACAGCTGCGCACCGTTGCCCCAGAAGAAAGCCATCCAACGGTTGCGGTCAGCCGCCGCACTCAGTCCGACGACCTCGATGCCGTCAGCAGTCGTCAGATCGGCATCCGTAATTGCCTGAGCCGCCGCGCTCATGTCATCCCAGGTCCATTCGGCGGTCGGCGCATCCACACCTGCCTGCTCGAAGTAGTCGGCATTGTAGAACAGCGCCAGTGTTGAGAAGTCTTTTGGCACACAGTAAGCGTTGCCATCGGCATCGCTGAAGGCTGCCTGCAGGCTTGGATAAATGTCATCCGGCTCTACGATGCGGTCGCCAGCGGGCATCAGCAGGCCGGAGTCAACATACGACGGGAAGTCGAACTGACCAGCGGTGAACACTTCGGGGTAGTCTCCTGCCGCGAATGCCGCCTGAATCTGTGTGCCGTAGTCCGGGGAAATCAGGACATCCAGTGTAATGTTAGGGTTCGCTTCCTGGAATCGAGCGAACTGAGCTTCCTTGAACTCGTTCTCTGCAGGGGAGGACGAACCCGTCCAGACGCGCAGTGTGACCGAGTCCTGGGCGGCAGCGATACCACTCAGGCTAAGCGCCAGTACGAGCAGCAGCGCCAACGCAACCAAACGCATTTTAACCATTGCTACAACCTCCAAGTCGTTGCAATAAAAATTTCTCGGCGTGCATTACTCGCCCGAAGGCGACCCCATCACGCCATCGGGGAGACCAACACGGGGTTCTGCACATCAAACGTATACCTTTGACCCCGGTAGTTCACACTAAAGCGCACACGCCTCCAATGCTCCGGCAAGCGTGCATCAATGGCTAGTGTGCCATCCTCGCGGATATGCAATCCGCAAAAACCGAACAGTACTGCCTGGAAGACTCCGCCACAGGCCGCGGCATGAATGCCATCCTTTACGTTGCCTTTGTTGTCCTCCAGATCAATGTGCGCGGCGTGGTAGAACATGTCGTAGGCTTCGTCCATCAGCCCCAGGCGCGCGCCAACCCAGGCGTGTGTGGCCGGACTGAGTGATGAGCCATGATCAGTACGTGGATAATAGGTATCCCAGTTGTTGCGCAGCACATCCAATGGCGCTAGCTGTTCACCCAGCAGTGCCATCAGCATTACCACATCCGCCTGCTTAATGACCTGCGTTTGAATGCTGCGGCTGTGCCCCAGAATGGCCTGGACGCTGGTCGTGCGCGGTTGGTAATTGGGAACCGGGATGTATTCCATATCGAAGAAACCGGGGAACTGCACATGAATCTGTTTGGTTTCGTCGAAAGGGATGTACATCCGTGTTATGATGTCGCGCCAGCGGTTGAGCCGCGTATCACTCAGATCGAGCTCGTTGACTAGCCGTTCGTAATCCGTCGTGGCGTTTGCTCGCAGCCAGTCCAGCAGGTGAAGCGCGGTCTCCAGATGCCAGACGACCATGCGGTTGGTAAAAACACTGTTGTCGATATTCTCGTGATATTCGTCCGGGCCGATTTGCTGCGAAATCTCGTAGCGCTCGTTCTTTTCTTCGACGCGGCTGCCCCAGAATACAGCGGTATCCAGGATGAGTTCTGCACCATAGCGCGCGAGGAACTCGTTATCCCCCGTCCACTGCCAGTACTGCCAGGCGCCATATGCAACATCAGTTGAGATGTGTTGTTCGCTGTCGCCTGTCCAAATGCGGATGCGCGTGCCATCGGGTTCTGGATCTGACCACTGGGGTGTGGTTTCTTCTCCGGTGTCAGTGCTCTCCCAGGGGAACATTGCACCTTCATAGCCGTTTGCTTTTGCCTTATGGCGAGCACCTGACAGTCGATGGTAACGATACATCAGAAGGTTGCGCGCTAGATGAGGTTGTGTCAGCGTCATCGGGGGCAGGGCGAACAACTCGGTGTCCCAAAAGACATGCCCCTTATAGCCTAGTCCAGATAAGGTCTTTGCGCCTATGCTGACGTTTTCATCTGTGCGTGGCGCCGTGATTAGCACGTGATAGGTGGTAAATCGAATCGCGACCTGGCAAGCGTCATCACCTTCAATCGTAATGTCGCTGCGATCCCAGTATTGCGCCCATTCGCGTACATGCGCCTTATACAGGGCGTCGTAACCAAGCTGAGCAGCGTTAGCCAGGTTTTCTGCAGCGGCTTGCAAAGGGGCGTCCACATCACGACTGCTGTATATGCAGGTGATTTTGTCGAAGACCGCTTCCTGTTCTTGCTGTAGCTTTACGGAAGTTGAGAGGGTCGGACGCAGGTTATCTGTAAGGCTCGCGGTGACTGGCGATGCACATAACAAAGTTGATGCCAGCCCGACTATATAGCCACTCTGTTGGGTGGTTGCTTCTAACCCAATGGTATTGCCCGCGGCCTGGACGTGCATGTTGGGCAGCCAATGCGCCACACCTGCGTTTGTCACCTGCCCATCGAGCGCTGCTGTAAGCTCGACAGTCGGGTTGCCATCGACGGCGATAACACGCACGCGTTGTGCCAGGATATGTGGGTTATCCAGGCTGGCGATACGGTCAAAGATCAGCCTCACGATGTTGCCCGATGCCGCGCGAAACAGGATTTCGCGGCGTAGAACCGCTTCATCAAGGTGTAGTTCGCGTTCGTAGCCGAGCACATAGCCATGCGGCGGGCGTAACGTGTCCGTCGTTTTAGTGATCAGTTTGAATGGCGTGCCGTCGACCGTGATACCGATTGGCAGCCAGTTCGGTATGTTCACCAGCTCGGGGACGAGGACGTTCGGCGCATGGTCATAAATGCCATGTAACAGGGTTGCAGGCGTATCGCCTTCGAAACCTTCTTCAAAGCTACCTCGCGTACCGAGGTAGCCGTTGCCTATCGTAAAAATTGTTTCATGGTGGAGCTGTTTGTCCGGCACGAAACCATGTTCTCTGATCGACCATAGGCGACGTTTCACCGGTATTCTCTCCTGGTACGGATCTATTGCAAGAATGGCTAACAAAACTTAATCGATTAACTGATCACTAAAAAGAGATTATCGTGAGGTTGTAGGATTGTCAAGAGTCTGGCTTGGACCAGGGCTAAGTAAAGGGGCGTTACTGTGAAGCTAGGCTGAGGTAGAACCAGAGGTCTTCTTCAGGTGGGCCGTAGAAGGGTTCGAGCAGCGCCAATTCGAGCGGTAGAACGTCGCGAATTCCCGGGTTGCGCTCGCTGAAACCACGCGGGAGGACTGGCAAATCCTGGCACTCAGTGTTGACAAGCGCTTTTTGTACCCAGCCGAATCCGCTAAATGCCTGTATGCGATACCATGTGTCGAAAGCGTTGACACCCATTAGCTGGATAGGGGTTTCATTGGCAATGTTGCCGATTACGGTTGATTCCAGACCTGGCGCGACTCGCACATTCAGATTCAAACCGCCCGTCTGTATGATGCCAGGACAGCCGAACAATTCTCCTTCGAGATTGGCGGCTGTGAGTGGCGTGTTGATGCTGCCAACGCCGCCCACGGAGCTGCTGCCCGCCAGAAATCCCTGATTTACTGCGACCGTGAATGTCTCCCCGCCAGACTGCACGAGCGTGCTGCCTGCCGCTACCAGCACGCTGCTGTTTCGTTCGGCATCTGACCAAACGGCCATGAGTTGTGTTGGCATATTGACTGTGAAGTGCGCGGTCTCGATTGCAAAAACCTCGAAATCTGCTTCCGGGTCGATTTGCAATACGGCGATACCATGTTCCAAATCTGCACCAAGCTCGTGAGGTGCAAGGCTTTTCAGTGTGAAGATGGTAGTCGGTAATATCAACAGGTCAAGTTTGCCATCTACCGTAAGGTAGGCACGGCCAGTGTCCGTCGTTCGCAGGGTGTCACCTGTACCTACGGGCGACTCTGAACCCTTCCGCAGTGGCAGCCATTCGACCGTATTTGCACGCTGCAGTTCAACCCCTGCATGGGTTACCTGCAGTACAGCGGCGAGCTGATCTTGTCCGTGACTGATGTAGGCGGTGCTCAGACTGAGCCACACTATGAACACGACTATGCTCTGAAATCTACGTGTCATCCTGCCCCTTAAGCCTCTTCTATGGTCGGCAGTTCAACAAAGAACGTAGTGCCTATACCTTCATCGCTTTCGAAATAGATGCGGCCATTGTGATCTTCGACGACCGCTTTGACCAGGCTGAGTCCCAGGCCGGTGCCGCCGATGTGTGCTGTTGCGGATGTACGCACCCGGTAAAATTCGGTGAAGATTTTCTCCTGCGCGCTGACTGGTATACCATACCCCGTATCTGCCACCTCCAGGCGAATACGATTGTCCGCCATACGTCGTAAGCGGATGCTGATTGTGCCTTTCTCCGGCGTATATTTGATCGCATTGCTCAACAGATTGAGGACAACCTGCGTTAGTGCGCGGTAGCTGCCTTGAATCCTAGGGGAGACATCATCGATTTCGCGCTGAAGCACTTGATACCTCGACAGAAGTTCCGGGTGGAGAGCATCTATTGCTTCTTGGATAACGGCAGACAAATCGACGACCTCGGCCGTTCGTTTTCCAGAGCGGAACTGTTCCAGGTTAAGGATATCCTGGATGATCTTTTGCATGAGTTCCGCCGCATCGCTAATTCGGCCCAGTATCAGTCTCGTATCCGCGGATATGTCCAGGTCTTCGTCTTCGAGAAGCAAAGCGGAATAGCCGAGAATGAGCGAAAGCGGGTTTTTCAGATCGTGCGATGCCATACGGATCATGCGCGTTTTGAGGTTGCTCAGCTCTGCTAACAAGGTGACATCGTTAAGTATGACCACCCAGCGATTTGCTCCAGGCAATGGGGCGGCATCAAGGTTGTAACTTTTCTTGTGCAGAACGATCGTTTGGCTGAACCTTTGGCGCTTTCGGAAGCTATGCGTTAGCAAGTCCTGATTCTCTGCATCCATTTCAGCAGTCATCAACAGGGGTATGAATTCCGCATTTTCTGGGGTGGGGGAGTCCTGGAAGAAAATCCCAGCCAATGCCTGATTGCTGCGGATGATCTTCAATTCCTCATCCAGGACCAGAATTGCCGCGGGCGAACCGGTGAGGATGGCTTCCATCAGATTATTCTGACGTTGGATCTCCGTATAGAGAATTGCGTTTTCGAGATTGGGTGCGACCTGATCAGCAAGGTCGCTCAAAAGCTTGAGCGACGAACGGCCAACGCGCGGTCTTGCGGGTAGTTCAACCGCCAACACCCCTAATGTGCGCTTTTGCCAGACTACAGGGACCGCGAGCTGGCGTTCGCGAAGAATCGGTTGTTGGCTGGTGTGCGCGTCGTGCGAAATGGTCGCAAGCTTGCCCAATGCCTGTGAGCGCGTGCCGGATTGGTGAGCTAACTCCAGATCACGGCGCTCGTCGTTCCACAACCAGATACCGCCAACCGGCGCATTGATGGCGCGCTGAATGTCCTCAGCGATCAGGGGGAGAATTCTTTCTAGCGCAAGACGTTGATTCGAGACGCGCACAACACTTTGCAGCAGGAATTCCATGCGCTGCCGTCGGATGACCTCCCCCGAAATGGTAAAGCCAATATTACCGATCAATGGCAATATCAGCGCCAGTGATGAATGAAACAGATTGACAATCTCAAGTCGCAGAGAGAAATACAGGAATGCGGCAGTCACCCAGAGTGCAACGGTTAAGACGGCAGCGGCGAGCATCCAGTACCAACGCATCTGAGCGTAGAGCAGGGCTGCTAGAAAGGAAAACACTACAATGATGCCCGCCTGGACGAGCGTACTCTGTTGGCGCGGGAACCTGCCCTGTATCAGAGTTTCGATGGCGTTGGCGTGAATTTCGACGCCGCTCATCATCTGGCCTGTTGCCGAAGAAGGCACGGGGTAATTGTCGGTGGAGCCTGTATTGTTGATGAGGCCAACCAAGACGATTTTGTCGTCAAAGATGCTGAGATCAACCTCATCATTGACGACATCGAAGAGGGATACGATAGGAAACGTTGCTTCTGTAACGGTGGCGGGAGGGCCGAAGTAGTTTTGCTGCCACATTCCCGCATCATCGACAAACAGATTTCGCTCCGAAGTGAGCTGAAGTGTGTTGCCCTGTATCTGGATAAGCTGTTCCAGCGCCGCAGTTGGAACGCGCAGATAGGCCATGTAAACGGCCAGCCCAAAAGCCAGGCCGCGT
>JAEUQX010000678.1 GCA_016788625.1 Anaerolineae bacterium
GTTCTACAATAGAACATGTGAGCAAAGTTGGAGGTGGCAATCCCAATGGCTGAAACCTTTAACCAGACCTACCAGAACATTTACGGGCTGGACGCGCCGGAACAGGTGCGCTACGGCGAAAGCGGCGCGGAGATCATCCGCCCGGCGCGTGGTTTCGTGGACAGCTTCGACCTGACGATGCAAACACAGGTGGGCTGCCCGGCAGGCTGCCTGTTCTGCTACGTACCCTCCGGCCACATGCTGACGCCGCCTGCGATGCGCGGCGAATTCGGCGAGAACTGGGGCTTTGAGGTGCGGCGCAAACGCGATGTCGTTGAGCGCTTCACCGAACACCTGGAGCGTGGCGAACTGGCGGACAAGGTGATCTACTGGAGCGGCGTGACCGACCCGTATGCGACTGGCGCGGGCGAAACCTCGGCGCTGTGGGAACTCCTCAATGCGGCCAGCGGGCGGCTGCGCCCCAAACGGCTGATTGTGCAAACGCGCTTCCGCCCCGACCGCGATGCCGACCTGATGGCAGCCTACACGCGCGCAACACGATCCGCTGACGGTGGCCCGGCTGTGGTGGTCAGTTACAGCCTCGGCACCGACCGCGAAGACCTGATTCGCGCCTGGGAACGGGCGACGCCGGGTTACAGGCAGCGCATGACGGCGATTGAAACGCTGCGGCGCGCGGGTGTTTTCGTCGTGCCCACGCTCAGTCCATTCGGCCTGTGGGACGACCTGAAGGGCACACTGCGGCACTTCCGGCTGTGGGGCATCCCCTACATCACCTGTTTGTTCTTCAAGAAGGAGACCGACTCGGCCAACACGCCGCGCCGCTTTCAGACCTACCTGGAACGCGAATACCCGATGCTGCTCGACCCGAACTGGCAGCGTGACCAGACGCGCTCGCTGCGGGCGATCTATGGCGCATCGCGGGTGCTGTTCGGCAAGCAGGCGTTCGCATCGCTGGCCGCTCCGCACTACGTGTGACGGGATGAAACGGAAGGGAAGATTTAACCACAGAGGACGCAGAGAAGACACAGAGATATAGGGAAGGGATAAGGCCTGCGCTGTCCGGGTTCGCCAACAGCACCATTCACCACATTCCCCTCGACCCACGAGTACCCGTTCAGGCTAATCGCCCGCTCCGCCACGCCCTCGAACGGGTCGCGGCTGGCGAACACGCCCAGCGCCGGGCTGTAGTAGCGGGCGCGCCCCTAAAGGGATTTCCTGCGGTCACAGGTATACCAGGCCGGTGCCGTCGGTCGGCTCGCCCGTGAAGCCGTAAGGCGTCTAGCTCGTGCCCGTCGCGCCGAAGCCCGTCCCAAATGGCTCGTAGTTGCGGCTTTCCAGCACCGCAGCAGTGTTGGAAGCCACGCCGCGCACGCTGCCCAACCCGTCTTGCACCATCCACTCCCAGTTGTTGGCGGCGTCCTTGTGCGCGTGAATGCCGCGCGGGGCGTGGACGTAGCGATTGATATTGGCTCCCCGCGTCGCACTAAGGACGACCGATAGCCCTGGCTGTATATCGAGGAGATACTGGGCTATGCGGCAACGATTTGACGGACTCGCCCCCTCGTCGTCATAAGCATACAATACAGCGCCGAAGAACAACGTCCGATTGGCGCGATCCCAGACATAAGCACCCGCGCCGCCCAGTATTTACAAGGCGACGTAATCGTATTCAAAAATCGTCTCCGCATACATGCCAGTTAATCTGTATTGAAATAATGATCTCGTTTGTATTGCCGCCAAGTGATTCAAATGCGACATAGAAAGTCCCATTTGGGGTTGCCTTGCCATAACAAATCCTGGGACCATCACTAGGGCAATCTCCTAACTTTGAGTAGAATTCAACTATGTTGCTCCAGGATGCTGGAAGGCGATACGTTGTAGTAACCTCATTCACATTGTAAGCTCCGATCATGGACATACCAATCGAATAATCATCAAACAAGAAGCTACTACTACTCACTTCGATTGAGCCAGGGAATAGTTGAATTGTTGGCTGTTTTTTTTGTTCCTCGCACCTTGAAACCTGTTGTAGGATGACCACAGTACCCATGCATATCATGCATAGTGCCAGCAGAATCGCAATTGCTATCACTCGTCTTATTAGAGTTATTTTATTCATGTCCACAATCGAAAATTAGGATATTACTATACTGAATGTCTATCAAAATGAAGCCAATGCCTTCATTCTCAACACCTCTGGTGTAATAGGAAGTTGTGACTCAATAAACGCTGAGTATGCTAACTGGGAGGCCATGGCCCATCTCATGAATAGGATAGGTCAGGCCATGTCGCATAATTTAACACTACACGGTCACGTACTCGGACGATCGAGTGGTAACCTCTCAATGGAATCTGACTGTACGGCCACCAAAGTCCAGTCACAGGGATTGGTGGAATAGGATTAACATTCAAGAGACTCGCAATCTCAGAAAGAAATCTGCGTGGGTTGGAAAAGCACTCGCGCGCTGCCGGATAAGGCTCGTTGATTAGATTTAACCCGAGTTCACACTCTGACATTGGAACTAAATTGGGTCTCCATTCATGCCAATCCTTAGGAACGCCATTGGGATAATACAAATCATATATCCGCGCAGAAGCAGCAACCGTAAACTCTCCACAACGACGTTTGACTTCCTCTCTATAAGTTGCGCTGCTACCCCCTATCTCTTTGCGCTTATATCCTATATAGAAACCTATGAAATCCGAAATCAGATCTTCTTCGGAGAAGGAAGAGCTTTGGGTGCTGAACGGAAAATCACCTTGTGCAGCTTCATCCCATTCAGCTGCTTTCTTTATCATGCTTACTGCCAAGCGTCTTACTAAATCTTCCTTGTTGTGTGGTGAAGCAATTATTCGTACAGCAGCACGAAACATACCACGACCTATAATCGGAGCAGTCTGATAAAATACAGGCTTTCCAATGGTGAGTTCCCAAAAGAATCCGTCCATGTCAAGGTGATCGGCTTGTTGCCATTCTTGTGGAATGGAAGCGCCAACAATGTACTCAAGGTCATCAACGAGCTCGAATCCGATTTCATCATATCTTTCAATATGCCCCAATCTAACCAGCCGCAATGGCAAGAATAGTGATCGCCTTGCCCTATCATCCCACTCGGATCCACCACATTCGCCACATTCCCCTCGACCCACGAGTACCCGTTCAGGCTCATCGCCCGCGCCGCCACGCCCTCGAACGGGTCGCGGCTGGCGAACACGCCCAGCGCCGGGCTGTAGTAGCGGGCGCGCAGGTACACGAGGCCATTGTATTCATCCTCCCAAAATGAGCAGGGCGCACGGTTGATGCGCCCTCACTCCCTCAATCGGAAATCAGCCACCCGGCTGCAACACCAGTGTGCTCGCCGCCGCCCCGTTGACCTGTTCGCGCGTCCACAGCATCGGGTGATAGTCGATGTTGCGCCACGAGTCGATCATGTCGCCATAATGCGGGCTGAAGGGATGACCGCTCTGTCCGGTCGTGTGCATCGTCTGGCTCAGCGTCAGATCACTAAAATCCACAATCATACGCATCGACGGCAGCGATTGCACCGTGAATCCGCCGCTCCCATAATCCCAACCCGTCGCATTGACAATATCCGCGCCACCACCTGCCTGCACAGGGCCACGATTGACGATGTTCTCGATCAGGTCGATACCGCTCTGCCCCAGCGGGTTACTGACGAACGTCGCGGTGTGCAGCTTGCCCCAGGCCCAGTTCTCGCGGTTCTCGCCCTGCTCCTTGACGATCTGGTCATAGGCCGCCTTGAAGGCGCGCACCAGAATGTCGTCGCGCGTCTCCTGCGCGTCAGCAGTAGAAACATCGTCCCACCAGGCATTGTCCGGTTCTTGCGCCAGCAGGTAGACCGTCCACATGCCCTGGTCGCCCTCGTCTGGCCCAATCAGGTCACCCGTCTGGTCGCGGAAGATCGCCTCACCAAGCTGTACCCAGAAATAGGCGTACAATCCAGCCTGAGCGCTGTCCATGCTCATCTGGTAGTCCCAGTTCAGCATCCAGTCGCGCGCCTCGTTGAAGGGCGCGCCACCCATGTCCAGGCTGCTGAGATAGGGAGCAAGTTCTTCCGCGCCGATGATCTTGTTGTCGCCCTGAATGGCTGCGATGGTCTCTGCTGTGTGCGGGCCAGTCGATTCAAGCAGTTCGACGATGCGCTGCCCGCGATAACCATAGGCCCACTCCTGGCTGATGAAGTAGTTCGAGTCTTCGCCGAACTCTGCGCCAAGCTTTTCCCATAGCTGTTCGTAGTATTCCAGCGGCACCACCGCCTGGTTCGCCGTCGCAATGTAGCCGCGTTCGGGGTTGAGGATGCGCGGCAGATCATCGAACGGGATGTAGCCCTTCCATTCGTACTGGTCGGTCGTGCCATCCACAGGCAGCAGGCCACTGTGCCCCACCGCGCGAATCGGAACGTTGCCCGGCGTCTGATAGCCGATATTGCCATCAACGTCCGCGTAGATCAGATTCTGCGATGGCACATCGAAGAAGCGTGCCGCCGCACGGAAGTCTTCCCAGTTGCGCGCACGGTTGAGCAGACCTACCGCTTTCAGGATCGTCCCCGGTTCGGCGGTTGCTGTCCACTTGAAGGCCATCGGATCTTCGTTGTTGAAGCCCTGCGGCAGCCCATCCTCGCCCAACTGGTTATCGTTGATGATCGGGCCCAGATGCGTCTCACGCACCTGGATAGTAATCGGCTCGGCATTTCCGCCCGCGCGGATGACCTCTTCATGGACGGTCATGTCACGCCATTCGCCGTTCCATTCATATTGCAGCGGGTTCTCTGGGTTGATCTTGAGCAAATAGAGGTCTTGCGTATCCGGCCCGACGTTGGTCATGCCCCAGGCGATGTAATCGTTGTGCCCGATAATCACGCTGGGCGTGGCCGGCAGCGCGAAACCAACCACATTGTAGGGGCAGACATCGTTCACTTCCGTGCAGTGCAAGCCGACCTCATACCAGATCGACGGCATCTGGATACCCAGGTGCGGGTCGTTCGCCAGCAGCGGCTTGCCGCTCGCCGTCAGATCACCGCTGATCACCCAGTTATTGCTGCCCAGGCTGTGATTCTCGCGGAACAGCGCGTCAGTCGGTCGGATGCCACCAGCCAGCGTGGTGCTCACGCCGACGATGCCCGCCTCGTTCGCCGCTGCTGTCAGCGTCTCATCGCTAATCGGCAGGTCTTCCGGCTGCACGATAGTCGGCTTCTGCCCGAAGGGATACTCTGGCATGAAATCCGCCGTCAGGTCCTCACCCAGTTCAGCAATCAGTTCCGAACGCAGCAGTTCCGCGCCCCGGTTGCCGCTCAAATTCCAGGCCATCACTTTTGCCCAAACCAGCGAGTCCAGCTCTGTCCAGGGTTCGATAGGTGGGTTAATGCTGCGGAACGTGCCCAGGATGTTGTATTCAAAGGCCAGTTCACCCGGCGCGCGGTTGAGGATGTAGGCATTCACGCCGTCAGCGAAGGCGCGCAGAATCGCCTTGCTGTCCTCATCGTAACTGGTGAAGTCACGTTCTGCCGCGCGCCGCCAGCCCACCGTGCGGATGAACACATCCTGACCGAGGACATCATCGTTCGCCCCTGTCAGTTCCTGAATGCGCCCGCTGCCGATGTGCCGCGAGAACTCCATTTGCCACCAACGATCCTGCGCCTGCACATAGCCCTGCCCGAAAAACAGGTCATAGGTTGTGCTGGCGTAGATGTGGGGAACACCCCAGTTATCGCGAATGATCTCAACAGGCGCGCTCAAACCGTTGATGCTGGCCGCCTGCGCCCCTGTGCCGATACTACCAGCCGTTATCGTCACTGTGCCATCGGTCAGGGGCAGCGGCCCGCGCGTCCAGCGGTTATAGACCACCGAGCCAACGACGGCCAGCAGCGCGATAATGATCGCCAGCCCCAGCAAAATCATACGTACTATTCGCATTCGCATTTCTCCAAAGAGGTATATTGGCTTTTTTCCGGATGTCCGTCAGTTGTAACCTGAAACACTTCGTAAGCCAAACACTGGTCATAGCAACAAAAAAAGGTGGATATACAACTTACGCTGCATCTCCACCTTCCAGATTTCATCTCTGCTGTGTCAGCCGACCAAAACGGCTGCGCTTCAAGTGCCAGTTCGCCTCAGTTGAGGCGACCCGAGACTCATCCACAGCTTCCCGATGTATTGAGGTAAGTCGCACTCACCCACCCCTGGCGATTGCTCTCGATCACCTGAATCCACTCACCCGCGCGTGCCGTCGCCGTGTACGAAACGTCATATGGCAGCGTGGTCAGCACGGCGCTGTCGCTGCTCGGCTGTTCGCGCAGGCGCACCTGGTGCGTCGTCGTCACGCGGCAGTCCGTCAGCGCGATGCTGCTCGCTGCTGTGGTTGTGGATGCGGCAGCGGGTGATGCAGCCGATCCCACCAGCACCACGATTCCCGTCCCCGGAATCGTCGCGCAGGTATAACCGCCCTGTACGCTGACGGGCAGCACCTGCGGCGTGCGCGGCGCGGCGTTCGAAGCCAGGAAAATGATGCTCCCTGTCCCACGCAGGCAGATGAGTGACCCAGCAGCGTTGGCATTGCTTGGGCTGAAGACATCGACCGCCTGCACCACACCCTGATCAAGCACACCCTGTACGCCGACTTCCGCCGCACTGCGGATGAATATGCCGTCTTCAGCAATCATGCGGCAGTGAACACCGAAGACGCCGGGCGGAATGTTGGCACGCACGGCTGTGTTGGTTGTACCGTTGAAATCCGCACACAGCGGCACTGGCGGCGGCGGCGGGAATGAAACAACAACAGGCACAACAACGACAGGCGGCGGCGGAAGTGACTCGTCATCGGTGATTGTGGCAGTGCCTGTGCCTACCGTGATCACAGGGCCGCTGGAGTTGTTAAGGGTCACGGTGAAGGCGCGGCTGCCGTCAATCAGAACATTGTCGATTAACGCGAATGGGATCGTCTCGGCAGTATCACCTGCGATGAAGGTCAGTGTCCCGTTCATCACGGCGGTATAATCCACTCCGTTCGCCGCTGTGCCATCCGTGATTGTGTAATCAACCGTCACATTGACGGCATCCGCAGGATTGAGCGTGACGGTGAAATTGCCCGCACCAGCTGCTTCACTGACGGTAACACTATTCACGCTCAAACCCGGTGGAACATCGTCGTTCGTAATCGTGCCGACGCCCTGGTTATCGGTAATGATCGCGCCATTGGTTGCGTTGTTCAAGTTGACATTGAACGTCTCATCACCTTCGAAGATGGCATCGCCATTCACCACGACCGTGATCGTTTGCGCCGCTACCGTCGGGCCGAATGTCAGCGTGCCCGCGTTTCCGACATAATCAACGCCTGCAGTCGCGCTCACATCGGCGGTGGTGAAATCAACGGCGTTCGTGCCGCTCAGGTCGCCGGCGCGCGTCACGGTGAATACTGCGTTAACCGTTCCCGCGTTGCCCTCCGTCACCGTCACATCATTGATGGTGAAGGTCGGCGCCCCATCGTCATTGGTAATCGTTCCCACACCCTGATTATCGGTGATGGCTGCGCCATTGGTCGGGTTGTTCAGATTGACGTTGAACGTCTCATCGCCTTCGAAGAGCACATCGCCGTTCACCACAACTGTGACCGTCTGCGCCGCGACCGTTGGGCCGAATATCAGCGTGCCCGCGTTCGCTATATAATCCACACCCGCCGTCGCGCTCACGTTGGCCGTGGCGAAATCAACTGCGTTTGTGCCAGCGAGGTCACCCGCACGAGTCACCGTGAATACCGCATTGACTGTGCCCGCGTTGCCCTCGGTCACTGTCACATCGTTAATCGTAAAGGTGGGCACAATATCATCGTTGGTAATCGTGCCAACACCCTGTCCATCGGTGATGACGGCTCCGGCGCTGGGGTTGTTCAGATTGACGTTGAAGGTTTCATCTCCCTCAAAAGCAACATCGCCATTCACGACGACCGTCACATTCTGGGTGAGGACGCCAACCCCAAAGTTAAGCGTACCCGCGTTCGCCACATAATCCACACCCGCTGTCGCGCTCACATCAGCGGTGGCGAAGTCAACGCTCACGGCGGTGTTGATGTCGCCCGCGCGTGTCACCGCGAATACCGCATTGACCGTGCCCGCATTGCCTTCCGTAACTGTTACATCGCCAATAGTGAAAGTCGCCTGCGTTTCAATCAGGCGCATGATCGGCCTGAACAAATTGTTGAAGGCCGTTCCGTTCGTCCCATAGTTGCTGGGCGTTGTAGAGAAATAGAGCGGAAAGGCCGCTGCGCCGCCTGCGTTAGTCGTTGGCGAGCTGTAGAAGTCGCGCACACCTATGAACAGCGTCTGCCCGGCAGTCACTGGGATTTGCGCGCTCAGGTCTGTGCCTTCCCAGACATTACCACCAACAGGCGTAAATGTGCCGGTCGCCAATAACACGCCACCTAAAGCAGGCGCATTGTTGTAGATATCAATGCCAATTGCAACACCGTTCGTATTCGCGAATCTGAATTCGATACGACCGAGGGTATACGTCTGCGTAGCGGTGTAAATCCAGCCTGCGTCGCTGGTGTTGGGAGGTGCGGGCTGTGATGGATTGGCAACATTGAACGCGCCATTGATTTCTTCGCGCACAGTAGCTGCCTGCACAGATCGCGTCCCTATATTGAAGACCACCAAAAGGGCAAGGACGACCACAGTCAAAACCATGACGTATGGATACTTTATGCGATGAGTAAACATAACAATACCTCAACCTTCAAATGGATAGACTCCGCCTGTAATCACTATGGATTGCACACCTTTCACAGACACAAAGGCAATGTTGGTCACTTGATACGCGGGGTTCACAGCCATGAAAAATTTGTGAATTCTTTCGATTGCAAGGACGCAGACTATACGGCGGGCGCGCGTCAGGCAGGCGTTGCACGGGCGTGTGCGAGGGGTTGAGACGGAGCGACCAATAGTCAGGTACGCTGACAGCATCTTCAACAAAGCGATTTCAGGGGGTTCGAGATGCAGAAGTCAATCAGTCTGATCGGGTTAATCATCGCCGGGTTGCTGGTGATGGCTTGCGGTGACGGCGCGGCAGTCTTCCCCAACAACGATGGTATACCTAACAATTGTGAATACACAGCAGGCGCGCACTATCAGCAAAACCACTTCGCACGCTTCGACAACAACAATAACCGCCTGCTGCTGGTGGACTGGAGTAATGGCGAAACGATCTTTGTGCTGGATACCGACATCGCTGCCGCGCGAACCACAGTGTTGGAATGGTCGCCAAACTGCCAATACCTCATCACACATCAGGATGGTACAGGGATCATTTACGACGTAGTCAACGGTCGCCGTCTGGTGGCCTTTGCCCAAATGCGCGGCTACCACCGCAGCAATCCGTCCGCAGTTTTCGACCAGAGCAACACCTATCTGACCGTCGAGGCAGGCGGCACGACCTACCTGCACAACCTGCTCACGGGCGAAACCTTCCCGCTGGCCGCCGAATATTTCACCCTGCAATACTTCGACCTTGCGCGAACGCAGTTGGTGACCATCAGCGACTCAGAAGCTGCCATTTATGATATGAACACAGGTATGAAAGTGGCCAGCCTAGGCGATCTTGATCTGGGTGGCCGCCCGCACATGATTTTCTCGCCGGATAACACCACGCTGGCCTTCACCTCCGATAATCGCTGGACGCACATCATCAACCGCGACACACTGGCGCGCGTGGATGTCAGCATCGGCTACTACACCTTCGGGCGCGAAAGCACGATGGCGCTCAGCCCGGACAACCGTTGGCTGGCAATCGGTGCTGAGCGTGTGAATGTGTGGGATCTGCAGAACTTGCAGCCTATCAATGGCGAGCGAATGCCTACCACTTTCAACTTCCCCGGCCCAGAAGGCCTGATCAGCGATATTCACTTCATCAATGGCGAAACCCTGGAGGCAGTCACCGGGCAGGATACAACCTATTGGAATATGACGACAGGCGAGCAGGTCAATCCGTAAACCCGGACAACAAAAAGGCACACGCTGCTAGAGGTGTGCCTTTTGATTCTTGCTGCGAAGGTGCGCTTACTGCCAGCTCGTTGGCGCGGCCATACCGAACTGCCGTCCGATAATCGTCAGGTCGCGCACATCAATCCAGTCATCGCCATTGAGGTCTGCCTCAACCACCGTCGCGGGACCATCGAAGTTGGCGGCGATCAACGCAGCGTCCAGCAGGTCGATCACGCTGTCCTCGTTCGTATCACCTGCAAACAGCTCGGCAGGCGGAAGCTGCACCGCTTTGCCCTGCTCCAGGCTGAATTCAGCGCGCGCCGAAAGATAACGTGGGGCAGAAGCAACCAGCGTGTACGCACCGGGCGTCATGCTGCTGAACATAAACTGACCATCCGCGCTGACCGGAAGTTCGAGAGTCGAGCCATCAGGCCGCGTCAGCGTCAGCAGAATTCCCGTTGCCGTTTCCAGATGGGCATACTTCACACTCCCGGCAATGCTGCCCACCGGAACCGGAGTGGGCGGCAGCGGGGTGAAGGTTGGCAGGACGGGCACAGCGGTTGGCTGCACAGGCACGATGGATGGCATGACAGGCGGGATGACGATAATCTGCGTCGGCTGGCCGGGAATTGTCGTGGGCTGCACCGGGATGTTGGTCGGTTGCACCGGAATGCTCGTGGGCATGACGGGCACAGTCGTCGGCTGCACTGGCGGCAGCACCACGCCATAGAACGCCAACAGCGTGCGGATGATCACATCCGGTGGAACACCCTGCTGCTGCATCGCTACCGCCGTTGCCTGCACATTCGCGGGAACGGGATACCCCATCCCGGCTAACTGAGTCGCCACTGCCTGTGGCGGCATCTGAGTTAACAACGCGAAGATCGTTGGCGCCAGCGGATGTTCGGTCTGGGCATCTACATCCACATCAACCATCGCCATCAAACTGAGCATCAGCACCAGCAGTCCAGCGACGGCCATCAGAAGACGAGCCGGGAAACGTCGCATTCGGACACCCACTCTTTCCAGGGTATATCCCTGCTAGATCGAGAAGCTCTCTTCAGCGATCAGATTCAGATTGGTGCGCATCCGCGCATAGATTCCCACGCTCACCGTCAGCAGGATCAACCCCAGCGCGAAGAACAGGCCAGCCACGAGCAGCGGCATGTTTTCGTTGCTCGGGAACGCCCCAGCAGGCTTACCGGTCGCAGGGCTGTTGAACAGCGCTTCAGGATTGCTCTCCGCGACCGAGGCGACGGCGGACGGCGCAGACGCGACTGAAACAGAGGCCGAAGCGGAAGCAGGCTGTGCAGACTGAGCCAGCGGGGCCATCTGCGAGTTATCAACCTCGGCAGCGACCTGCGTAATGCGCTGCGCAACCAGGCGGCCATCGACTTCGGTAAACTCTGGCGACACCAGGCTGGCTTCGGAGACGGCCATCGCCACCGCACCCTCTTGCAACGCACGGAAGGTGATAGTGCCGATCACGCCCTCGCCGCTCACAGGCTGCGCGGGCTGCATCAGCGTCAGCGCATATTCCACCACGCCGCCCTGGGCCGTATTCTTCAGCTCAAAGCCCGGCTGTCCCTCAAAGAATGTTCCGGGTGTCACAGCCTTACCGTTGCTCTGCACCACTTCAAACGCGGTTGCATCATAAGCCAGCTTGAAGCTGCTGCCATAGATTTGTTGCGCATCACCCACATAGATAGTGACGGTGAATTCCTGGCCGCTGCTGACCGAGGTTACATCGCTGCTCGGCCACACGCGCGAAACAGTTTCCTGCGCACCGACCACGAGTGCCTGGACAGCCAGCAAGAGAACGACTGCGAGTACGATGAGGCCTTTTCTGCTGTTCATGATTGGTTCCTTCTGCTTCGTTCAGTCCGACGTTGTGTGTTGTTGGGGCGCAGCCTTCGCCACGCCCCACGAAATTACGTTTAAGGGATGACGATGGGCGCGGTCAAACCGTAGTTGCTGCCCACCAGCACCAGGTCGCGAATATCGACACGTCCATCCTTGTTGAGGTCACCGTTAGCGGGTGCAGGCGGCACGCTCACGTTGAAGTTCGCGCCGATCAGGCTGGCGTCGAGAATATCAACCGCCGCGCTGTCATCCGTATCACCGGCGGGCAGAGTCAGCTTGCCCAGTTCAACGGTTTCATTGCCGTTGATCGTGACAATCTTGCCGATGCGCAGGTGCTGTCCCGCAATTGCCGTGACGCCATATGTACCCGGCGGCACATCGGTGAAACGATACGCGCCATCTGCCCCGGTCGTGACCTCGGCAATCACGCTCGCATCCGTCCGCACCAACTGCACGATGATTCCCGCGTTATCCGGGCGGTTCTGGTAGGCCATCACGCCGCCGATGATGGCAAAGGTGGTCGAAGGCTCAGTCGGCACGACAACCGTCGGTTCGCCTGTCGGAACGACCACTGTTGGTTCACCAGTTGGCACGACGATGGTCGGCTCCATGGTTGGAACGACAACGGTCGGTTCAACAGTCGGCACGACAACCGTCGGGATCGGCGTCTGCGTCGGCGGCTCAGGCGTCGTCACGGGTTCACCGCCGTTGAAGCTGCCATTGATCACCGTCACCGGGATTTCCTGACCATCATCGTTGACGGCCAGTGCAGAGCAGACCACATCCGTGCTGCCCGCGCCGTTAACCGTATAGCTCAGCGTATAGGCCGCACCACTGCCCGTGAAAGGCGAGTTCGGCTGCAAGCGGCTGGCGGCAACGACCCAGGAACCGTTCTGGAAACCGGTATCCACGAAGAAACTATTGGAGGTGTTGAACACATCGCCATCGCTGCGGCCAGCACCGATCAGGACAGCGGGGTTCACCGTACACTCGGTCTGCAAGCCGTACAGGTCGGTCACGTTCGCCACGCCGATCGTGACATTGACCGTTGACCCCGCCGGAGCAGAAGCCGGGTTGACCGAGACGATCACGCTCGCTCCGCTAGGAATCTGCGTCGGCTGTGGCGTCGAGGTTGGTACGACAGGGGTATTGGTTGGCGCGACAGGCGTGCTGGTTGGAGCGACCGGAGTACTGGTCGGCGGGATGGGTGTCAGAGTCGGTGCCCCAGGCGTGTTGGTCGGATACTGCCCGAGCGCACCCGGCCCAAACGGAAAGCCGTCCGTCATGAGCTGCGGATCATTGCCCGGCAGATTCGGAACATATAGACCATTCTTGACTGGGCGGTAGTTATCACGATTGCAGTAGCACGGCGTTTGCTGGAATGATGTCGTCGCCACAAACTGCCGAATTGCGTTAGCCGTCCCCGCCGCGACAGGCTTACCATAAGCGTCGGTGTAGAACTCCGATGCGCCTGTGTTGTTCACCACATACTGCGGCGCGATGATATTGCGCTTGTTGCCCGACCACTGCGTTCCGTACCAGCTCGCGCAGTTTTCGTTCGGGCTGCGAAACTCACACATATAACGTACTGTTTCCGGGTTGGCGGGGTCAACGACAGTGCTGGGATTATCAATGTCGAAGGTGCCGCTGGCACGGAAGATGTTGGCGACGTTGATGATCGGCGTCCACGTCTCGTACACGCGTGTCGTCGCGCAGCTCACCGTCGGCAGGAAGCGCCGCTGCAACTGATGTCCACTAAATGGATAAGTGGCCGTTGAACCCTGAATCACCTGGAACTGCCCGAAGGTTTCGTTACCCGGCGCAGTACAGTTCGGGCTGGCATAACCGAAGTCGCCCATCGAGCGTACAAAGGCAAGCGGCTGACCAGTGGTCGTGGTGACGAACCAATCGACCGAATGAAACTGCACGAACGCACGGCGCGGGCCGCGGCTGCCCTGATGCAGCGCAACCATCCAGGCGCGACCATTCAAATCATTGTTCGCAACATAGACCTTGAAGCCTTCGTGCGGCTCGCTCAGCCCGGCCATCTTGCCTGTGTAGCCGAACGCGGGCATCCCAGTGCTGGAGAAGCCGACAAACTGGCGCGGGTCAGAGCCATGTTCGTGGTCGAACCAGCAACCGTAAGTAGGGTCAACGGGTGGATGCCAAGTCGGATAGACCGCACCATCGGGACCAACCGTCGTATGCAGATCATGTACCCAAGCCGGGCACTGCTGACCAGCCAGATTTTGAGCCTGGACATTAAACGTCACGCCCAAGACCAACATACACACAACAACTATCATTAACTTGAGATAGAGTTGAGGCCGGAGACTTGTGATAAGGTTGTTCATAGCCACTCCAGTCGTGCAATCCTCGCCCGCAGCAAATGCGGACATTCCAACGAAAATTCAGATCAACCTTCTGCTACGATACCTTTACCCTTTTCACAAGACAATAGCGGGAGATAGCCTTATAGTCCTAAAAAAAGACGTGATTGGGATTGAAGTACTAGACGCAAAATCCATTTTGCGTTAACGGTATTCCAACCTTTGCGAATCGGAATGAACAACAATCACTATACAGCAATAATTGCTACAGTATTGTCGTTCTATTGTTACATCCCTGGTACTTTTGGCCTGTATTGTCGCTGCCTGATTGACGCTGTATGAAAAGCCATGCTACGATGTATTTATCGTTAGGATAACTAGGAGAACTTCCATGCTGTACATGCCTCGTGAAGAAGGCCAGGGCCTCGTAGAATACGCGCTGATTCTGGTTCTGGTCGCTGTCGTTGTTATCGTCATCCTGGCGCTGCTCGGCCCGGCGATCGGTAACATCTTCTCGAACATCGCCAACGCTCTGTAGTCATCTCTATCATCTGTTCTTTTCGAAGGGCCTCACAGAATTGTGAGGCCTTTCACTTTCCCCACCTGCACGCTACAATCTCCAGGCTGACTCTCGCCCATCTTCCCGCATTGCAGCATCCGGGCAGCCTTCGTTTGCCCCCAGCGAGGTCATTGTCGTGAATACCATTTTTGAGGTCGCAAATTATGCCAAGCCGAGACTTCCTGTTTCGCGGGGAACTGGCCGAACTTGACCCCGATGTAGCCGAGCTGATCCGCCACGAAACAGCCCGCCAGGCGCGTTATCTCATCCTGATCGCCTCCGAAAGCACCGTGCCCGAAGCGGTGCGTGAAGCGTTGACCTCGTCCTTCCACAACCTCTACGCCGAAGGCTATCCGCTGGACGAGACGCGCACGATGTCGCAGGCAGAGATCCTGGACTATAACGCACGCCTGCCGGAATACCGCCGCCATGCCGATAAACGTTACTACAAGGGCACTGAATACGCCGATATTGTCGAAGCATTGGCCCGCCGCCGTGTCGCGGAACTCTTCGCCACGCAGCAGTACAGCGCCGATCAGCTCTTCGTCAATGTGCAGCCGCTCTCCGGCGCGCCCGCCAACAACGCCATCTACAGCGCCCTGCTCAACGTTGGCGACACCGTGATGGGCATGGACTTGCTGCACGGCGGCCATCTGACGCATGGCAGCCCGGTCAATCGCAGCGGCAAGAACTACAACATCGTCAGCTACGGTGTTGACCCGCAGACGGAACGTCTGGACTATGACCACATCATGGCGCTGGCGAAGGAACACAAGCCCAGGATGATCATCGCGGGCTACACCAGCTACCCCTTCGCCCCGGATTGGCGCAAGTTCCGCGAGATCGCCGACGCCGTTGGTGCGTACCTGATGGCCGACATCGCCCATGTGGCGGGTCTGGTGATCGGCGGCATGTACCCCAACCCGGTTGGCTACGCCGATGTCGTCAACTTCACCACGCACAAGACGCTGGCCGGGCCGCGCGGCGCGGTGATCATCACGCACAAATCGGCCATCGCCAGCAAGGTTGACCGGGCGGTCTTCCCCGGCGAACAAGGTGGCCCGCATGTCAACACCATCGCGGCACTGGCCGTCGCACTGCGCCTGGCGAGCACGCAGCAGTTCCGCGATCTTCAACAGCAAACGGTGAAAAACGCCGTGCGGCTGGCAGAAAAGCTCACGGAACACGGTCTGCGCATCGCCTACGGCGGCACGAACACCCACATGCTGCTGGTCGATTGCAAGAGCGTGGTCGGGGCAGACGGCACGACACTCAGCGGCGACATGGCCGCGCGCATCCTCGATCTGTGCGGCATCGTCCTCAACCGCAATACCATACCCGGCGATCCCAGCGCTTTGCGCGCCTCCGGGCTGCGGCTCGGCACGGCCTGGATTACCCAGCGCGGCTTCGGCGATGCCGAAATCGACC
>JAEUQX010000679.1 GCA_016788625.1 Anaerolineae bacterium
GCACGACTTCACCCGCTTCTATGACCAGGAGATCAGCTTTCGCCGCGAGTTAGGCTATCCCCCGTTCCGGCGTTTCGTGCGAATTGTGTTCCGCGATGCGAGCGAGACGCGGGCGCGGGCAGAGGCCGAAGAGGCTGCGCGTGTGCTTCAGGCGCGTCTGGCACGCTTGCAGATGACCGGGACAGAGATCATCGGGCCTGCGCCCTGCTTCTTCAGCCGGGAGAACAATGTGTACCGCTGGCATCTGGTGCTCCGTGGCCCTGACCCTACAGCGGTGCTGCGCGGGCTGGAACCGGGGCGCGGTTGGCATGTGGATGTCGATCCAGTGGATTTGTTGTGAGTAATGAGTGATGAGTTGTGAGTAATGAGGGAAAGAATAAGGGGATGATGTCAGATTGTCTGTAAGCCAGCGTTGAACACCGACATTCGTGGGGTTTCATTACGCGCTAAATGCGGGTTAGGATTGGTCTCTGCGTTTTCTCCAGGCAGCAACAGCGGCCAGCGCTTCGGGTGTGCCAATACGATTAAGTGCCTCAATAGCGGCTGCCCTGACCGATTGAAATGGCTCAACTTTCCATTCATCATTGAGTAAAGGCACCAAGGACGCAACAGCGCGCGCATCGCCAATTTTTCCAAGCGATCGGGTGGCAGCCGCACGAACGTGCCCTTCACTATCAGCGAGCGCCTGAATCAGCGGCTCGACCGCATGCCGATCACCAAATTGGCCTAGCCCATCAGCAGCGCTGGAACGAACAGTTCTCGATTCGTCGGTCAGGGCGTGCAGGAAAGGGTTATAGGCGCGGCGATCACCGAATCGGCTGAGCGCCATTGTAGCACCCCAGCGAGTCATGGAGTTCGTGCTGGACAAGGCTTGGAGCAGCGGCTCGATAGCCCGTGAGTCACGAAATTCACCAAGAGCGCCTGCAATATAATAACCTGCACTGCCATCTTCTTTGCTGCTGAGGTGCTTGTTCAAGGCGTGAATCAAGGGCTCGACAGCTTGTGTATCACCTAATCTTTCAAGAGCAGAGGCAACCTTGCAGCGAACTTCAGCATTGGCGTCATCCAGGGCAGCGATGAGTGGCTTGACAGCGCGCTTATCTTCCAGCCTAAACAGCGCATAGGCGGCATTGCAGCGAACTTCAGCGTCCACATCATTCAAGACCGCAATGAGATGTTCAACAGCTCGCACATCACCCATTTCTGCAAATGCTCTGGCTGCGCCCGCGCGGGCATTACTATTGGCATCGGTAATGGCTTGAAGTAGTGGTTCGAAGGCTGCTGGTGATAATTGCCCAAGTGAACGTGATGCAGCGAGGCGAACAAACTTATCTGGATCGCTCATCGCACTTATGAGTGGTGGAATCACACACTTATCGCGCAATCGGTAGATAACATCGGCGGTTTGTCTGCGAACACGAGGATCGGCATCACCCAATGCCTTAATCAAGGGTTCAAGTGCACTGCCTTCGCGCATCCTACCAAGGATGTACGCAGCGTCTGAACGGCGATCACCATCAGCATCGCTCAACGCCTTGATAAGCGGTTCTACCGCTAGGTCTTGCAAGTCGATTAGAGCGCGAGCAGAGTCATCTCGAACAACGATTACATCATCCTGCAAGGCACGAATGAGAGGTTCAATGACTCGCGCGTCATGCAGTTTGCTTAAGGCGGATGCGGCGGCAGTACGAACTAACCAGTCTTCATCCAAAAGCGCATGGATGAGAGGTTCAACTGCCCGCACATCAGCCAGGCAACCAAGTCCATAGATTGCGCTCCTGCGAATCTCTGGAGTAACATCTTCCAGCGCCAGGATGAGGAATTCGACCGCGTGGGCGCTGCCCAATTTGCCGAGTGATTCGGCAGCACGTCGTCGGACAGCAGCGGTATCGGAGACCAGAGCCATGACCAGCGGGGCGAAGGCGAGCAGGTTTTTGCAAGCCCCCAGTGCGCTGGCAGCAGCGGCGCGTATATCCTCATCATCGGCGAGCAGACAGCGGATGAGCGGCTCGGCAGCTTGTGGGTCGCGCAGATAAGCAAGCGCTTGCGCTGCATTGATGCATACCGCCTTATCAGGATTCGTCAACGCCTGGGTGAGCAGTTCGATGGCGGACGAGCCGATTTTCACCAGGGCTTGAATCGCGCGGCGCTGGTCATGTTCCGGGACCTCACTGCCGAGTGAATGGATGAGGTTTTCGATGTCCATACAACCTCCCTAACAGCGATTATTGTGCAGGTGTTGCTAAAGAGTCAATTCGCCTTCAGTTGGGCACTTGCTGGTTGTTTGCATGGTTGCCGATTTGCCCGGCGGCGTCTATCATCGTGCCCATGCATGACCACGACTTACCTCCACCACCCCTGTTCTCGCTGACTGCCGCCCGCATGGCGCTGAATACCCCCTGGAAAGCGCTGAACGAAATCGAGCGCCTGCTGCTGCTGCCGCTGGCCTGGCTGCGCTGTCAGGTGACGGGCGTGGGCTGGGGCGTGGGCTGGAAGTTCTATGGACTGCCGATCATCCAGAAGCACCGCCGCAGTACGATGCAGATTGGCGCGCGGCTGGAGCTGCGTTCGACGGCGCGCAGCAACCCGCTGGGCGCGCAGCATCCGGTGATCCTGAGTACGCGGCGGGCCGGGGCGCGGCTCGTAATTGGCGATGACTTC
>JAEUQX010000156.1 GCA_016788625.1 Anaerolineae bacterium
CTCGCCGTCAACATCCAGCACGGCGATGTCGGCAGTGAGAATACCCTGCCCGCCCGGACGAACCACGACCGAACTCCACACTTCGCGTTCCGGCTGGCGATAGACGCGCAGTGAGTCGATGCTCAGCGGCAGATACGTGCCGCCATCATCGGGCAGAACACTGCCAGCAACCTGCAAGCAGGCATCCAGCAGCGCCGGGTGCAAATGATAGCCAGCAGCATTCACGCCATCCGGCAGGGCGATCTGCCCCAACGCCGAGTCCGAGCCGATCCAGATGCGCTGCACACCCTGGAACGACGCCCCGAAGCGCATCCCACGTTCCGTAACGCTGGCATAATGCTGCTCAGCGCTGATGCTTTGCGCCAAAGGTGCTTGCAGCGCTGCGAGATCCGCACGATCTGGTACGGAGTGGGTTTCCGCGCGCAGCCTGCCGGAAGCGTGCAGCCGCCAGCTATCACCCTCCAGGCTGAAGACCTGGAACTTGCCGTCCGGCGCGAGGGTGGTCTGTACGGTGCGTCCCTCGGCGGGCAATACCAGTGGTTCACGAATGAGCAGATCTTCCAGGGTGGGTACATCGCCCCAAACAACGCTGCCTGCCGCCAGTGCCAGTTCAATGTAAGCCGTTGCTGGAAGCACGACCGACGTGCTGACTGCATGATCAGCCAGAAACGGCAGCGCCTCGCTGTTCAGGTGCTGCTCAAAGATCATCTCATGCGCGGCGGTACGAAGCTGCGCGCCGAGCAGCGGGTGCAGCGCCGCTCCCAGCGAACTGCTGCCCTGCTTGCGCCACGATTCCGAGCCAATCCAGAAACGGCGACGCTCAAAGGGATAATTCGGCAGCACCAGTTTGCGCCCCGTATATCCCCGGTGGAAGCCGCGCCAGTCAATCGCCACGCCGGAGACATGACAGCCGCCGACGCTGGCGAGGATTTGCTCCCAATCGCCCTTACCTTTACGCAGCGAGGGCAGCCAAACGCCGTAGTTTTCCGGCAGGCAGCCGCGCCCCATGCCGAGCAGTGTCGGATGCGGGCCAATTTCCAGGAAGACTTTGTAGTCCTGTTCGTGCAGCGTTTCGATAGCACGTTTGAACTGTACCGCCGCGCGGATGTGCTCACGCCAGTAACGCGCATCCGGTACTTCGCCGGACTCAAAAGCGCGTCCGGTGACATTGGAGATCAGCGCAATCTGCGGCGGCTGGTAGGTAATGTCGCGGGCGATGCGCTCAAACTCATCCAGGATCGAATCCATCAGCGGCGAGTGGAAAGCGTGCGAGACAACCAGCGGGCGCGTCTTGATGCCCTGCGCTGTCAGTTGGGCGGCAATCGCCTCCACCGCTGCCCCCGCGCCGGAGATCACCAGATTGCCGGGGCCGTTCACGGCGGCAATGGACACCTGGTCGGCAAACGGCGCGATAGCCGCCTCAACCACCGCTTCATCAGCCAGCACAGCCAGCATCGTGCCACCAGCGGGCAGCGCGCCCATCAGACGGCCACGCGCGGCAATCAGCTTGAGGCCGTCTTCCAGGCTAAAGACCCCCGCGATGCAGGCCGCGACATATTCCCCGACGCTGTGCCCCATCGCCGCGCCCGGTCGCACGCCCCAGGAGAGCCAGAGCTGCGCCAACGCGTATTCCAGGGCAAACAACGCTGGCTGCGTATACGTCGTGTGGTCGAGCAGCGCAGTCGTCTTACTGTCCCGACTGAATAACACATCCAGCAGCGAATGCTCCAGATGCGGGCGCAGCAGGTCATCGCAGCGGTCGAGCGCCGAGCGGAACACAGGCTGCGTATCGTACAACTGCCGCCCCATCTCGGCGTACTGTGCGCCCTGCCCGGTGAACAGGAAGGCAACCTTGGGCTGCGCGCCCTCCGTCACATAGTCGCTGACCAACCCGCTGGGCGTCTCGCCATTCGCATAAGCCGCCAACGACCCGGCCAGCTGCAGCGTATTATCCGCCGTGACCGCCAGGCGGAAGGGCAGGTGCGACCGACCAATACTGCTCGTATAGGCCAGATCAGCCAACGCTGTAGCCGGGTTTTCACCGAGGTATTCCACATAGCGCGAAGCCAGCGCGCGCAAGG
>JAEUQX010000686.1 GCA_016788625.1 Anaerolineae bacterium
CCCTCATGTCTCCTCTTTGTCCGGGTGGATCAGCAGCACAGGCACTTTGACGCCTTCCATCACCTTGCTCGCCACGCTGCCGAACAGGAAGCGCGCCAGCCCGGTGCGCCCGTGTGAACTCATCACCACCAGATCGATGCCCTCTTCGTTGACGTAGTCGCAGATCAGGCTGGCGACCGAGTAGCCTTCGATCACCTGGGTGCGGACGGTCATGCTCTCGTCGCGCAGTTCAGTCCGCAGCCCAATCAGGTACTGCTTCATCGACTCACGAAGCTGTTGAATCTGCCCATCCTGCCCCGCCAGCGCGATCTGATCGGTGTATTCGATGCCGGGCGGCACGAAAACGTGAAGCAGGATCAGTTCCGCCTCATTCGCGCGTGCCAGATCAACGGCGTGCGGCAGGGCCCGGGCGGCCCACCCCGACCCATCCAGCGGAACGACGATCTTTTTGTACCGCATAGTTAAACCCTCATCTGCAACAAGAAAGTTTCTTTACGAGTTATTGTACCCTACTTTGCGACCAGATGAGCGTTCCCTATACAGATATTGACGCATCGCCAAAAACCCTTACAATTCTCCATGAAAATCTACAAAAATCTACAGAATCTGTGCAAAGATGGGCGAACAACAACAGCAAGCAGGTTTGACCGTAGGCCGCAACCTGAAGATCGGCCTGTTTCACCTCGGTTCCGGTATGGCCGATGTGATCACCACCGGAGTCTGGAATCGCATCATGATCAGCGATCTGGGCTTCAGCGCCACACCGATTGGCCTGCTGGTCAGTCTGCGCTACTTCCTCGCGCCGCTGGGTGTGTGGGCCGGGCGCATGTCCGACCAACACACGATTGGCGGATACCGCCGCCTGTTCTGGGTCTGGCTGGGGCGGCTGATGATGGTCGTCAGCACCCTGGCGCTCGGCCTCTCGACAGCGCATCTGGCGCGCGGGGGCACGGCGGAACTGGGCATCTGGGTCGTGATCTCGCTGGCGCTGCTGCTGTTCAGTCTGGGCAGTGCGTTTTCGGGCAGCACCTTCCTGGCGCTGATCTACGACCGGGCCACGCCGAGTCAACGCGGGCGCGCGGTGGGTATCGTGTGGACGTTCCTGCTGCTCGGTTTCACGGTTGGCGGTGTGCTGTTCGGCGTGCTGCTGCCCAGCCGGGATGCGGCGCATCCGCAGGGTTTTTCGCCGGAGACACTGCAGAACCTGTTCGTTGTTGGCGCGCTGGTGATGGGCAGCCTGTGGTTCTTCTCACTGCTGGGCGAGGAACGCCGTCACAGCGACGTCGCATCCAGCCAGGCGCAGCGCGAGCCATCGACTTCGCTGTGGGCTGATCTGCGGCTGGCATGGAGCAACCGCCAGACGCGCTATTTCTTCTGGTATCTGACGCTTTCGATGCTGTTCGCCTTCTCACAGGATTTGATTCTGGAACCGTTCGCCGGGGAAGTCTTCAGAATGGACGCGGCGCACACCACGCGCTTTGCCGCCTATTGGGGCAGCATGGCGATCCTCGGCACAATTGTCTTCCTCTGGTTGGGTCGGCGTTACCCGCGCCTGACCAACATGCGCATGTCCGTAATCGGCGTGGGCGTGCTGATCGCCACGTTCGCGCTGTTCGCACTGTCCTCGTTCGCCAGCATCCGCCCGCTGGTTACGCCAGGGCTGATTTTGCTGGGCATCGGGCTGGGCATCTGGAATGTCGGCACGCTGGGGCTGATGATGGAGATGAGTCCCTTCGGACGCGCGGGCACGTTCCTGGGCTTCTGGACGCTGGTGGTCACGCTGGCGCGCGGCATCGGCGTCTCGGCGGGTGGCATCCTGCGCGACCTGGGCATCGCGCTGAGCGGCAGCCCACAGGTGGCTTACGGCATGGCCTTCCTGCTGGCGGGCATCGGGCTGGTGGTAGCCTTCGCGGCGCTGCGACAGGTCAACGTGCAGGCTTTCCAGGAGGAACAGGGCGTCAAGGTCAAATCCGACACCGAAACCGTGCTGGCCGGCGCGATGGATTAGAGCTAATCACATTTAACTACGATAATTTGCATTTACGCCTGCGATGACAGGCGTTTTTGTTTAATACGCATATGAGAAATAAACTAAAGGGCAATTACCAAAGTAAAATAAAGGGCAATTACCAAAGTAAAATAAAGTAGTTGTTGACCTCTGCATATTTGCCCTTCAATTGGGTATTGTGCTCACTTATTGACAAGAACAAATCTTATGCGCTACATTTGCTAATATCACATTTCTATTTTTCGCAAAGATCAGGAAGTACATTGATGAAAAACCCAAACAACTTTTGCGAAGTAACAACCTGGACAGTCAGCAATCTGGTAGATGCCGCACAAGATAATCCGGCAGGAAAATATCGGATCAAAATTCCACGTTTTCAGCGAACATTAGTTTGGACAAAAGAAAAGCAGAAACTCCTGATCACATCCTTAAAAAGAGGATTCCCTATAGGTTCACTCTTACTGTTTGAAGACCCAGAAAAGTACGACGGTAATAAGCGGAACTTTCAGCTTATTGATGGCCTTCAGCGTACTGAAGCCTTGAAAAGATATGTTATTCAACCAACAGAATTCTTTTCGCGCGAGGATATTCCTCCTGATGTAGTGGAATCGATACAGAATCTGCTCTATCCATATTCACTTGATGAGGAGAGGATAATCTCAACAATTGTTAACTGGGTACATGCTCGTCCCGGCTTCACAGAAACTGATGAGTGGGGAACTTATAGTTTGACGCGTGCTCTTATAGATGTCTTGGCACCAGACGGGCAGGATAATTACTATAAATCGGTGTATTTTGACGTAACTAACAACAATGCTCTAAAGACAAAACTTGCGCAGCTATTACAGGAGATAAGAGAATCTTCCGATATAAGTAGAGCCCAATTGGCTATCATCATTTACAGTGGCCCAATTGCCGATTTGCCAACAGTCTTTGAATTACTAAACTCACAGGGAACAGCGTTAAGTCGATATGAAATCTACGCTTCGAAGTGGATGGGAACCAGCCTTACGATAGCTAATCGAGCAATCCGCGATGCAATATGGGAAAAATACGACCGTATGGCAGATGAGGGATACAGCTTGGACGTTGTTGAAGAGTCACCTGACGAAAAGTCGCGACAGATGCACAAATATACTCTTTTCGAGTATCTATTTGGCTTTGGACAATTGCTTTGCAAGGATTTTCCGCAGCTTTTCAGGTCTGTCACTGAAGATCAGCCAAGTTCAGCGGGTTTTAACCTTTTCTCAGCATGTGTAGGTCTGAATGTGAGGGAAATGGAACGTCTTCCGGACATATTGAAGTTAGACGACATCCCTTCGCTCGAAGCTGCCATACTCGAAAGCGCAAAGTTCGTCAGAGATGTATTTTCCAGCATATTTTCAGTCAAGCCATCAAGAGGTCGGACTTCAATTTATCATACTGAGTACCAGATCATTTCAATGATAGCGACAGCTTTTGGAGTTAGATACAATTATAAGGATCCACAAAAGGAATTGGATAACTGGAGGATACAACGTAAAACACTAGAGCAAAACCTGCCTATGTTCTATTTATCCGACATTCTGAAAGACTACTGGAAAGGAACAGGTGACAATAAGCTTCACGATACTGTAACAAAGTCTCGCTATTTGGGAGCACCACCATCAGTGAGCAATTGGACGCAAGTATTAGAAAGTTGGTTTTTTGATAATCAAATGCTGTTGCAGCACAATCGAAGACTGGTTCGAGACGCTACCCCTGAAGTTCTTCTCCTAAAGTACATCTATGTTCATAAATTCACCGTAGCTGAAAACTCCAAGAAGTATCATGTCGAACATGTTATCCCGGTGGATCAGCTGCAACGTGTCATTTCAGAGAATGAGCGATGGCCGATTAACTCAATTGCCAATCTAGCTCTTTTGAATGCTGAAGACAATCAACGCAAAGGAAATAAGACCTTTAAGGAACACTGGGATAGTTTATTCGCTGCGGGGCAGATTGATGATGTTGTATATCAAACTGAAATAGAGGCGATGTCAAATCAGCTCATATGCCCAATCAACATACTACCAAAAGGGAACAAGCTTACCAAAGACGGGTTTGCAGACTTCCTAAAAGCTCGGTTTTATGAATTACGTAGTGCTTTCCTCACAGAGTGGGCAGACAGAATACCTAACGGATAAATCGCAAAATATAGCATAGTATGGAGCCTTCGTTCACCGCACCAGCGTCACCGTCGGCTCGGCGGTGGCTTCGGCGCTGGATGCGGGTGAACCGGACTGCGTGACGATCAGCACCAGCACGGCGGCCAGCAGCACGAGCAGCGCCAGCGCCGCCCAACGCAGCCGCCTGCTCCCTGCCGAGGGCACAGGTGACTGGTTCATGCGTGCGTTCTCCAGCAGCCAGGTTTGCAGCAGCCCCGTCTTAACGCGCAGCCCGTTGGCGGTCGCTTCGATCACCTCGTCGTATTCCAACGCGCGCAGGGCTGCGTGAACGCTGGTCATATCCAGCGCGTAATCCGAGTCAATCAGCCAGGCCTGCACCGTCTCCGGCGAGATCGCGCCCAGCGGGTCGTCGTAGACCAGGCTGGTGATTGCCGTCAGCGCCAGCCGTTCGTTGCGGCTGCGGACGCTCCACTGCCGGGCAAAGGCCTCGTCATTCTGGCGCGCCACCAACGCGCTGACCTGCTTCACGTCCTCCGCCTGCACCACGATCTCGTCTGGCTGCCGCAGCCAGCGCTGGTACAGTTCGTAGCCGAAGTTTTGCAGCAGGCGAGGTTCACCGCCTGCTGCGCGGTAGGCCGTCTCAACACCCTCTTCAGTGACACGGTAAAGGCTGCGCACCGGTTCGCGCAGCAGCCAGGATGCCTCGTCCGGCAGCAGGGCGGCTAACCGGAAGCTGTCGGTCAGGCCGACCAACGGACTCATCGCGGGAATCTGATCCTCATAACGCTGATCCATCGCCAGCACAAAGCCCAGCCCGCTGTTGGCGCGCAGCAGTTCGTCCAGATAGGTGAACGTGTCCTGCGGCAGGCGGCCATCCGCGATAGCTTTGGTCAGCGCCCCGGCATCGTCCAACAGGTAGACCAGCCGGCGCTTACGGATGATGTGGAATACATCCGGCAGAAACTGCTCACCGAACCAGGCGCGTGAAGGAACGTCCGGCGGCTGCGTCTCACTCAGGCGCGAGAGGCTGAAGTTGCGCTCGGTCAGCGCCGCCGTCGCGACTTCGGCCAGCGCACGCAGCAAACCGGCTTCATCGTTGATACGTCGCCCACGCAGCGCCAGATACGCGCCGATGAACGTCTCATCAAAGTAACTGTTGAATTGACGCAGCAGAGCGGTCTTGCCGATAGCCTCGCGCCCCAGCACGATGCAGGTTTGCGCGCCGAGCGGATTCGTTACCTGCTGATAGAGAAAGTCGAAGGCTTTCTGCCGCCCGGCGAACGGGCCGCTGCTCACGTCGTCATCTTCAAACGGGCGATAGGGGTTTGCCAGCGGTCGTTCGCTCATCAGCCTGTCTCATGGGAGTGTACGAATATGCGTACCATTATGACCGAGTCCGACTTATGGCGAAAGGGACGCGCCAGCAGAAGTAAGATGCGCCGGGTGACGAGGAAACGAAGAATACACCACAAAGGCATCATCTGACCTCAGTCTTGGATAGGTTTTGCTTCGCTCACCTTCCCCTCTCCACCAGGTAGAGAGGGGATTGAGGGATGAGGTTGAACAAATACAAGGTTGCCCGAAACTCAAGTTATCTACGTATCCCGACCATGTCCAGCCCGCGCAATTCCGTAGCGCAGCACCACTCCCCGTGTTAAAGTTAGCGATATTTTGACAACCCACAGATGGAGTGGAGGGAGTCGTTATGGGCTTAATGGACGGCAAAATCGTGCTGGTATTCGGCGTGGCGAACAAGAATTCAATCGCCTGGGGAATCACGCAGCGCCTGCACGAAGAAGGCGCAACGATCCTGCTGAGCTACGCGGGCGAGATCATGGAGAAGCGCGTCTTTCCGCTGGCGAAGGAAATCGGCTGCGATTTCGTCGAGCCGTGCGACGTAACCAACGACGCCGAACTGGACGCGATCTTCGCCAAGGTGCAGGAACGTTATGGCCGCCTGGATACGCTGGTGCATTCGGTGGCCTTCGGCAATCGCGAAGACCTGGGCGGGCGCTTCGTTGACATTTCGCGCGAGGGCTTCAAACTGTCGCTGGATGTCAGCGCCTACAGCCTGATCGCCATGTCCAAGCGCGCCGAACCGCTGATGACCAACGGCGGCAGCATCATGAGCCTGACATATTACGCGGCGGAGAAGGTCATGCCGAAGTATAACGTCATGGCAATCGCCAAGGCCGCGCTGGAAGCGATTAC
>JAEUQX010000223.1 GCA_016788625.1 Anaerolineae bacterium
GGCTTACACCACATCCGCCAACCCACCCTAAGCCGTTAAGCGAAGCTCCGAAAGTACTTGACAGCCTTCAGCAATCATGCTAGTTTATACGTATAACTGATACGTATAAGTCTTTCTCTTTAAACCTTTTTTGTAAGCCAAAACCCAATGACTAACAAGAAACGCGCAACCCAGGCGGATGTGGCACGCCGCGCTAATGTATCGCAGGCGATGGTGTCGTATGTGATCAACGACAATCACACCGTCACGATACCGGCGGAAACACGGCAGCGTATCCTGAACGCAATGGATGAACTTGGCTATGTCCCTAATGTAACAGCGCGTCGTCTGCGTTCCAGCAAGACATTCACCATTGCAGGTATCATCCCGGACATCACGAATCCCTTTTACCCGGCATTTGAACGCGGCATTCAGGATACCGTCGATAGTTACGGCTATGACCTGATCATCTACAACACGGATGGCAGCCGTGAGCGCGAAAAGAAGCTTCTCACTTCGATGTCACAGGGACGGGTTGATGGGGTCATTGGGGTCTTTTTCCATCTGCGCGCCGATGACCTGATCTCGCTGATTGAACAGCAGATTTATGTCGTGCGCCTGGAGGCTGTGCCCAAATATCCCGGCAGGATGCCGCTGGACAACATCTTCGTCGACAATATTGCCGCCAGCCGCACGGCCGTCGAGCATCTGATCGGCAAAGGTCACAGGCGCATCGCTATGCTCACCAGTTCGCAAGGCCCGGCGCGCTTTCGGGAACTGGGTTATCGTGAGGCGCTGGACGCCCACCGAATCACTTTTGACAACACGTTGTTCAGTTCCGGCGCATTCAGCGAAGATGGTGGCTACGAGGCGATGAACAGCCTGCTCAAGCATGGCGCGCGCCCCACTGCCGTGTTCGCAGCCAATGACCTGATGGCGATGGGAGCGATGATCGCTATTCGCGAAGCAGGTCTATCGATCCCTAATGACATCGCCGTCATGGGATTTGATGACATCCCGACCGCAAAGCTGGTATACCCCGCGCTCACAACGGTAGCGCAAAATCAGGGCACCCTGGGACAGAAAGCCGCGCAGATGCTCATGGAGCGTATCAACGGCGCTGCCCCGGATCAGGGGCGCAGCATCGAAATGCCCTATCGTTTAATTGAGCGAGATTCAACCGGATAACACAAGGAGGTCGTGCCGGGAAAAGCAACCACAACGTCTCCAGTTCGTTTCGGACAACTATAAATATTGAGGAGCAATCGCATGAACAGAAAGAGCGTTTTCGTCATTCTGGCAGTATTGATGTTACTAAGCGTCGGTGCTGCCAGCGCCCAGGACGTGACAACCGTGACCTGGTGGACGGAAGATTATGTTGATATTGAAGCCTTGAATGCCCAACTGGTCGAACCTTTTAACGCCGCCCACCCCGGAATTCGGCTGGAAATCACGCCGCAGTCGGCACTCGATGATGCTATGCGTACCGCATTTACGGCGGGCAGCGCTCCCGACATCCTGCAAACTCCGGGTGCATCGTTCATTGGTGAGTACGTCAACGCCGGGCTGATTCTACCTTTAACGCAGTCGGCGGCGGATCTTGGCTGGCAGGAAAAGCTGCTGCCCTGGGCGTATGAATCCGGCATCCTCAACGGAGAACTCTACAGCATTCCGCTGACGTTCGAGTCGATGATCCTGATGTACAACAAAACCCTGTTCGAAGAGAAGGGTTGGACGCCGCCGACAACCTATGCGGAACTGGAAGCTGTGGCTGCTGCGGCGCAGGCCGAGGGCATCAACCCGTTCGGCTACGGCAACAGCGGTTTTCAGCCTGCCAACGAGCATGTCGTCGGCGTGTATCTGAATAACTACGCGGGCGCGGACAACGTATACGCAGCGCTGACGGGCGAAAAGTCGTGGACAGATCCGGTGTTCGCTGAGGCGATTGAACTGCTGCGCAGCCATATGGCCGATGTCAACTGGTTCAACGACAGCCTGGAAACCTGGTTCACCTACGGCTGGAATGAACAATGGACGGCACTTTCGACCCGTGAGTCTGCGATGATGATCATCGGCACGTGGGGCTTCCGCGGCGCGGATGAATTCTTTGGCGAGACAACAGACGAATGGGACTGGACGCCTATCCCGCCGTTCTCCGAAAACCTGCCCGAATACAATTACATGCTGGCAACGGGCAGCACGCTCTCGGTTAATGGGCAGTCGGCCAATACCGACGCAGCCATCGCTGTTCTGGACTTCCTGTTCAGCGACCCCGCGCGCGTTCTGGAGATCGCGTCGGGATACAACTACGGCGAATTCGTCGTGCCGCTCAAGTTCACCGCCGATGACTTCCCAGAAGGCACGGACGAACGCATTGTGCGCTTCTATGCTGACTTCGGCGCGGTCACTGACCAGGGTCGCGTGGGCTATACGACCTGGACGTTCTGGCCGGCAGATTCTGACGTACAACTCTGGCAGGAAATTGAGAATGTGTGGTATGGCGAGATGACGGTCGATACGTATCTGGCAAACCACCAGGCTACATGGGACGAAGCGCGGGCAGACGGGGCGGTGCCGCCGATTCCAGCGCGATAAACCGATACTTTTAGAGAGGGGAAGACTGCCGGCGGTCTTCCCCTTTTCATCAGGAGGTCCCGCAATGCTATCATCCAGGTCTACGGCGACAGCACAAAAAAACACATCCACTGCGTTCGGCCAGTACTCATTCTGGGCGACGCTGGGTCGTTGGTCGTTCATCCTGCCATTGCTGATTCTGAATCTCATCATCGTGATTATCCCCTCGGTCTTTGGGCTGCTCCTGGCATTCACCGACTGGTCAGGATACGGGCCGATCAACATCATCGGATTCGAGAATTTCAATGAGCTTTTTCAGGATGGGGTCTTTTTTAAGTCACTGACGAATAATCTGATTTGGACAGCCCTGTTTTTGACGATCCCCATTGCGGTGGGGCTGCTTGGCGCGTACATGCTGTCGGGTATCAAGCGGGGGCAGATCTTTTTCCGGGTTGCCTATTTTTTACCTTACGTCTTTGCCAGCGTCGTCAATACGCAAATCTGGCGCCAGATTCTTCATCCACGCGTGGGCATCGGCCCCATCCTGGCAGACTACGGCATAACATTTCTGGATTTTCCTATCTTTGGCACCCGCGAAACCGCACTGTTTGGCGTTGCCTTTGTCGATGGCTGGCACTTCTGGGGCTTTCTGGTAATTCTGTATCTTTCGGCCATGACGGCTGTTGATGTGGAACTGTATGAAGTAGCCCGTTTGGATGGCGCGAGCCGTTTTCAACAGTTTCGTTTTGTCACGCTGCCGAGCATTCGCCCCACGCTGGTCTTCACCATCCTGATGATCACCATCTGGTCGTCGCTGGTCTTCGATTATGTGTTCATCATGACAGGCGGTGGCCCGGCCAATTCGTCTGAGGTGATGGGAACGTATCTATATCAGAACGCCTTCCAGCGTTTTGATGTCGGCTACGCGGCTTCTATCGGGGTGATGATGAGCATCTGGGTCATGCTGGCCGTAGCAGGTTTCATCTATTTGCGGCGGAGAGGATGGGAAATCTAGGATGTTCAAGAACCAGCGTGCCCAATCAAATATTCCGAACTACATCATCCTCTCGCTGCTGGCGCTGTTCGCGCTGGTACCCATTGCGATCCTGTTCCTGAACTCGTTGAAAACGACGGTGGAAATCGGTCGCAACCCCATCGGCCTGCCTGAAGAGATTCGTTGGGAGAATTATTCCGAAGCCTGGAAAGAGGGCGGCTATGCAATCACCATCCGCAACAGCGTCCTGATGATGAGTCTCACGATTGTGGGGTCGTTAACCATCGCGGGCTTTGCGGCCTATGCGCTGGCGCGGCTCAAATTGCGCGGGGCGTCGTTGATCGCGTTCTATTTCCTGGTCGGAACCAGTGTTCCCCCGCAGTTGTTCATGGTGCCGCTCTTCGTCATGTGGCGGCAAATCGGGCTGATCAACACGCATCTGGGGCTGATCATCATCTACTGCGGCCTGTACTCGCCATTCGCGACCTACCTGCTGCGCTCCTATATGGTCAGCCTGCCGGAAGAGTTCATCGAGGCAGCGCGAATTGACGGGGCGAACAATCTTCAGGTATTCCGCCGCATCATTCTGCCGCTCTCCTGGCCGGGGTTCCTCACTGCCGGGCTGGTCATTGGGCTGAACGTCTGGAACGAGTTTCTGTTTGCCGTAACCTTTCTGCCAGATCCATCGCTCAAGCCCGTTGCCACCAGCCTTTTTGAGTTTCAAGGGCGATTCAGTCGGGATTGGGGCTTGACCAGTGCAGGCTCGGTCATCATGGTCATCCCCATCATTGTGCTTTTCTTACTCTTACAGCGCCGATTCATCGAAGGTCTGACGCAAGGCGGACTCAAGGGATAGGGTAATCATCTATGTCCATTCCAGTTGACTATTCAGAACGTGTCTATGCAGGTGTGCTGGGCAAAATTATCGGGGTTTACCTGGGGCGGCCTTTTGAAGGCTGGTCGCATGAAGCCATCGTCGAACATCTTGGCGAGGTGAACTACTACGTTCACGAGAAGCTGAATGTCCCGTTGATCGTCACAGACGACGATATTTCTGGCACCTTCACCTTCATCCGGTCGCTCACGGATTACGGCTGCTCGCGCGAGCTGACCCCCGCTCAGATCGGTCATTCGTGGCTCAATTACATCATCGAGGAGCAGACGATCCTGTGGTGGGGCGGGATGGGCAACTCCACCGAGCATACGGCCTATCTGCGCCTGAAAGCAGGCATCGAAGCGCCACGCAGTGGTTCAATGGCGCTCAATGGCAAGGTTGTCGCGGAACAGATCGGTTCTCAGATCTTCATTGATGGCTGGGGCATGATTGCTCCCGGCGACCCTGAACTGGCCGCCGACTTCGCGCGCCGTGCGTCCAGCGTGAGCCACGATGGCGAAGCTATCTACGGCGCACAGGTGATTGCCGCGATGGAAGCGCAGGCCTTCGTCGAGCCTGACCTGAACAAGCTGATCGACACAGCGCTCGGGCTGATTCCCAATAACTCGGTCATCGCCCGCATGATCGGCGACATCCGCGAGTGGCACGCCAAAGAACCGGATTGGCGCGCTGCCCGTCGCTCACTGGCCGAGCGCTACGGCTACGATAAGTACGGCGGCAACTGCCACATGGTGCCCAATCACGGCCTGATCATCTTCTCGCTGCTGTATGGGGCTGACTCGTTCCAGAAGTCCCTGATGATCGTCAACACGTCGGGCTGGGATACCGACTGCAATTCGGGCAATGTTGGCTGTTTGCTGGGCATCAAGAACGGCCTGGCCGGGATTGAGCGCGGGCCAGACTGGCGTTCGCCCGTTGCAGATCGCCTGTATCTGCCCACTGCCGACGGTGGGCGCTCGATTACCGATGCCGTCACCGAGACTTATCACCTCGTGAACATGGGGCGCGCTTTGCAGCACCAGGAAGCGCTTCACCCGAAGAATGGAGCGCGTTTCCACTTCGAGCTTCCCGGTTCGGTTCAAGGCTTCACGAGTGAAGACTCCATCATGGCGCGCAGCGTCGTCACGCTGGAGAATGTGACGGGCTTCAGCCAGAGCGGGGAACGTTCGCTGGCCGTTCACTATCACAGCCTCGCGGCGGGTCGGGTGGGGCGCATCGAAACTCCGACGTTCATCCCGTCTGTCGATGTCGCGCGCTACTTTGAGCGGCGCGGCTACCGCTTGCTGGCCTCTCCGACGATCTACTCCCGGCAGACGGTGCACGCGCGTTTGACGGCGAGTTCCGCGAACCACAGCGCTGTGCAGGCCAATGTGTATCTCAAGCACTACAATGCCAAGGATGAACTGACCGTCCTCCACAGCGAAGCGGTCACACTCTCGCCGGGCGGCTCAGCCGTGCTGACTTGGGTTGTGCCGGATACTCACTGTTATCCAATCGCCTTCGTCGGCGTGCAGGTGCAGGGGGATGATGGGCAGTCCGGCACGCTGTATCTGGATTACCTCACCTGGGATGGCACGCCGGATGTGGTGCTCAACCGTCCGCTGGAGCGCGAGCAGAATCGCCTGTCCGGGATTGCCGGGCCGTCACTGTGGAAGATGGCCTGGATTGATGGCTTTGACAGCCGTGAACGCCTGGCCGATCTGGATTTCTGGCCGGAGTCGTATCGCCTCATCCAGAACAAGGGTCGCGGGCTGATGATCCAGGGCACGCGCGAATGGACGGATTACCGTGTGAGCGCGCGGTTGACGCCGCACATGTGCCAGGCGGGCGGTATCGGCGTGCGCGTACAGGGTATGACGCGCTACTATGCCCTGCTGATTGACCAGGAGAAAACACGCCTGATCCGGGCGTTTGAGGGCAAGGATACCACTCTAGCGGAGATGGACTCCGGCTGGAAGCTGGGGCATACCTACGAACTCAGTTTGCAGGTGGAAGGTCATCGCCTGACGGCTTCGATCAACGGAACCGTCGTCCTCACTGCGGAGGATGAGCTGCACCTGTACGATGGCGGGGGCATCGCGCTGATCTCGGAAGTCGGGCGCATCGCTTGCCATCACGTCGAAGTGAGTCCGCTGCGAGCGATGTGAGGACATTCTTCTGCTGGCATCGACTCATTAAGGCCAGTGTGGAATTCACCTGTCCTCACTCAGAACTGCGATTCAGGCGTGTTATCCCCGCCGTTCGAGGCGTGAGGCGCTGTCGCGGCTGGCGCTGCCAAGTTCGACCTCGTACAGCGCGCGGTGCTTAACGGCCTCGCCAAAGATGGCGATGCCCCAGTTGAACACGGCCAGTCCCAGTGTGCCGAGCGTAAACCAGCGCCAGAATGCCGCGCCTTTCACCTTCAGCCCGGCGGCTTCCAACACAATACTCAGCCCCGCGCCAATCACCACCAGCCCGCGCGGGGCCAGTTTCTGCCATTCATCGTAGTGTTCGGTCATGACGTGTCCTCTTGTGCTAATCCTGCTTATGTGGCGGCGGCGTCTATGTCAGCCCAGCGCGGCGGCCAGCGCGCCAGCCGTCGGCCAGCGCTCGTCGGGGTTCTTCGCCAGCGCCTTGTGCAGCGCCTCCACGATGTGCGGTGGCAGCTCGGGAAGCATATCACGCGGGTCGGGCGGCGGCTGCTGCAAGTGCGCGAACAGCACGCTGGCGGCGTTGCCCTGGAACGGCCGCTGCCCGGTGAGCATCTCGTAGAAAATCACGCCCAGCGCGTAGACATCTGCCCGGCCATCGACCTCGCGCGCCGTCATGATCTGTTCCGGTGCCATATAGTCAATCGTGCCCACCGCGCCTGTGCCTGTCAGGGATTGGCTGGTTTCGTGCAGCTTGGCGATGCCGAAGTCCGTCAGGATGGCACGGTAAGTGGGTTCGTACGACCCATTGTGCGCCTGCAGCAGCACATTCGACGACTTGACATCGCGGTGAACCAGGCCGCGCTGGTGCGCGTGGTCGAGCGCCGCGGCGACATCGCGGATGATTGTGCAGGCCTGTCCCAATGGCAGCCGCCCATATTCGTCCAGTACGGCGGATAGGTCGCGTCCCTCTACCAGATCGAGCGCGATGTAGTGGATGCCCCGGCTCTCGCCAAAGTCGCGCAGCCGGACGATGTTAGGGTGGTCAAGCGTCAGCAGTGCGCGGCTTTCGCGGCTGAAGCGTTCGCGCATGTCATCGCGCATTGCCAGTTCCGGCGGCAGGATCTTCAGCGCGACGGTTTCCCCGGCAGCCTGTCCGCGATAGATCTCGCCCATGCCACCCTTGCCGATCAGCCCCAGCACATCATACGCGCCAAGAGTCGTGCCCGTCAGCGCGCCAGGTCGCTCAATCTTGCCATCGGCAATGCCTGCCTGCCGCAGATCATTCAGGTCGAAGCGGAAACCGTACAGCCTGCGATCCACGAAATGGCGCACTGCCCGGCGCGTTGGGCCGAACAACAGCGCCACCACGCCCGTCGAGACCATCGCCGCTAGCGTGGTTTGTTCATCGCCCAACAGGAGTTCCAGCAGCGACTTGAGGATGAGCAGCCCACCCAGGAAAATGAGCGCCAGCAGCGCCGTGACCACGCCGCCCACCAGCGAACGGTTGATCACCAGATCGACATCCCACAGGCGGTAACGCAGCATGGCAAAGCCAACTGTGAGCGGGATGAGGATCAGCAGCAGGTGTTCGACGGCCGGGCGCGCCAGATTGACGATCAGGCTGATCGATACGGGAATGTGAGGCTGTGTGAACAGTAAGAGAAAGGTGGTCGACAGGATGTGACCCAGGATGGCCGCCGAGACTCCCAACACGAACCACTTGCTCTGCTGCCGTCGTATCGCAGACGTTTCGCGCCGGTAGCGATAGACCTGCGCGTACATGCCCGTGCCCAGGAAGACCAGCGTGATGATGAAGATCGCGATGCGGTACGGTGGCACATAGAAAGGCAGGCGGAAGTAGAATCCCGCGCCGCGCATCAGTTCCCACAGCGCGAAAGGCAGTATCACCCAGCGCGTCCAGCCGGGGACGAAGTGGCCGTCAGGAAAAGTGTAGAGGATGACCAGCGTGAAGGTCATGCCACAGGCGAAGACCAACAGCAGCGGCAGCCGCAGCGCCGGGAAGGCATCCGAGACGCCGATGGTGGATGGGCCGTAATACGCTCCCAGCAGCATGAATGCCAGTGACAGGCACATCACGACCCAGTCATCAGAACGCAGCCAGAACAGCACCACGCCGCTGATGAACCAGACCACCATCAACACCGCGTCCAGCAGCGGGAAGTAGATCACCCAGAAGCCATTCGGCAGCAGTGCTCCCAGGCGTGGGTCTACCATGCGCAGCACGGGCTGAGTGACTCCCTCGCAGGGCGGCTGCGGGCAGATGCGCAGGTTGTTCTGAATATCGCTGCCCATACCCAGGATGAACAGCAGCGCTGCTGCCAGCACCAACACCACCCAGATGCCGCGCGCGATCATCAGTCGTCGCGGATTCTGGATGCGCGTTCGTGAACTCGTGCTGTCGTGACGGGCTTGAGCCAGCATGTCTCAACTTTGTCCTTGAAGATGAAAGGCAAACACCGAGCATTGTAGCATTGATTGGTCTGATTGTTGCGGGTTTTGTTACGTCGTTGGGAATCCGTTTGAATGTCCGCCTTGAAATGCGAATCTGCATTATACTGACTACGAACGTTCGATGGATTGTAATGTGACGCTTATGGCCTTTCTGAACGCCGCTGAAAAGCACACCCTCGCCCTGATCTGCGAAACACTCGCGCCCGCTCTGCCCACGCCGGATGGCGGCGACTCTCCGTTGTTCGGCTGCGGCGCGCACGACCTGGACATCCCCGACCAGCTCGAAGCTGCGCTGGAGAAGGTCGCCAGTGAGGCCGACCGCCAGCAGTTGAAGCTGATCCTGGGCGTGCTGGAAAGCGGCTTCTTCAACGGCATCACGACGCGGCAGTGGGGCGCGTTCTCCGCGCTGGATGCGGCACGGCGCACCGAGCTGCTGCGTGCCTGGGCGGAAAGTCCGCTCCCGGCGGCGCGGCAGACCTTCCAAAGCCTCAAACGCCTGACGCTGTTCCTGTTCTATGCCGCCATGCCCGCCGACCAGCCCAACCCGGCCTGGCCCGCGCTGGGCTACAGCGATACACCGCCGCGCGCCGATGCGCAGCCGCGCCCGATCAGGCCGCTGGAGATCGACGCGCCGATCACGCTCTATACCGACGTGCTGGTGATCGGTTCTGGCGCGGGCGGCGGCGTGGTAGCCGGGGAACTGGCCGCTGCCGGACAGGATGTAATCGTCATTGAGAAGGGGCCGTACTACGCCGAGCCGGACTTTCACGGACGCGAGCGCGCCAGCATGGAAGAGCTGTTCGAGCATCACGGCTCGCTGACCACCCGCGACCGCAGCATGATGGTGCTGGCGGGAAGCGCGTTGGGCGGCGGCACGACCATCAACTGGGCGGCCTCGCTGCGCCCACCCGATGACGTGCTGCACGAGTGGGAGCATGAGTACGGCTTCAGCGGGGCGAGCAGCGCCGCATTCCAGCGCAGCCTGGATGTGGTCGAGCGGCGCATCAACGTCAACACAGCGGAGAGCTTACCGAACCGCAACAACGCCGTGCTGGAAAGCGGCTGTCAGGCGCTGGGATACGCCGTCAAGACGATTCCGCGCAACGTCAAAGGCTGTGAAAGCTGCGGCTTCTGCAATTTCGGCTGTGCCTTCGGCGCGAAGCAGGGCACGCTCAAGACCTACCTGCAAGATGCTTTTGACTGCGGCGCGCGCTTCCTGGTCAAAACGCAGGTGCGGCGCATCCTGCATCAGGGCGGCGTCGCTGTAGGTGCTGAGGCGTTGGCGGAAGGCGCGGATGGTCGCCAGCACCCGGTGACGATCAGGGCGCGTTGGGTGGTTTCGGCGGCGGGGGCGCTGCACACCCCGGCGCTGCTGTTGCGCTCTGGCCTGGGCAATGCGCAGATCGGCGCGAACCTGCATATGCACCCCGTTACCGTCACCTATGGCCTGTTTGACGAGGCGATCACCCCCTGGCATGGCGCGCCGATGACGCGGGTGGTCACATCGTTCGCCAACCTGGATGGGCGCGGTTACGGTGTGCGCCTGGAGACTGCCCCGGTGCATCCCGGCATCGCGGCCACCAGTATGCCCTGGCGTTCCGGCGAGGGACACAAGACGCTGATGAGCCGCCTCAATCATATGGCGAACATCATCGTCATCACGCGCGATTTCTTCGGCGGGCGCGTGCGCGTGGATGCGCGCGGCAACCCTGTGCTGGATTACCAACTGCACCCGTATGATGCGCGCCACCTGATGCGCGGCACGCTGGAAGCGCTGCGTATCCACATCGCGGCGGGCGCGCGCGAAGTCTCCAGCCCGCACAACGACCAGATGGTTTATCGCCCGGATGCAGGTGGCAGCCTGGATACCTATCTACAGCAGGTGGCGGCGCGCGGTTTCCGGGGCAATTCATATACGCTCTCCAGCGCGCACCAGATGTCGTCGTGCCGCATCGGCGGCGACAGTGCGCAGGGGGCGGTCGCGCCGGACGGGGAGAGCTACGAACTGCGCAATCTGTTCGTGGCGGATGCCAGCGTCCTGCCGACAGCCAGCGGCGTCAACCCGATGGTGACGATCATGGGCACGGCGCACTACCTGGCGCAGCAGATGAAGGCGCGGCTGTAGGGTTCAGGGTTCACAGCAGCGCATCTTGGGGATAGCATGATCACCAGAGATGATCATGCCATAATCAATGAATCACCGCTTGAGCAATACACCTCACCCTCACGCTCGCAGCCCTCTTCACCTGGTGGTGAGGGGGAGCAGAAATGTTACAAAAGGGTCTTAGAAGTCCTCTCTCTATGCAATGGGGAGGGGATTTAGGGGTGAGGTGAGCCATGTCGTGATTCACCGACCATCACGTTTACCAGAGCCTGCCAGGGGATGCCTTATGACTGAACCCATTCGCGTCCTGCACTTTGCCGATACGCACGTCGGCATGGAAAACTACGGCAAGACCGACCCGGCCACCGGGCTGAGCAGCCGCGTCGTCGATTTCCTGCACCGCATGGACGCCATCTGCGATTACGCGCGCCAGAACGAGGCCGATCTGATCATCTTCGCAGGCGACGCTTTCAAGACGCGCGCGCCCAACCCGACCTACCAGCGCGAGTTCGCCCACCGCATCCGTGACCTGTCGGAGATCGCGCCGACCATCCTGCTGGTGGGCAATCATGACCTGCCGCCCACGATGCTCAAAGCCTCCAGTATCGAGATTTACGACACCCTGCGCGTGCCGAACGTCTACGTCGCCGCCGATTACGACCTCGGCGTGATCGAGACGCGGCGCGGCCCGGTCGCGCTGGGCACCGCACCTTACCCGATTCGCTCGCGCCTGCTGGAAGATGAACGCAGCGCCGGGCTGACCATCGCGGAAACCGACCTGCTGCTGCAAGACCGCCTGAGCGCCATTCTCGACCAACTGGCGGAGCGGGCCGATGCGCACGACATGCCGCGCCTGATGGCCGGACACTTCACCGTCAGCGGGGCGGTGGTGGGCAGTGAGCGCAGCATCATGCTGGGGCGCGACGTGGCCGTGCCGCTCTCCGCGCTGGCCGATCCGCGTTGGGATTACGTGGCGCTCGGCCACATCCATAAGCACCAGAACCTGACCAGCGGGCAGCGCGGCGTGCCCCCTGTGATCTACAGCGGCAGCATCGAGCGCATCGACTTTGGCGAGGAGGGTGACCCGAAAGGCTTCTGCTGGGTTGAACTGGCGCGTAACGAAACGCGCTGGCAGTTCGTCGAGCTGCCCGGTGTGCGCCCGTTCGTCACGCTGCGCGCCGACCTGCGGAACGCCCCGAACCCCACCGATAACGTGGTCAAGCTGATCGCCCGTCATGACCTGCGCGAAGCCGTCGTGCGGCTGATCCTCGACCTCTCGCCGGAGACCGAGTCGCGCTTCAACGAGAACATCGTGCGCGACGAGCTCAAACACGCCGGGGTGTTCCAGATCGCAGGCATTCGCAAGCAGGTGGAGCAGCCCGCCCGTGCCCGGCTGGGCGCGAACCCGGAAGGACTGACGCCGCTCGAACTGCTGGAACGTTACCTGATCAGTAAAGAGGTTGCCGAAGACCGCCGCCTTGAACTATTGGATGCCGCGCTGCCTATCCTTCAGCGCGATACTTACCAGGATACAGCGCAATGACCGATGTCATGATCGAATGGGTTCTGGATGGGCAGGCGACCGACCTGGCCACCGTTGAAGATGAATACCTCGCGGAAATGCTGGCGCACACCGCCGAGCAGACGCGTCAGGATGTGCGCCGCAAACTGGCCGAGGTGCGCTGCC
>JAEUQX010000271.1 GCA_016788625.1 Anaerolineae bacterium
CATCTGCTGGCCGGGAAAATATTGGCGCTGGGCATCCTGGGCGCGATACAGATCGCCGTATGGGTGGGGGCGATGCTGCTCCTGTCCCAGTTGACAGCGGGCAACGCGGCTTTAGCGGTGATCGCGAATTTCTCGCTCGAACCGGGGCAGATTCTCGTGCTGGCGCTGTACTTCGTGCTGGGCTACCTGTTCTTCGCCGCCGCATACGGTATGGTTGGGGCGATTTCGACCTCGCTGCAAGAGGGGCCGCAGTACGCCGTGATCTTCACGCTGCCTGCCGTGCTGCCGCTGTACTTTATCGCCTTGTTCACCACGACGCCTAATGCGCCGCTGGTGATATTCCTGAGCATCTTCCCGATCACCGCGCCATTGGCGATGGTGATGCGAATCACCATCACGACGGTGCCGTTCTGGGAGATCGCCCTGAGCGCGGCGCTGCTGCTGGTCGTGGACATATTGTTGATCTGGCTGGCAGGGCGTATGTTCCGCGTGCAGACGCTGCTGGCCGGGCAAGCGCCGAAACTGCGCGACATCCCGCGCCTGCTGCGGGGGTAGGGACAAGAGGAAGCATTCACCACAGAGGCGCAGAGAAGCACATAGGAAGACGAGAAGCGGTGGAGATTGTAGGGGCGAACAGCCTGTTTGTCCCTTGTCTCTCCAAATAGTGCGATAGATCACAGCAATATTGATGAGGGAAAACCGCTGTGATCGGAGTAGGGACGGGATATATCCCGTCCCTACGGTTTTGCAACAATGATAGGGCTGGGGGTGAGGTTCTCTGCCTCCTCATTCCCCCTGCGGGATCGAGCGCAGCAGCACGTAGTTGAGGACGTGGCGCCCGACGCAGCGCCCCTGCCGCAGCCCGTTCTCGATGGCTTCGCGGAAGTGGATGCCGCCGTAAATGCGCGAGATCGCCGCCTCAGATGCTGCTGCCTCGAATGAGGTAAACGAACGTTCCGGCAGCCCGTGACGGCGCTTGGAACGGTCGGTGAAGGCCACCTGCCCGAACATCTGCGTCAGCACCTCTGCCGCCGCGCCGGAGACGACCGAGTGCCCGGACGGATATTCCGGGAAGCCGGGCGAGGCGATCAGCGGATTCCAGCGCTCGTCGATATACTGCTTGATGTAGGTTTCCGGGCGCAGCAGGTTGACCTGATACTTGAGCGACCAGGCCGAGATGAAGGCATCCCCCAGGGCGATATTGAGCAGTCCATACATCATAGCCGCGCGGTCGAGCTTGAGTTCCAGCACATCGACCAACTGATTAGCGATCAGCACCCAATGCCCTGCAGGGGTGCCTGTCTCGCCAGGGGTATCGACCCAGAACTGAGCGATTTCGCGCTGCTCACGGGTCAGGTTGTCGCCAACGGTTTTGACCTCCATTGCCTGGGCATAGAAGGTTGAGTCCGGATCGGTGCTGAACGGCATGTTGTGCGTGACGGCGCACTGGTCGGGGTAGTACATGGCGAACGGGCGAATCTGTCCCCAGAACGGCTCGACCGCGCGCATCCCCTCGCGGGTGGGAACCCAGAAGGACGGATCGCCTGTAGGAAATTCGTATTCCATGTCGCGGGTTTCCGCGAAGTAATCCAGGCTCATCCACTCCAGGATCAATTGGCCGATCTCATCGCCATAGGCCGTTGAGCGCGCGACCACTTCAGGGTCAACAGCGCGTTCACGGGAGCGCTGCTGGCTGGTGCGCAGCGAATCGACGGCGCGCTGCGTTTGCTGGGCATCTTCCGGGAACAAGCCAGCAACAACCGTCGCGAGGGCGGCATTGGCCGAAGACGGCCAGTCGTATTCTGCGTCATCTTCCAGATAGGCGACCACATCCATGCCGTTCAACTGGCCGCTGAGCGAGAGACCTTCCGGGATGCCCGGCAGCACGGATTGATAGGCAGTGATGCCCGCATAAGCATACAGGCGCGCGGCAGCCGGCGCGGAGATCGCTTCCGCTTCTACGCGGTCGTAGAGCAGTTGCATCCACTTCACCAGCACTGCCGCGTCGTGGTCAGCCGCCAGCACAGAGACTTCGTCCTGGGCAGCGGCAGGATGAGTGGGCAATACGAATAAGCTGAGACCCAACAGCAGCAGCGCGAACAATGCCGCCCGACCAATTCGTGTCATCATCACAAATCCCCCAACGAATGGTTTACGTTACACCCTGCATTATAGGCGACTTTTACAGATGCAACACACGACTGGTAGCCTACGCTCAACCCATGCGTTCGGCGCGGCGAATGGCGAAGGCCAGCAGCCATTCACTCACCAGCGACTCCAGCATGGCGAAGGCCAGCAGCGCCACACCAAGCAGGATGGCGTAAGGTATCGTCGCCCATACCTCGCTGTAAAAACCCAGGTGCAGGTAAGAGAGTCCCCAGTCGCCAAACCCGGCGAATGCGCCCATCAGCGCCCAGGCGGCGCCGTCTGAAAGCGGCAGGTCACCCTGGATGAACTGCGTCGCGCCAACTAGCAGCGCAACGACGACGACTAACCGCAGCAGGATGATGACCATCTGCATCATCACGCTGTAGACGCGCTGCTGCACGGTCACGGAAATCAGCAGACCAATCGAGGCATCCAGCCCGACGCTGGTGAAAGGCAGCAGCAGACTGGCGGTCATCAGGAAGGCCAGCAGGAGCGCACCGACGACGGGCGAGACATCCGGCGTGACATTGTTGATCAGCAGATCGATGTAACGCCCCTGGAAAGCGGTCAGGTCGATGAGGATGCCGACGATCAGCACGGCGCGGATGACCGTGACGATGGCCAGCAGCGGCATCAAGCGGTAGTACACTGTTGCCCAGCGCGTGCGCAGCGTCAGGTTCGCGCCCGTCTCGGTGGCGCGCAGGTTGTCCCAGGTCAGACGGCGCTTCTGCTCGCTGACAGTGTTGACGGTCAGAGTCAGCGCGGCCATTTGCAGCAGCACTTGCAGCGCGAGCGTCGGCCAGAAGGCGACGGCCATCATGCCTTCGGTCAGATTCTGGCCCGGTGCATTCTGGAATAATCCTGTTGCGATGGCATAACCGCCCCAGAACAACAGCACAAGCACCAGCGCCGCCCCGGCCACACGCAGATAGCGGGTGCGGCGGTTGACCTGTCTGGCGCGTCCGAGTTCGTAGCGCAGAATAGGGTGATCGGAACGTGCCCAGGGAGGCAGTTGGGTAGCAAAGCGTTGCATCATTGTGGGTTTACTCAGTCAAGATCGAATAGTTCACCGATTGTGTGCTCTAATTTCAACAGCGCATCCTGCCATTCAGCGGCAGGTACATGCACCGTCTGGCCGTACTGCACATAATGTACATACACGTCTGGCGTCAGACCGAGCTGCTCGCGCACGGCTGCGGCATAGACGCCGACCTGCAAATAATAGCGCCTGGCGTGCTGCCGTACCAAATTTGCATCTTTTGTCGCGTGAAAACCTTCGACATAGCTGGTCTTGT
>JAEUQX010000279.1 GCA_016788625.1 Anaerolineae bacterium
CACGGCAGGGGTGTGACGGTCAATGACGACCGGTTCACCCGTTTCTAACAGGCGCAGTTCCGCGCGGACTGTTGGCGGCGCGATCTGCTGCACGAAGTCGCGCAGGCGTTCGTAGATCGGCACGGAAAGCTGGTTCGGCACTAGCCGGCAGCTAATCTTAGCGAGCGCACGACCGGGCAGTACGGTCTTGAAGCCTTCGCCTGCGTAACCACCCGCGATGCCGTTGATCTCCAACGTTGGACGCGCCCCAATGCGCTCATGCAGGTTAAATTGCGCTTCGCCCCAGGGCTGCGGCGCGGCGGCCACATCTTTCCATTCGGCCTCAATCCAGGGCATGGCTTTCGTCAGTTCGGCGTGTTCTTCCGCCGAGATTTCCACGACATCATCGTAGAAACCAGGCACCGCCACGCTGCCATCCGGATTGTGCATTTGCGTAATCATCTCGGCCAGTGCCTGCACCGGATTATGCACAGTGCCGCCGTAGTGCCCGCTGTGGAGATCCTGCTTCGGCCCCCACACTTCGAGTTCCATGCTGACCACGCCGCGCAGTCCATACGGCAGGTCGGGCTGCTGGCGGTCGGACATGCTGCCGTCGCAGATCACGGCCACATCGCATTTCAGGCGCTCGCCGTTGGCAGTGACAAAACGTGTCATTGGCTCAGACGTGGTTTCCTCGTCGCCTTCGAACAGCAGCTTGATATTGACGGGGGCACCGCCGGATGCCAGCAGCGACTCGGCGGCTTTGATTTGTGCCATCACGTTGCTCTTGCTGTCAATCGCCCCGCGTGCATAGATCTTGCCGTCGCGTTCGACAGGCTCGAACGGCTTGGTGTGCCAGCCATCGCTCATCTCGGCGGGCTGCACATCATAATGACCGTAAACGAGGACGGTTGGCGCAGATTCTCCCGCTCCCATCCATTCCGCATAGACGATGGGGTGCCACTCTGTCGGGATGACTTCAACCGTGTGAAAGCCGATGGCGCGTAAATCGGCGGCCAGCCACTCGGCAGCGCGGGCAACATCCGCGTTGTGTTCTGGCTGCGTGCTGATGCTGGGTATACGGAGCAGGGTCGTGAACTGCTCCTTGAAGCGCGCGGCGTTGGCCTGCGCGTAAGCGTGTGCTGGATGACTCATACTATTGCCTCAATTGAATGCTTTCGCTGCGTTGTTCCACATCATCTGTTTGTCGTCTTCATCCGGAACGAATGGGAAGTAGTAACCCACGCGGTCGAGCAGCCCTGCATAGCGTTCCTTGACTTTGTAGGGCAGTTCGTCCGGCGGCGCGACGACGGCAATCTGATCGAGCATCTCATCGCTGATCTCCTGCCACAGATCGCCCCAGCGCCCTTCACGGATGAGGCGGTTTAGGCGTTCGCCCAGATCATCCCAGCCATGCAGCGCCAGCACCGAGCCGTAGCTGGGTGTGCTGGCATAGAAGGCGATTTGTGACTTCGCCATGATGCGGTTGTTCTGCATCTCGTCCGCTGTTTGCCCGGTGACGACGAAGATCGCGCATGTCAGTTTGATGTCGGCGCGTGTTCGTCCGCTCTTCTGCGCGCCTGCCTCGATATTGGGGATAATGACTTCTTTTAGGTAACGCACGGTGTGGAAGGGGTGCACATGAAACCCCTGGCAGAGTTCGCCTGCCAGTCTACACAGACCGTCGTTCACACCCGCGATGTAGATGGGAACATCCCAATGGGGCATCGGGTCGGGGGCGAAGAAGGGCGTCATCAGCGTGAAGCGGTAATGTTCGCCTGTATAGCGCAGCGGCGTACCATGCTGCCAGGCGCCCCAGATCGCGCGCATCGACTCGATGTACTCGCGCAGTCGCGGCACGGGAGCGCTCCATTCCGTGCTGAAGCGCTTGGTGATGTGCGCCTTGATCTGTGTACCCAGCCCGAGCATGAAACGCCCTTCGGACTGTTCCGCCAGATCCCAGGCGATACCCGCCGTGACCATCGGGCTGCGTGGGAAGGCGACGGCAATCGCTGTGCCCAGGCCGATGCGCTGGGTGGCGGCTGCCGCGTGAGTCAGTGGCAGGAACGGGTTGTGCGAGGTTTCCGCTGTCCATAACCCCGCGAAACCGTAGTCTTCGACGGCGCGGGCGACAGCGGCGGCCTTATTGAGATTCTTGGGGAAAATCGTGACATCAAATAACATCTAACTTCGCCCTGTTGTCCAGATTAACTGCCCGCTAATGGTAAAACCTGGTCGCGCAATTCGCTAGGCCAGTCGTCCAGTGCTATAATTCCATCGGTGCAGCGACCCTGAGTCCAAAGGTATGCCATGTCTGATTTATCGCTCCCAATGAACCTGACCCCGGAACACCTCAAGACCATCTACCAAATCTCCATGACCATGAATTCCAGCCTGGAATTCGACGAGGCGCTGAACAACGTCATCGACTCGATGATGCGCGTCACGCGTGCAGAGCGCGGCGTCCTGATGGGTGTGGATGACCAGACGGGCGAACTGCGTTTGCTCTGTGCGCGCGGCGTGACGGGGGAGAAACTGGAACAGGAAGATGCCTACAGTACGACCATCGTCAATCAGGTGGTCGCCACGCGCCAGCCGCTGCTGACCAACAATGCGCTGTATGATACGCGCATCACGCCCGGCCAGAGCATCATCATGCGCGGCCTGCGCGCGATACTCTGTGCGCCGATGCTCGTGCAGGATCGGCTCATTGGCGTCGTGTATATCGACACCTCGATGCGGACGGGCAATTTCACCGAGAGCGACCGTGACTTGCTGACAGCCATTGCTAACCAGGCAGGCATCACGCTGGAGAATGCGCGCTTGTACGGTGTCGCCGTCGAAAAAGGGCGCCTTGAACACGAACTCAATCTGGCGCGCGAAATTCAGCAGGGGCTGCTGCCGCGCCGCAAACCCAACCTGCCGGGCTATGATGTTCATGCCGTGTGGAAATCCGCTCGTGAGATGGCGGGTGACTTCTATGATTACTTCATGCTCAACGATGAGACCTTCGGCGTCGTCATCGCCGATGTGTCGGACAAGGGTGCACCATCAGCCTTGTTCATGGCGGTCGCACGCAGCATGATCCGCAGCCATGCCTACGCAGGCATGTCGGCCCGCGATACGCTCTCGCAGACGAACGATCTGATTTTGGAAGATGCCGAGAGCGGTATGTTCGTCACGGTGTTCTACAGTCTGTTCAACCGCACCGGGCAGAGCATTCACATCAATGCCGGGCACAACCCGCCGCTGGTCTACCGCGCCGCGACGCGCGAGGTGACGTTGATGCCGCGCGGTGGGCGGGCGATTGGCTGGTTCCCCGATAACCCGCTGCGCGAAGTTGATTTGCAGCTCGAATCGGGCGATATCATTGTTTACTACACCGACGGGTTGACCGACGCTGAGAACCCGGCGGGCGAGAATTTTGGTGAAGTACGTCTGGGGCAGGCCATCGCCGAGGCCGCGAACCGTTCCGCCGAAGGCATCGTGCAGCATATCGTGCAGGCTGTCGAAGTGTTTGGTGAAGGCGTCACCCCATTTGACGATCTCACGCTGGTAGTGGTGCGATACACCGGATGAGTATAGCTTAGAAGGAGTGCGCGCTTGAACTTTCTGAAGCGCTTGTATCTGTTGATCTTGACTGTTGCGCTGATCGCCGTCGTCGTCCTCTTCTTGCTCGCGCCAGGCTCAGTCAATGGCTGGACGGGCAGCATTATGGAAGCGCCTGTGCTGCTGCGGGTGCTGGTTGCGTTAGTCGTCGCCCTTCTGTTGGGCGCTTTGACCACTATGCAAATTCGGGGTGAGCGCAGGAACCGTATGTCCGGCCTGATGATGCGTGCGGGTGGCGCGATTACCGAAGTCAGCGTGGATTCAGCGCGTGGTCGCATCCTCAAGGCGGTGAGCGACCTGCCGGATGTCGCCTCGGCAGAAGCACAGATCAATCCGGTACGTGGGCGCGCTGATATTGAGATGCAGGTGACCGTCTTTGGCCACGATGTCAACTTGCCTGCTAAACAGAAAGAGATTAACCGCGCCCTCAACCAGGTGCTGAATAAGCAGTTGGGGCTGCGCTTGGCGGGCAGGCCGCGTGTCCATATCCAGATTTACGGCGAACAACCGAAGCCCACACCCACGCCAGAGCTGTCACCTGCTTCGGCCCAGCCGGGAAGCGGTGGTTTGATCGGTGGGCTGTTGGGCGGCCTGCGGCGCGAAACGCCCGCGAGCGATGCGCCTGCTGCTGAAGTTCCGCCCGCGCCAGCAGTGACACTTGTTGAGGCGGAGTCTGCTGTGCCTGTTGAGCGCGAGCGCGTCGGCACTGTGTTAGGCGCATGGCGGCGCGAGGTACCTGTTGACGAGCCTGCTATGCCTGCTGATGAACCCGTATCCGCGCCTGATGGGAAGCCATCAGATCTTGATGCTTCTGAGGTGAAACTGGACGACTTCCAGCCGATCAAGCTCGACAGTGAACTGGCGGAATCTCCGACCAGCGATTTTGTGGGCGATGATAACGACATTGACGAGGAACTGGGCGTCAAACGTTCAGTTCGTGATGTTGGCGATATGCCCGACGATGATGCTGTTGAGGGGAAGCCGTCTGAGGTTCCAGCTAAAGACTGATTTGTGGAGTCTGATATCTTGTTGAGGAGGGGGCATGAGCACACGCTCGCCGCTTAGTGCTGTACCAAACCCGATCATGCGCTGGGTTCTGACACCGATTATCGTCATCATTCTGTTGCTGGCGGTGTGGGAAGTTCATAATACCCTGCTGTTGGTACTGGCTTCGATCATCCTCGTCGTCCTCTTCACCATGCCGATACGCTTTTTGGTGCGCTTGGGCATCCGCCGCACGCCCGCGACCATCATCTCGCTGGTGGGGATCACGGCGTTGGTCATCGCGCTGTTCCTGCTTGTGCTGCCGGATTTGCTCGGTCAGTTTGCGACCCTGGCAACGGATGTGCAGGACGGCTTGCGCGAACTGGTCACGCAGTGGGAAGACATCCAGCGCGACCCGCAGCTCCGCGAGAGTTACACGTTTGCGGCCAGCTTGCAGGATCTCTTGAAGAATACGTTCGGCATCGAAGACCTGAATGAGTTGTTTTCCGAGATTACCCGGCAGTTGGGTGGCGCGCTGGGGCAGCTTGGTGGTTCGGTGCTGCCGGTTGTCAGCGGCGTTGCCAGCACGCTGCTGAGTCTGATCATCGTGATCTTCCTCAGTCTGTACTTGCTGGCTGAGCCGCGCCTCCATGAAGAGGGTTTCATCCAGCTCTTTCCGCTGTGGTACCGTGATCGCGTGCGCTACATCATAGATCGCATCGACTTCACCATGCGCCTGTGGCTGCAAGGGCAGATTCTGCTGATGCTGATCGTTGGCGTCGCGACGTGGATAGGGCTGGCGCTGCTGGGGTTGGAGCAGGCTGTCGCCCTGGGTATCCTGGCTGGCGTATTCTCGTTCGTGCCGAACTTCGGGCCGATTGCAGCACTTGTTCCGTCTCTGGCGGTTGGCTTCGCGCAGGCTCCAGAGAGCATTGGCTGGATTGTGCTGATCATCTATGGCACATCGTTTTTGCAAAGTCAGGTGATCGCGCCGCTGATCTTCAAGGAGAGCCTGAGCCTTTCGCCTGTCCTGGTATTGATCGGGCAGATCTTCGCGGCGGTCTTTTTCGGTTTCCTGGGCATTATGCTGGCTGTACCGATGATCGCCATTCTGGTGATTCTGGTGCAGGAAGTTTACGTCAAGGACATCCTGGGGGATCGACCAGCGGAAGTGCGGCTTCAGGCAGACTTGGCGGATGAAGACCTCGTGCCAGATGGGGTTTGAAATTAGCCGTGAAGTTCCTTTAAAAAGTGTGAAAGTCAGTCTTGACAGGTAGGAATGCGGTTGATATTCTATCGGAACTTCGCGCAAAAAAAGCACGAAGCGCAATTTAACAACAGGATAGTGAGGAAGAGAAAGACAGCAGAAGGTGGAACTGCTTAAGAAAAAAACCACCGTCAGCAACAAACGGAGAGTTTGATCCTGGCTCAGGATGAACGCTGGCGGCGTGCCTAACACATGCAAGTCGAACGGAGTAGCAATACTTTAGTGGCGCACGGGTGAGTAACACGTAGCTAACCTAC
>JAEUQX010000312.1 GCA_016788625.1 Anaerolineae bacterium
TTTCGGCCACTGCATGACGCGCTGATCGAGGACGCACTCGACCGAGCGGAGGCCTTCGCTGCTGGACGTGCCGTCGCACCGCGCGCGTGGTCGGGCTATGTTGTCCTGCTGCGGCGCTTGCTGGCACGGCGCACTGCTGCCCGGACAACCGCCTAGCCGAGGAGTACACACCTGATGCCTGACATATTCATTTCCTACTCACGCCGTGATAAGTCCTTCGTTGAAACGCTGGTTGCGCGCCTGCAAAAAGAAGGGCGTGATGTGTGGGTGGATTGGGAAGACATCCCTTTCGCGTCTGATTGGTGGGAGGAAATCTGTAACGGGATCGACAGCGCGCAGGCAACCGTGTTTGTCATCAGCCCGGACTCGCTGGAGTCGAAGGTGTGCGGGCTGGAAGTGAACTACTCCACCAAGAACAAGAAACGCTTAATCCCCATCCTTTACCGTCCGACCGACCCTAGCAAAATTCCCTCCGAAATCTCGCATCTGAACTGGATTCAGTTTGATCAGCCGGACAAGCTGGATGCCGCCTATAGGATGCTCAGCCAGACGATTGACACCGATCTGGGTGAGCAGCGGCAGTTGACCCGGCTGCTGGTGCGCGCGAAAGAATGGGAGAAGAAGGGGCACAGCAACAGCCTGCTGCTGCGCGGCGACGACCTCGATGACATGCTGGCGCTGCAAAAGCATGACGACCTCACCGATTTGCAGCGCAATTTCCTGGAACGCAGCGTGCAGCGCAATATCCGCGCGCAGATGCTCTGGCGCTTGCAGAGCGGTTTTTTCGGCGGCCTGGTCGGTATGGGCTTCTGGACGTTCTCGGTGTTTCGCAGCGACATTCTGATCACGCCGGAGCGGATGCGCTGGACGATAGCGATGGGCGGTGTGTTCGGGTTGTTCATCGGCATCATGGCATTGCTGTCTGAATCGCTGCCGTTCCGTCTGCGCCGCTCACTGAACGAACGGGCACAGGTGATCATCCGGATTGTGCTGACGATTGTGCTGGGCATCGCCGCCTGGATGAGTTTTTGGTGGTTCCTGGACGCATTGCTGTTCAATTCGCCGGATATCAACGCCCTGGTGCTGGGCGGGCTGGGGCTGGCTGCCGGGTTCATCGCCCGCATCGAGTTCAAGATGCCGAGCTGGGTGGCGGTGCTGATCACCACGCTGGCGATCTGGCTGCCACTGTACATCACCTTTGAACGCGCCTCGGCAGGGTCGGAGCTGTTTACGCCGCTGATGTTCTTCTACGACGATCCGAACCAGGTGTTCACGATTGGCCTGCCGTTCGCGCTGCTGGTGGCGCTGGGGGCACATTTCCCGGCCATCTCACGCGATGTGGTGGCGCTGCTCAAGCGGGCACAGCCAAAAGCGGAGAACGCCACATGACGGTTACACAAGACGGCCGCACACCTGTCGAGCGCGGCGGCGACCTGCTGGGCCGCAGCCTGTTCGCGCTGCTGGTTGGTGGCCTGCTCGTTACCGTGATCTCGCTGATCTGGTTGTTTCTTGCGCCGCAGTCGATCATTCATGCGCGCCCGGCCTGGCGCTTGTACATCGTCGCGCCGTATGTTGTCGGCATTGTCGTGCTGCTGGGGCTGTGTGGCTGGCTGCTGAAGACCCCGATGGCGCGGCTGCAAGGCGCTGCGAACCGGGCTGCGCGCCTGTTGTCGCGTCCGCTCGTTGGCTCTGCCGTCACTGTGCTGCTGCTGATCGCGGCGGCCCAGGCCTACTTCCTGCTGGGTGAGGTGCGCGCGGACGTGGGGGCGCTGCGTTTCCTGCTGATCGCCTGGGTGCTGCTCATCGGGCTGGGGCTGCTGGCCGCCTGCTGGTTCGCGCTGGCGGGCTGGCTGACGCGCTGGCAGACAGTGTGGACGATGACGGGGGTGCTGGTGGGCGCCGGACTGCTGCTGGTGGGCGTGCTGGCGGCCAATGCGGCAGTTTTCAACAACACGATCAAGCCGTTGTTCTACGCCACGAGCTACACCGTGAATCGCTACGCTTTTCCGCCGGAGACGGGTGTGGACTCGCAGCGCTACTGGCTGGAGCTGGAAGCCAACCGTCAGCGCAGCGAAGCGCCATACATCGGCGGCGTCGGGCGCGCGTTCGCGGGCGAATACATCAACGTAAGCGCGGCGGGCGTGCGCCAAAGCGTGAACGTCGTGGCAGAAATCGACGATGTGCCGCGCGTGTTCTTCTTCGGCGGTTCGACCATGTGGGGCTATGGCGCGCGCGACGGCTATACCATTCCCTCGCTGACGGCTGACCTGCTGAACGCGGCGGGAAGCGCGGCCTGGGTGCACAACCTGGGGCAGAACGGCTATGTGATGACCAGCGACCGCATCCTGTTCGAGCAGCAGCTTGTGCGTGGCGATGTGCCCGATGTGGCTGTGTTCTACCAGGGCGCGAACGACATCGTAGCCTCATTCCGTGCGCCGTATATGGGACTGCCGATGGGCAGCGGCGTGGGCACCGAAGATGACTTTTCGCTGATTGCCTCACCAGCGACGCGCGACCCGGAGGCGTTCGTCGATTATTACCTGAACAGCATGAAGCTGCTGCGCGCGCTGGCCGATGCTTATGATGTGCAGGTGCTGTTCATCTGGCAGCCGATGATAACCTACAAGCCGCTGACACCCGCTGAGCAGGATATGGTCACGCGCGCGGAGAACGCTTTCCCCGGCATCCTGGCGTATTACCAGCAGGTGGATGCGGCGCTGCGGGCACGCTTGGCGACGGCAGAGGCCGCCGATGTGCTGCTGCTCTCCGACCTTTTCAAGGACACCGATGATGGTGTGTTCATCGACTATGTGCATATTTCTGAGGACGGCAATCGCGCGGTTGCGGCGAGCGTTGTCCCTGCATTGAGTGCTTTGTTATCGCAATGAAAGTGTGCTGAGGAAAGCCTATGGTTTCGTTTACCCCAACTGAAGACCAACAACTACTGGTCGATACGATCAATCGTTACGCGCTGAACGACATTCGCAAGATCGCGCATGAGGCCGACGAGAGCGGCGAAGCACCGCTCAACGTGGTCAAGACGGGTTGGCAGATTGGCCTGGTGCCGTCAGCCGTGCCCGCTGAACTGGGCGGATTTGGCGAGTTGAGCGCGATCACGGGCGTGCTGGCTGCCGAAGAACTGGCGTTTGGCGATCTGGCGGTGGCGCTGCATGTGCTGACTCCGGCGCTGTTCGCTTATCCGGTGATCCTCTATGGCACGGCGGAACAACGCGAGACGCTGCTGCCCGCCTTCCTGGAGGAGACACCAACTCCGGCGACGGCAGCGCTGCTCGAACCGGGTGTGTTCTTCGACCCGCGTGACCTGAAGACGACGGCAGCCCGGCGTGATGGCAGGATCATCCTGAACGGCGCGAAGGCCTATGTGCCGCTGGCCGCCGAGTCGCAGCATATGCTGGTCTACGCGCGGGACAGCGAGAGCGGGCGTGTGGACGGCTACATCGTGGCGCGCGATACGGCGGGCGTGCAGATCGAGAAGCGCGAGCAGCTCATGGGCTTACACGCGCTGCCGACCTACCGCGTGCATTTCAACGATGTGGCTGTCGAGCCGGATATGGTGCTGGGCGGCGCGGTGGGCTGCGATTACGAGGCGCTGCTCGTGCGCGGCAATGTGGCGCTGGCGGCGCTGGCGGTGGGCGTGGCGCGGGCGTCGTTCGAATACGCGCGCGATTACGCCAAGCAGCGTGTGCAGTTCAACAAGCCCATCGCGCAGAATCAATCGATTGCCTTCCTGCTGGCCGATATGGCGCTGGAAATTGACGGCGTGCGACTTATGGCCTGGGAAGCGGCCTGGAAGCTGGACAAAGGCGAGGACGCGACGCAGGAAGCCTATCTGGCGCGGCAGGCAGCCAACAAGATGGCGCTGTTTGTGACCGATGGCGGCTTGCAGGTATTGGGCGGCTACGGCTTCATCCGCGAATACCCGGCGGAACGCTGGCTGCGCAACGGGCGCGGCTTCCCGACATTTGACGGGTTGGCTCTGATCTGAAGTCTATAGCATTTAGTCGTTAGTCTATGGCTTTGTGTGCCGCGTCCGGCAGGTGTTCAGCGTAAACGGCGAGTCTTTGTGTCTGCCGCAGGGATGAGCATAGAGCATGTGGTGTGGTTCAAAACCGCGCAGATCGCACTCTGAACAACCTGCTAATGACTATCGACTAGTCACTTGAAGTGATGGATGTGATGAAAGTGAGTATGAGCGATGGCAATCGATTTTACCGTTCCCGATAACGTTATCATGCAGGCGCAGATGGTCAAGTTCATCGCCGAGACGACGATGCGCCCTTATGCGCGCCAACTTGATGAGAACGAACATGAGCGCCCGACGGCCTTTGTCGAGCAGATGTGGCCGATCCTGAAGGAACAGCAGCGCGCGTCGCTGGAACGCCTGGAAAAACCGTCATCTTCGGAAAGCGGCGATGGCGAGAAAAAGAAGAAAGTCAGCACACAGTATTTGCGGCTGATGGTGATGGTCGAGATGATGGCCTGGGGCGATGCGGGCATCTACCTGTGCCTGCCCGCTGCGGCGCTGGGCGGTGCGGCTATTGAAGCGGTGGGCACGAAGGAGCAGAAAATTCGCCTGCTCTCGCGCTTTGCCGAGGGCGAACAACCCGTGTGGGGCGCGATGGCGATCACCGAGCCGGGCGCGGGGTCGGATAACTCCGCGATGGCGACGACGGCGGAGTTCGACGAAGAGACCAACGAGTGGGTGCTGAACGGCGAGAAGATCTTCATCACCAGCGGCAAACTGGCGTTGGAAGAATCGAATGGGTTGGTGATCGTGTGGGCGACGGTGAACAAGGCCGCCGGACGCGCGGGCATCAAGCCGTTCGTGGTGGAGGCAGGCACACCGGGCGTGAGCATCGGCAAGGTGGAGATCAAGCACGGCATCCGCGCCAGCGACACCGCCGCGATTGTCTTCAACAACGCGCGCATCCCGGCGGATAACATCCTGGGCAGCCCGGAGGTGCAGGCCAGCAAGGAAGACAAGGGCTTCAAGGGCGCGATGGCGACTTTCGATGCCAGCCGTCCGCTGGTGGCGGCCTCGGCGCTGGGCGTGGGGCGCGCGGCGCTGGAATTCCTGAAGGAAAAACTGGCCGAGAACGGCATCGACATTCCCTATAACCAGCCCTATCACAAGCTGACGGCGATTCAGCGCGATGTGTTGGAGGCCGAGGCCGCGATGAAGGCGGCGCATCTGCTGACGCTGCGTTCGGTCGCCATGTTGGATGAGGGGCTGCACAACAGCTTGGAAGCCTCGATGGCGAAGGTTAAGGCCGGGCGCGCCTCAACGTTCGCGGCGCAGAAGGCGGTGGAACTGCTGGGCGCGATGGGCTACAGCCGCGAGTGGTTGGCGGAGAAGTGGATGCGCGACAGCAAGATCGCCATGATCTACGAGGGCACCGACCAGATCAACACGCTGATCATCGCGCGGCGCATCCTGGGCTACACGCGCCACGAGCTGAGCTAATAACCATTTTCCCTCTTAGGGACGGGATATATCCCGCCCCTACAGATGTACATTTGACTATTTGGCAGCCATATCTAGCGCCACGAGTTCATGATCTGGATTAAACGAAAGGTAAGCAACACTTATGGCATATTCTATTCGTAAGGCAGGGGTGATCGGCTCTGGCACGATGGGCAGCGGCATCGCGACGCTGCTGGCCGGGGCGGGCATCCCGGTTGTGCTGCTCGATATTCCGGCGAAGGGCACGCAGCCCGGCGACGCGCCCGCGAAGCGCAACGCCATCGTCAGCGATAACCTGAAGAAGCTGCAAAGCGCGCGCCCGCCGCAGGTCTTCGCCGCCAGCGACATCGAACGCGTGCAGGTTGGCAACCTGGACGACAACCTCGACCTGCTGGCCGACGCCGATTGGGTAATTGAGGTCGTGGTTGAGCGGTTGGATGTCAAGCAGAATCTGATGGCGAAGCTGGCCGAGGTTGTGCGCCCGGATACCATCATCACCAGCAACACATCGGGGTTGCCGATTCAGGCGATTGCCGAGCATCTGGGGCCGGAATTCTCGCGGCGCTTCCTGGGCACGCATTTCTTCAACCCGCCGCGCCACCTGCGCCTGCTGGAAGTGATTCCGCACACGAATACCGACCCGGCCATCGTCGATTTCCTGGTCGAGTTCGGTACGCGCGTGCTGGGCAAAGGCGTGGTGATCTGCAAGGATAAGCCGAATTTCATCGGCAACCGCTTCATGTCGATGAGCGGGATGCAGGCGATGAACTACGCGCTGGACAACGGCTTCACGGTCGAAGAAGTGGACGCGCTGACCGGGCCGCTGATTGGCAGGCCAAAGACGGCGACGTTCCGGCTGAACGATCTGGTCGGCTTCGACATCGCGGTGGGCGTGGCGCGCAACCTGTACCCGGCCATCCCCGATGACCCGGCCCGCGAGGTGCTGAATCACCCCAAGACCAACCTGATCAGCCAGAAGATGCTCGATAACAACTGGCTGGGCAACAAGACCGGGCAGGGTTTCTATAAGCAGGTCAAGGGCGCGGGTGGCGAGAAAGAATTCTGGCCGCTGAACGTCGAGACCTTCGAGTATGAAGCGCCGAAGAACCCGCGCTTTGAGAGTGTTGGCAAGCACCGCAAGGTTGAACCGACGGGCGAACGCATCCGCCTGCTGATCAACGAGCCAGACCGCGCCGGGCAGTTCCTCTGGCATATTCACGCCTTCTATCTGGCGTATGCCTCCAACCGCGTGCCGGAGATCACCGACACGATTCTGAACGTGGACAACGCGCAGAAGTGGGGCTTCAGCCACGAGATGGGGCCATTCGAAATCTGGGACGCGATTGGCGTGGCGGAGACGGTCGAGGCCTTCGAGGCGGCAGGCTACCCGGTGGCGGACTGGGTGCAGCACATGGTTGGCAAAGGCTGCAAGACGTTCTATCTGTACGACGAGAACGGCATCAAGACGCACTACTACAGCCCGCTGGATAACGACTACGTGCCCGTCCCCGCTGACCCGCGTGAGATCACGGTGGCCGGGCTGCGGGCGCGCAAAGTTCCAGTAGCGGTCGCGCCAGGCGCGGGCATCCCGGAGATGGTGACGAAGGCTTGGAAAGATACCTCGGCGGGCGTGGTCGCCAACAATGGCAGCGCGAGCGTGCTGGATATGGGCGACGGCGTGGCGCTGTTGGAGTTCCACAGCCAGGCGCTGGCGATTGACGCCGACCTGGTGGAGATGGGCTGGAAGGCGCTCGACCTGCTGAAAAGCGACTTCGATGCCCTGGTGGTCGGGCATGATGGCGAACGCTTCTGCATCGGCGCGAACGTCTTCATGGTCGTGATGGCCGTGCAGAGCGGCTTGATGGATCAACTGGGCGACTCGATCAGCCAGCTTCAGAATCTGACGCAGGCCATGCGTTACGCGCCCAAGCCTGTCGTGACTGCGCCGTTCAATATGGCGCTGGGCGGCGGGGCAGAACTGTTGATGTCCGGCGCGAAGATCGTGGCGCACAGCGAACTCTACACCGGACTGGTCGAGATCGGCGTCGGCTTGATCCCGGCAGGCGGCGGCTGTAAGGAAATGCTGCGGCGCGTGGTCAGCCCGGTGATGGCGGCCAGCCCAAATGCCGATGTGCTGCCACATCTGCAAAAGGTCTTCGAGGCGATCGCGACAGCCAAAGTCAGCACCAGCGCCAAAGAAGCGCGCGAGCTGGGCTTCCTGGGCGCGGATGACCAGATTGTCTTCAACCGCGCGCACCTGTTGGGCGAGGCCAAGCGCCACGCGCTGCAACTGGCGGACGGCTACGTGCCGCGTCAGCCGGAGAAAATCTGGGCGGCTGGGCGCGATGCCTATGCGGCGCTGCTGCTGGGCATCGAGGGTTTCCGCGAGGGCGGTTATGCCAGCGACTACGACGCGCACATCAGCCGCAAGCTGGCTTATGTGCTGACGGGCGGCGCGCTGAGCGAACCTCAGTGGGTGAGCGAACAGTACATCCTCGACCTGGAACGCGAGGCCTTCATGAGCCTGGTGACCGAGGCGAAGACGATGGAACGCATCACGCATATGCTGCAAACCAACAAGCCGCTGCGGAACTGAGGCGGAAGTCGATAGTCGGTAGCTTTTGGCAGGTCATGACACTTGGCTAACGACCATAAGCTGTGGACTGCGGATTTGTGGTCAGCATTCGCGCATATAATGGGGTGGATGCTGACTGCTATTCAGGGGTGTTATCGTTGGATCATATCACGGTCGATCAGTTTGCAGTGTTCTTGAAGCGACCTGAAAATCGAGAACGGCGCTTTGAACTGATTCACGGTGAAATTGTAGAGCGGGTTGAGTTAATCATGATGCGTGGGTTAGTCATGGGACATCTGGTGGGGTGGCTGTATCAGTACCTGAAATCACATGATCAGGCAGGTCGCGCAGGAATTGCGGTTGACTATTGCGTGCCCGGTGATCGGTATAACTTTCGCACAATTGACGTTTCACATCGAGCTGGTCAAACGCCGGTTGTAACGCAGGGCTGTGTTGGCGGGATGCCGGATTTTGCCGCCGAGGTCAAAACACTCGATATGAGTTTCCCCGTCTTGCGCGAGAAAGCCCGCTACTACCTGACGAATGGTACGCGGTTGGTGTGGTTGGTCATCCCGGAAAAACGGCTAGTCGAAGTCTATACACCTGATGATGAGCAGGTATTGACCGAATCGGACGTACTGAGTGGTGGTGATGTACTGCCGGGATTCACGCTGCCTGTGCGGGATGTGTTTGTTGATACGGCAGTTGAGCAATAGTAACGAAAGGTCATTCTGATGCGTGAAGCAGTAATTGTGGCGGCGGCGCGCACCGCCGTAGGTAAATCGAAGCGTGGCGTCAGCCGCAACGTGCGTTCGGACGACATGGCGGCGGTGGTCATCAGCGACCTGATGCGCCAAACCGAGGGCAAGCTCGACCCGATGGAGATTGACGACGTGATCATCGGCTGCGCCATGCCGGAAGGCGCGCAGGGGCTGAACTTCGCGCGGGTGATCAGTCTGCGCGCGGGGCTGCCCGTCGAAGTGCCGGGGCAGACGGTCAACCGCTTTTGCTCCAGCGGGCTGCAAACCATCGCCATGGCCGCCGAGCGCGTGATCGCCAATGGCGCAGACGTGATCATCGCGGGTGGCGCGGAAACCATGTCGCTGGTGCCAATGAGCGGTTTCCACATCAGCCCGAATCCGTATATGGCGGAGAACGCGCCGGAAGTCTACATGAGCATGGGACACACGGCGGAACGCGTAGCCGATGAGTTTGGC
>JAEUQX010000346.1 GCA_016788625.1 Anaerolineae bacterium
CTGGGCACCAAGGGCGTCCTCACCGCCAGCGTGGGCAGCCAGCGCATGGACATCCTCACACCCATCGATCACGATTTCCAGATTGACGAACCAGTCAGAATCGCGGTTGAGAACGAACAGATCATCGTCTTTGACACGAAAACTCAGAAGAACATCCTCTTTGGATAGGTGTAATCATGGCAGAAGTGCGCCTGGAACGCATTTACAAGACGTACAAAGGCGGGGTTGAAGCGGTCAAAGGCCTGGATTTGACGATCCGCAATGGCGAATTCCTCGCCCTGCTGGGGCCGAGCGGCTGTGGCAAGACCTCCACACTGCGGATGATCGTCGGCCTGGAGTCTATCACGCAGGGCAATCTGTTCATTGGCAACCGCCGCATGAACGATGTTGAACCCAGTGAGCGAAATACCGCCCTGGCCTTCGAAAGTTATGCGCTCTATCCGCCCCTGACAGTCTACGACAACATCGCCTTCTGCCTGCGCGCGCGTCAGATGGAGAAGGGCGAAATCAACCAGCGTGTGCGCGAGGTGGCGCGCATCCTGGAGATCGACGACATCCTCGACCGCAAGCCCGCCGAGTTGGGCGGAGGGCAGAAGCAGCGCATCTCGCTGGCGCGTGCCCTGGTGCGTGACCCGGATGTCTTCCTCATGGATGAGCCGCTTTCGCACCTGGACGCCGCTCAGCGGGCGCACATGCGCGTGGAGCTGAAGCGCCTGCACGCCAACACGGGCCGCACAACTGTGCTCGTCACGCACGATCAGCTCGAGGCGGTGGCGATGGCCGAGCGCGTTGCCGTCATGAATCTGGGTGTGCTCCAGCAGGTCGGCTCGTTTGATGACATCTACAACCATCCGGTGAACGAATTCGTGGCGGGCTTCATCGGCGAACCACCGATGAACTTCATGCTGTGCGAACCCATCAGCGATGGTGGCGAGCCGGGGCTGCGCGCCACCGACGGAAGTTTTCAGATCAGGCTGCCGGGCGAACTGAAGGCAAAACTCAACCAGAACAGCCCTCGGCAGATCAAACTGGGCATCCGTCCGATTGACGTTATCGCCAGGCATCAGGCCTCGCAGAACGGCATCGCGGAGCTTCAGGGCACGGTTCACACCTTCGAGGCGCTGGGCGAAGAAGGCCAGCTTGCCGCTAAAGTCGGCTCGCATGAAATCCTGGTGGTCACGCCCGCCGCTGATACATTCGAGCGCGCGCAGCAGGTCTGGCTGCAATTCAACGCACAGCGGCTGCATCTGTTTCATGGTGATACCGGCGCAGCACTCTAAGAGGTTGCGATGTATTTACTCAGCATTGATGCTGGCACCGAAGCGATAAAGGCCGGGATCGTTGACGCCAGCGGGAATGTGCTGGCATCAGCTTCGCGCAAGTACCCGACTTATTTTCCCCGTCCTGGCTGGGCGGAGCAGGACCCGCAGGAATGGTGGTCGGGGTTGGTTGCCGCTGTGCGCGACTGCCTGGGTGCGGCAGCCATCCCGCCAGAGGCCATCGTCGGCATCAGCGCCGACGCGACTACCTGCACCCTGCTGCCCTGCAAGGCCGATGGTCGTTCGCTGCGGCGCGCGCTGCTGTGGATGGACGTGCGGGCGACCGAGCAGGCCGAGCGCATCTTCCGCAGCGGGCACGAGGCGCTGCGCTACAGTCTGGCCGGGGTCAGCGCGGAGTGGTTCCCGGCAAAGGCGCTCTGGCTTAAGGAACACGAACCTGATATTTACGCCGCTGCCGACATCTTCATCGAGTACACCGACTGGATTGCCTTTAAGCTGACCGGGCGGATGGCGCTCAATTTCAATACCGTCACGCAGCGCTGGTACTACCATCAGCCGAGCGGTGGCTGGCCGCACGACTTCTTCGCCGCCATCGGCCTGGAGGACATCGCGCAGAAGTTTCCGGCAGATGTCCTGCCCCTGGGCGCGGCGGTTGGCCCGTTGAATGCGGCGGCGGCCAGCGAGCTGGGGCTGCCAGCGGGCATCCCGGTGGCGATGGGCGGCGGCGATGCTTTCGTCGGCCTGCTGGGTTTGGGCGTGGTCGAACCGGGTGATCTGGGCGTCGTCATGGGGTCGTCCAACGTGCTTTCCGGGCTGACGCCGGACGAAGTGCATTTTCCGGGCATCTTCGGCAGTTTTCCAGATGCCGTGATTCCCGGCTTAAATCTGGTCGAAGGCGGGCAGGTTTCCACCGGGTCAATCCTCAACTGGTTCAAGCAGAATTTCGCCGGGGAATTAGGGCATCACGCCAAAGCCAGCGGCGTCTCCGTCTATCAGTTGATGGACGAGGAAGCAGCGCGCGTGCCAGTCGGTTCCGAAGGGTTGATCGTGCTGGATTACTTCCAGGGCAACCGCACCCCGCATACCGATTCACTGGCGCGGGGTGTCGTGCTGGGCTTATCGCTGCAAGCCAGCCGCGCGCACATCTTCCGCGCGATCATGGAGGGCATCGCCTACGGGATGAAAGACATCCTGGATACCTTCGTGCGCCAGCAGTGTCCGGTCGAGCGGGTGATCGCCTGCGGTGGAGCGACCAACAGCCCACTTTTCATGCAAATCTACGCCGATGTCATCGGTCAGCCGATCTACCTGACGCGCGTGACGGAAGCCTCGCTGCTGGGGTCAGCCGTGACGGCGGCCTATGGTGCGCGCCTGTACCCTTCGCTGCAAGCGGCCTCCAAAGCGATGGTCATGATTGCCGGAGAATATCAGCCGAATCGCGAACGGCACGAACAGTATCAATTCTATGCCCAGAAATATCGCGAGGTTTACCAGCAGATCAGGCCCGTCATGCATGATGTCACTCGACATGTGCACCGCTGATCTGCGAGAATGCTCGATCTGAGCAGCAACACTCTACCGCACAGCCCGCTGCGAAGCGGCTGCAAACAAACGGGAACAGGCGAAGATCATGGCAATTATCGATCCGATCTATGTTGGCAAGGAAGCAGTCTCGAAGCTGCTGGAATATGTGGCGAGCAAAGGGCTGAGCCGCTTTTGCATCGTCGCTGATGAAAACACCTTCCCCGCGCTCGGCCAGAAGGTCGAGGCGGCGCTGCGCGGCGCTGGACACGATGTCAGCAGCGTCGTGCTGGCCGGGCATCACATTCATACCGACGAGCACCAGTGTATGCAGGTGTTCATCCGCGCGCCGCTGGGGCCGTGTACCTTCATCGCGGTGGGGTCGGGCACGATCACCGACATCACCCGCTTCGTCAGCCACCGCACGGGCAGGTCGTTCATCGGTCTGCCGACAGCGCCCTCGGTCGATGGCTTCACCTCGATTGGCGCGCCGATCATCCTCGCTGGCGTCAAGACGACCATCCTGTGCCAGGCGCCGCTGGCCGTTTTCGCTGATCTGGATACGCTGGTCAACGCACCCCAGGCGCTCATCGGGGCGGGGTTTGGCGACATGATCGGCAAGATCACCTCGCTGGCGGACTGGAAGATGGGCAGCATCCTGTGGGACGAGCCGTATGACGCGGTGATTGCCAGCCGCTCGCAGGCTGCGATTGACAGTGTGACCCGCCACGCGGCGGCGATTGGGCAGCGCTCGGAAGAAGGCGTTCGCGCGTTGATGGATGCGCTGATCGAGTCCGGGCTGTGTATGCTCGATTTCGGCGCGTCGCGTCCGGCCTCCGGCGCGGAACATCATGCCTCGCACTATTGGGAAATGAAACGGCTGAAGGAAGGTCGCGAGACGCAGTTGCACGGCGCTCAGGTGGGCTATGCGCTCACGCTGGTAGCGCAGCAATACGCCAGGCTGCGCGCCGTGGATCGCACCGCGATGCTGGACCGCCTGGAAGCGGCTTCACTGCCCGCGCGCGACGCCGAGGTTGAGGCCATCCGCGCAGGCTACGGCGACATGGTTGACACCATTGTGCGCGAACACCTGCCATTTCTGAACCTGAGCGAGCAGGAATTTGACCAGCTCAAGCACCGCATTGTTGAA
>JAEUQX010000395.1 GCA_016788625.1 Anaerolineae bacterium
CACCAGCACGTCATCTTCATCCGCGAGGGCATCGCGCACGGCCAGCAAGCCGCTCATCGGCGTGCCGAAGCCATACGGCGTGGCGGTTGTCTCGACATAGCGCAGCACCCCGCGCCAATACAACACCTGGGTGATCAGCAGTGCCGCGCCGACCGTCATCAAGGCAGGTCGAAGGATAGGCCGTAGGGACGGGATACATCCCATCCTTACAGATCGCAGCACCGTAAAGACGTACACAGCGCCCACTCCCATCAGCAGCGCGTAGGCGGGCAGCGCGGTGATGAAATAGTGCGGGTAAACGGGCGTCCAGGTAGGCGTGAAGACCAGCAGCGGCAGCAGCGCCCAAGCGATGAGCAGCCAGCCCAACGGCCTGCGCAGCACCGCCCATGTGCCAATTACGAGCAGCGCCAGGGCGACGACCAGTAAAGCCGATGGTGCAGCAATCTGGGCGAGCAGATCAACCTGCTGCTGCGGCGCGACCCAGGTTTCCAGCCCCAGGCCGCTGGCGAGATTGAGGCTGTAGCGCAAGGCGTCGGCGCTCAGCGACAGGCCACCTCCGCCCCGGTTGAGCAGGTTCTCCAGGCGGTACGGTTCGCGCGCCAGCGTGTCGGCGAGGCCGAGGGCGAAGGGTAACAGCGTGAGGAGGGCGAGCAAGATGCCAATGATGGCGGCAGCGACTATCCCGTCCCTACGGCGCAATCCCCGCACAATCAGCACGATGAACAGCGGCAGCAGCGCCCAGGCCGCGAAATGGATTTGCAGCCCGAAGAACAGCACGGGCAAACACAACACCTGTGCCCAGCGCCGTCCCTCGCGGAAGCCATACAGTGCCAGCAGCAGCGCCAGCAGGATGAACGGCGTTTGAAAATCCTGCGCCCAGATTTTGCGGCTGTAGAGCAGCGCCCAGGGATTGACCGCGTAGATCAGCCCAGCCGCGAGCGCGACGCCCGCGCCAAACCAGCGCCGTGCAATGCCCCACAGCAGCCCGACTCCAATCACGTTCAGCGCCGCGACGAACAGGGTGGCGAACTGCGGACTGTGCGAGAGTGCGTAGGGCAGCGCCATGACGTAAACACTCGTCGGCGGGTTGGGGATGCCGACCGACGATGGGATGCCCGTCAGTGGGATGCTGCCGCCCGCCGCCATATCCTGCGCCATCAGCGAAAGCATGGCCTCATCGTGCAGGAATTCCAGCACACCGGGTTCGCCCAGCCGCAGCGCGGCCGCCAGCAGCAGCACTGCCAGCAGTGCTAGCACATCCCAACGCCTTAAGCCGCGCATGTATTCTCCCCCGGCGTCAGGATGACGCGATCATCCGGTACAGGTTGACCGTTCCGCGTCACGCGCAGCCGCCCGTTCACATCGCTCAAGCCGATGGCGACAGCGCTGATGGCGGGGTCAGCAGGCAGCGTGTGGGCATCATCGTCGAGCGTCTGCCCTGGCAGCCAGGACGGCGCGGGATACTGCCCGGCCAGCGGCGCGGCGTCGTTCTGCGCAACCAACGTTCCATCTGCATTGAGACCGTGCACGAAGACGATGACATCGTTCGGAATGCTGGCAGCCGCGCGCCAGCCCAGGCGGATGCGATACTGTTCGCCCTCCAGCTGTACCACCGCGCAGCGCAGGTCGATGGCATCGGCAAAGCGGTAGCCCAGGCGGTCGGGCAGGTCTGGTGTCGCGCCCTGGATACGGATCACATCAGGCAGCAGCACGCGGTCAGAACCATCCGGCAGGCGCAGCGGCGTATTGGTCACAGCGTCGATCATCTGGACGCTGATGCGCCCGATATACGGCGGCGCGTCCGCGAACACAGGGATGCTGTGCAGTTCCGAGGCGAAGCGGTCGAGCGGATAGCCGGTATCCGTTTTGCCGCCGCCAGGGAAGAACGGCTCGACCGAACCCCACGCCGCGCTGACAGGCCAGTTGACGAGCTGTACGACCGGGCGGTAACCCTGTGCGAATTCGCGTTCGGCGCGCCAGAACAGCGTCACGTTGAGCAGGCCGCCGGGCGTGACCTCGGTCTGGTCGAGCGTGTAACCGAGCAGCTTAAACACCCCGCCGAAGGACTGCTGTACGGGCGACCGCATGTAAGCCGGAGTATCCGGGTCGGAACGGTAACGGAACCACGTCGTATTCGGCGTAATCAACAGCGTGTTGACCAGTGCGAAGGCGGTGATGGCCGTCATGATGATCAGCGCGGAGCGGCGGGGCAGAACCTCATCCCACCCAGACTGTGTTTTGCTCCCCCTCGCCCCTTGGAGAGGGGGTTGGGGAGTGCGGTTCTGCCATTCAGGGTAGGATGATCGCCGCCAGCCCCACAGCATCCCCACCACTGCCCCGATGCTGACCAGCGTCACCACTGCGCCGACCGCCTGCGCCGTCGTGCCTGTATAGGCCAGCGCGACCTCGTGCGTCCCGGCGGGCAGGTCGAGTGTGATTTGCCCGATCTCCTCCTCCGGATATATCTCGGCAGGTTGGCCGTTGACAGTCGCCGTCCAGCCGGGGAAATAGAACTGGCGGAAACGCACCGGGCGCGCGCTGGCGACGGTGATGCGGTAGTGCATCCCGCCCAGTTCTTCGACCTGAAGTTCCGGGTACTGGCGAATCATGTCCAGGCGGTTGACGAACACGCGCAGCGGGTCGGTGATGTAGGTCTCCGGCTCAATCGCCACGTCCCAACCGGGCTTCTCACCCCAGATCGGGTTGAACTCGTCGTAGCTGGTCGTGCCCCAGTTATACTCACGTTCTTCCATGCGCACTTCATCGAGCGCGGAGAGATTCGGGTACTGCACAAATGCCTGGTTGGGGTAAACCAACGGCAGCGCGGCAGCCAGCGTCACAAGCAGAGCAGCGCCCAACGCGGGCATGTGCCAGCGGCGCGGCAGCCAGAGCAGCGTCGCCCCACCCGCCAGCGCGATGAACAGCGCGCCGAAGCGCAGCAGCCGCCCCGGAAAACGCAGCTGCGCCATGAACGGTATGGTCTCCCAGACGACCAGCGACGGACGCAGCATGAAAAACAACGCCCACCCCAGCGCCACCAGGATGAGCAGCAGCGTCACCCAACGCCGATGCCGCAGCAGCGCGGCCAGCCCCACGAGCGCCAGCACGCCGCCCAGCAGCCCCAAGGTCTCCGGCATCTCGAAGCGCATATCGGTCAGGTCAACCGCGAGCGGCCGCATAAAGATCTGCGCGGGCTGAAGGAAGTTGCTGGTCAGGTAGGGGATGACGTCCGGCGCTTGCTGCGCGGACTCGACATACCGCAGTTCGGCGGCGAGCGGGATGAGGAAGATCGCCGCCAGCCCACCCGCCAGCGCCAGGCCAGCGCTGATGCTCAGCCAGCGGCGCAGCAGCATTCCCTGCCCGCGCGCGAACCACAGCGGCAGCAGCAGTGCGCCAGGCGCGACGAATAACGCCGTCAGCAGCGTGATTGGCTGGTGCGAGAAGATCATGCCCGCCAGCGGCAGCGCCAATGCGACGGTATGACGGCGCGTGGGTTGTTCCGCGCAGCGCAGCAGACCGCCAAAAACCCAGGGGATCAGCGCGGCGGCCATCATTTGCGGCAGGCTGCCCTGATCCCAGACCTCGAACAGGCGCGATGGCGCGTAAGCCCACAGCATAGCGGCCAGCAGCGCGCCAGACGCGGGCAAAAAGCGGCGCGCCAGCCCGTATGTACCCAGGCTGCCCAACACCCAGGCCAGGGCAGCTAACAGGGTGAAGGCCAGCGGCGCGGTGATGCCCAGCAGGCCGAGCAGCCCACCCAGGTAAAACGTTCCCGGCGGGTAGAAGTTGAAGACCGGGTAGCCGTAGCCGAGGTGAAACCAGGGCACCCAGCGCGGCCAGAGGATGCCCTCCCCGAGCAGCGTAGTCATGGCGAAGATGCGGTGCATGTGCAGCGGCGCATCGGCAGCGCGAATCACGCCGTCGCTGAGCGTGGGCAGGATGCCGACCAGCGGGAGCAGCGCCGCCGCTAACCAGCCCCAATCGAACAGGTTCAGGCGGGATTTGAACGGCGCGGGGGATGTTGTCATGCGATGGTTGAGATAGACAGGGGCACGCCGAAACGTACCCCTGTAAAAGGACAGATGCCTAAGGCGCGAGCGTAGCGACGGG
>JAEUQX010000443.1 GCA_016788625.1 Anaerolineae bacterium
AATCACCACATCCGCGACGGGCAGCGCTGTGCTGGTCGGCGGCGGGGTTGGCGTCGGCGGCGGGGTGATGATCGGCACGGTGTTCAGATCGCCGAATACTTCCAGCAGGTAGGTCGCCAGCCAGCCTTGCTGCCCCCGGTAATCAATCACGACCCACGCCAGGTCGGTGGTCGCGCCGATGACCTGCGCCTGATCACCTTCGCTCAATTGCCCAAGTACGGCGTAGTTTGTGCTGGGGCCGCTGCGCACGTTTTGCCGCGCCTGCGTGATGGTGATCACCACGCCAGCGGGTGTCGCGGTAGGAGCTGCCGTTGGTGTTGGGATAGGCTGCGTCACGTCGGTGAGTTTCTGGCCGCCCTCGTAACGCGACATGACCTGTGGCGCGCCGAAATCGCCGAGCTGTACGACGGCGACGTTTGTTCCCGTTTCACCCCGAGTCAGCTGCGCTGGGCGCAGCACGCCCTGCACACCTTCGATGTTGTCTAGACTCGCCAGATTGTTCAGCAGTTCACCGGGCTGTCCAATCGCCGCCTCCAGAAGCTTAACCGCGTCGTAACTTGCTGCTTCCAACGCGCCGGGTACAGCGCCGTAAGCACGGATGAAGTTATCGCGGAACTCGTCGCTGGCGGCGTCTGCTGCCGTGAACGGCCACGTCGTTGTGGCGATGATGCCGCGCAGTTGGTCGAACGGTACGTTGTCGCGGAAAGCAGCGTCTTCTACGTGGTTGTAGGCAAATGTTCCTGTCCAGCCGCTCTGGCGCAGGCCGTTGTAAAGCGCTGCAGCGCGTGTTGCTGGGCCGTAGGCGACTACGTAGGGCGGATTGGCTGAGATCAACTGATTGACGGTCTGTGGGATGCTCTGATCATTTTGCACCTGGAGCGCGGGCTGTGGCAGTACACCGAGCGCCGATGCCGCTGTGGAAAAGCCGACAATGCTCGCAGTGCTGTCGATGTCCAGTTCCAACTGTACCGTCGCAATTTGCTGGATCTGTAGTTCTCTAACCAGATACTGCGCCAGCGCGCGCCCCTGGTGTACTTCTGCCGCGCGGATGCGGATGATGCGACCAGTGCTATCGCCCGTGAGCAGCGTGTCGCCCGCCGCCGTGGTCAACACAGGAACTTGCAGGCCTTGCAGGATGGGCAGATTATTGGCGACTTCCGCGTTGCTGACCGGCCCGATCACGGCGATCACGCTGGCTTGCCCCACTGTCGCTGCTGCGCTGCCCAGCTCTGCCCCATTATTGGTCGGCGCGATTACCAGTTCCAGTCGGAAGAATGTGCCATCTGCGCCGCGTACACCGCCTGCATCGTTGATTTCGCTGACTGCCAACCGCGCGCCGTCGCTCAGTGGGCCGCGTTCTTCATCCAGCACGCCGATACGGAAGACGGGCTGCGATTGCGCGCTGACGATGCTTAGGCCCAGGAAGACGAGTACAAAAAACGTCTGAAACAGCAAGAAAAATCTCTTCATCGCTTCTCTCCTCAGTTTATGAATTACACCGTTACTCAGGATTGTATCAACCTGACGTGTATACACAACAATCGAAAGTCCTACCGCTGCCGTGTGATTGACCGCCTTACCTTGATTTTCATCCGCCGTCTGCATATACTGGCCTTCCAGCTCGGTTTAGTAGTGCCTTATATTTCGCCCAGGATTATTATGCAGCGCGAGCGTGTTGCCGATGACATCTATGTGTTCACGAGTGATCTTTATGCCCAGGTGACTGCCGGAGTGGTCGTGACCAGCGAGGGGGCTGTGCTCATTGATACCCTCGCTTACCCGGAAGAGACCCTGCAAGTCAAACGCTTCGTCGAAAATCGGCTAAACTCTACGGTGCGCTACGTCATCAACACGCATTTCCACGCCGATCACACAACGGGTACATGCTACTTCAAAGGCGCGCGGGTTGTGGCACATGCCCTCTGCCGCGAACTATTGGAACGACGCGGGCGCCAAAGCCTGGAGCGTGCCAAGGCGTCTTCGGCAGATTTTCGCGATATTGAACTGGTGCTTCCTGATTTGGTCTTTGATGGGGGCACGTTCAATTTGCACCTCGGTAACAAAACATTCCAGATGTGGTGGACGCCCGGACACAGCCAGGACTCGATAGTCTGCCTCATCAAAGAAGACCGTGTTTTGTTCGCCGCGGATACGCTCATGCCGCTGCCATATTTTGTTGACGGCAGCTACGATGATTTCATGCTGTCGCTGAACAGCCTGCGGAATGGCAACTTTGAGAATATCGTGCAGGGGCACGGCGAAATTGTCCTGCGCGGCGAGATCGAGGACAAGATCAGCAGCGACATCGATTACCTCGTCACTCTCCGCAAAGCTGTTGATGGCGCGTTGGCTGACCGTTCGCCCAGCGCCAGCCTGGACAGCATCGACATTGAAAGTTGTGGCAAGAGCCGTATCGCGCTCAATGGCGCGGTTGAGCAGCTTCACCGCCAGAATGTGATCGCCCTCGCCAGTCAGCGGCGGCGTGAACTCGTTCAATTTGAGCCTTAGTACCCGTAACGATTCCCGCACTGGACCGCATCACGAGCAATGAGGAAGGTAACATGAGTGATCAGGTGTATTTGACTGCTGAAGGTGCCGAAGACCTGCGCCGCGAACTGGATGAACTGCTCACCGTCAAGCGTCCTGCGCTGGCGAAGAAGCTTAAGGATGCGGTAGCCGAGGGCGACTTAAAGGAAAATGCCGACTATCATGACGCCAAAGAACAACAGGCGTTCCTTGAAGGACGCATTCAGTATGTCGAGAATCTGCTGCGCGCCGCCGTGATCATTACCAACAATGGCCCGAGCGATGAGGTGCGGATTGGCTCGCTTGTGACCATTGTTGAGGATGGCACCAGCGAAGAGGAAACCTACAGCATTGTTGGCGCGGCGGAAGCCAACCCGCGTGAGGGCAAGATCTCGCACGAAAGCCCGATTGGCGCGGCGCTCCTCGGCCACAAGAAGGGCGACAAGGTGCGCGCCAAGACACCGGGCGGCGATGTGACCTTCAAAATCAAACGTATCCAATAGCTTGAATGCAGTAAAAAAACGCCTCACAAACTCGTGAGGCGTTTTCGTTTCTCAGTTCACCGGGGTGAAATCCCCTGTGCCCCCAAACGGATCATCATCCTGGCGCGGCGCTGGCCGCAGCGGGGTTATACCACCTCCATACGTCGGCGGCGCGGATTGCGGCGCGGGAGGAAGCGATGGCGGCGGCGTATAGGTTGGGGCCGGGGGCGGCGCAAATGTCGCCTGCGGGGGTGGGGCAAAGCTCGCTGCGACAGGTTCAGCCACTGGCGCAGGCGCACTGCCCGGTGCTCTGCGCCACGCCTGTATCTTGATGGTCATTTTCTCGAAGTAGCTGTTCGGCGGCAGATCTCCACCACCGTAAGCCATGTCTGCGATCTGTGCCTGCAGCCGCAGCGAATTGGTTTCCAGCCGGGCAATCGCGCCGGGCTTGGCGATGACCAGATCGCCTTTCGTCTCCAACTTCGAGCGAACTGCCGGGTCGTTATAAGCTTGTTCGGATACGAACACGGTCGTCAGGGTTCGGACGAAATCGTCTTTGTCGAACAGCCACAACTCGATGGCCGAGACCTTCTCCGGGCTGCCGCTGCCAATCGTTTCCGAGATGACTGCGCCGCATTCGCCCAGGAATTCATCATTCTTGTTTTTGTCTTCGATGCTGAACGAGTCATCGTAGGCACGGCCAGGCGTGTAGATCGAGACATGCGTTGCGACGGGTGGCCCCAGTTCGCTGACGGGCTCGGTCTTCTTCAGATCTTGAGCCATCTGCCGGGCTTTCTTGATGTCCTCAATCTTGCCCGCCGCTGCCATGTCCGTGCCCTGTGTGCCGCGTATCCGTTTGCGAATGGGTTCGACCACCATTGGGCTGATGTAGAAGCCAAAGAGCAGCGAGCCAATCACGAGGCCAACAGCGATCAGGATCGTGCCGAGGATCCAGGGGCGGATGGTCGCCAGGATGTTTGGCTGCGGCGCGTTCGGTGAACCCTGCTGCGCGGCGGCGGCGAATTCATTCAGCTCGCTCAATCCCAGGCGGCTGATGATCTCGCTGGGGTTGTCCACGCTGCGCAGCAAGCTGGTGATGCTGGCGCGGAATTCGTCCGTAACGACCGAATTGCTCGTCGCCAGGTTGTAGCGATCTGCAATCAGGCGAACCCACTCATCCTGCCAGCCTTGTCCCAGCCTGCTGGGGTCGCCGTTATAGAACTGTACGGGGTCCAGACCATATCCCCAGACCAACCCGATCAGGAAGGCCACCACTACGCCGATGACCAGCCCTCGTTTGGGGATGTAGGGTTTCAGAACCGGCCATAAACCAGTAATCGTATCACGGATTTTGCCGATCATAGAGCTGCTGCCTTTCCTGCTGTGTCAGTCAGTCGCGACCCGATACCGTCCGGGACAAACCTATTGTACCGGAATTTTCAGCAATGCAAAAACGAGAGGACAACAGTCCCATTCATGCCGGTTCTGCCTGCCCCGTTGGCAGTTCCTCGATGGCGAATGTATGCGAACAAACCACACACTGCGCCGTCGTCCTGTTCTGCTCGACCAGCATCCCGCCGCAGTCGGGGCAGGGTTGTGGCAGTGGGCGCTTCCAACTGGTGAATTCGCAGTCAGGATAACGCTTGCAGCCATAGAAAGTGCGCCCTTTGCGTGACTTCTTGACGACGATCTCGCCGCCATGAGTCTTGCCGCAGCTAGGGCAGGGTACACTGGTGCTTTCTACCCAGGGTTCAGTGTAGCGGCATTCGGGGTAGTTCGAACAGCCGATGAACTTGCCGAAGCGCCCATAGCGGATGACCAGCGGATGTCCCGACTCAGGACAGTTCCGACCGATGGTTTCTTCCTGGCGAACACGAGGCATTTCGGTACGCGCAGCGGCGATTTGCTGCTCGAACGGCGTATAGAATTCTTTCAGCATCGGTCGCCATTCAATCTGACCTTCTGCGATGGTGTCCAGTTGATCTTCCATACGGGCTGTGAACTGGTAGTCCATCACATCCGGGAAGTACTGCACCAGCAAATCGTTGACGATTTTGCCCGTCTCGGTCGGCAGCAGGCGGTTATCATCTTTCTCGATGTAATCGCGATCCTGGATGGTCGCTACGGTTGGCGCATAAGTGCTCGGCCTGCCGATGCCGTATTCCTCCAGCGTTCGTACCAGGCTGGCCTCGGTGTAGCGTGGCGGCGGCTGCGTGAAGTGCTGCTGTGGCAGAAGCTGCATCAGGTCAAGGATGTCGCCCGCCTGCATCTCCGGCAGGATGCGCCCCTCGTCTTCATCAACCTCGATGTCCTCATCGCGCGCGTCTTCGTACAGCGCCAGGAATCCCACAAACTTGATTGTGCTGCCCGACACACGGAAACCATACAGCTTCGGCTCGGCCTCTGTCCCGCAGTCAATGTCCACGCGCATCGTGTTATAGACTGCGTTTGACATCTGGCTGGCGACGAAACGCTGCCAGATTAGCGTATATAGCCGCAGTTGATCACGGTTGAGGAAGTGCTTGACCTGCTCCGGTTCGCGCAGCACGCTCGTCGGACGGATGGCTTCGTGCGCCTCCTGCGCGCCTTTGGCCTTCGTCACATAGCGCGGCGGTTTGGCCGGGTGATATTCCTTGCCAAAGCGGTTGTGGATGTACTGTCGCGCTTCTGCCTGCGCCTGCTCGGAAACCTGCGTGCTGTCCGTTCGCATGTAGGTGATCAGACCGATCACGCCGCCTTTGCCAATGTCGATGCCCTCATACAACTGCTGGGCAATGGACATGGTGCGTCGCGCGTTGAATCCCAGCCGTCGTGACGCTTCCTGCTGCAGCGTGCTGGTGGTGAATGGCGCGGACGGTTTGCGCTGCCGTGTGCCATGCTTCACATCGCTGACGACGTAGCGGCTGCGCTGCAGGATCGGCAGGTGTGGCAGAACATCGCCTTCAACACCGAGCTTGATCTCTTTGCCGTGATGCTTGATCAGGCGGGCGATGAAGGGCTTGGCGGCGTCTTTGCCACTCTTCTGATGCTTTCGCAGCCTGGCGTCCAGCGTCCAGTATTCTTCCGGGACGAAGGCTTCGATTTCACGCTCACGGTCTACGACCAACCGCACGGCAATGCTCTGCACACGCCCGGCAGAAAGCTGGTTGCGAACCTTCTGCCACAACAGCTCGGTGATGTTGTAACCCACCAGGCGGTCGAGGATACGACGTGCCTGCTGCGCGTTGACCAGGTTCATGTCCAGATCGCGCGGGTGCGAGAAGGCTTCCTGAATCGCGGGCTTAGTGATCTCGTGGAAGACCACCCGCTTCGCGCGTTTCCCGTCCATCTCCGTCGCGGAAATCAAGTGCCATGCAATCGCTTCACCTTCGCGGTCAGGGTCGGTTGCCAGGAAGATTTCACTGGCACGATCCACCGCGTCCTTCAGTTCGTTCACGGTGTCGCGCTTGTCATTCGGAACGCGATATTTCGGCTCGAAGTTGTTTGCCACATCTACCGAAAGCTGCGTGACCAGCAGATCGCGCACATGCCCCTTGGACGCTTTGACGGTGTAGCCCTTGCCAAGGAAGTTGCCAACGCTGCGCGCTTTTGCGGGCGATTCGACGATGACGAGTTTGCCACTTGTCCGCTGCGGCGTGGTCTTCGATTCGGGTTTCTTGGCGGCTTTCGGTTTTTGCGTTTTCTTGCTCTTGGCGCTGGTCTTCGGTCGCTTACTCACAACAGGCTTTTCCAGCCGTGCGTGCGCTTCCGTCGCGCCCATTTTGAACAGCGTCGTCCCACACACGGCGCAGACGCCGCGCGTGCCGGGGGCACCGCGTTCGGTAAAGACCGCCTGTGGATTCTGTATATCGCGCTTTGTTTTGCACTTGACGCAATATGCCTGATAGGTTTCACTCATTCGAATTACAATCCGCCTCGGGGGTTATAGGTACTTATAGTTTTTCGTCCGCAGCAGGTGATTGACAACTTCCTTCACGTCCTGCGTTCGGTCTTTGTGACATACCATCAGCGCGTCCGGCGTCTCGATGATGATAATGTCTTCGATGCCAATCGTCACGATCAGCTTGTCGCTGTAGACCAGCGAATTCTTCGTATCCAGGATGACGCGCTCCGGTTGGCGCCCCTTGAAGGCATTGCCGAACTTGTCCAGCTTCAGCACCTCGAACATCGCATCCCAACTGCCCACATCGTTCCAGCCGATGTCTACGGGGAATACTGCCATCTTTTCCGCATTTTCCATCACGGCGAAGTCAATCGAGATGTCTTTTAGTTCATCCCAGGTTTCCTGCAACTTGGCATCGAACTCATTCGTGTCTACTGTGGGCGCGAGTTCGGCGAAGCGCCGGTACATCTCTGGTTGCTGCCGCTGGAACTCGTCCATTGCCTGGCGTGCCGTCCAGATGAACATGCCGGAATTCCAGCTATACTCGCCGGAAGCCAGGAAGGTTGTTGCCGTTACGACATTCGGCTTTTCTGTGAAGCCCAGCGCATTATAGGCTGTGAAGCTGCCGATGTTTTCTAATTCAGTGCCCTGCTGAATGTAACCGAAACCTGTTGCGGGGTAGGAGGGCGAGATACCCAGGGTGGCGATATAGCCTTTTTGCGCCAGTTCATATGCGGCGGCCAGCACATCGCGGAAAGCATCTTTCTTCGAGATGTGATGATCTGCCGTCAGGATAGCAACAGTCGCCTGCGGATCGCGCTGCTGAATTACCGTGATGCCCAACGCAGCGGCGGGGGCGGTGTTTTTGCCATAAGGTTCGATCACGAAGTTCTGCGCTGGAATTTCTGGGGCTTGGGCGCGCAGTGCTTCCAGAAACTTGCGCCCCGTCACAACATATATGCGGTCTGGTGTGAACAGGGGGGCCAGGCGGTCTACGCTGGTCTTGAACATTGACGTTTCTTCGACCAGTGCCAGCACCTGCTTGGGTGTATCCTGGCGACTCATCGGCCACAGCCGCGTTCCTCCACCGCCTGCCATGATCATTGCATAGTAGTGTTCCACAAACAGCCTCTCTATGGTGCGTCTCAGGTTTCTGGTACAAGGCAGTATTGCATGTGTCCAACCGTTCGCGCAAGTCCCTTCAACTCCAGAATGGTCAGGGTGCTGTTCACGATGGCCACCGTTAATCCCGACTGCCGCACGAGATCGTCAACGTGTATCGGATCGAATCCCAGGTATTCCAATAGTTGTTCTTCCAATGCGCTGGCAGGAGCAATCCGTTCTGCCACCAGCCGTGTTTCGCTGCGTTCATGGGCGATATTCAACTCTGCCAGGATATCCTCAACCTGCGCGACCAGCTTCGCGCCATCCTGAATCAGGCGGTTCGTGCCGGCACTGTTCGGATTGAAAATATTGCCTGGCACGGCGAACACTTCACGCCCTTGCTCGGCGGCTACTGTCGCGGTGATCAGTGCGCCGCTCTTTTCTGGCGCTTCCACCACCAGCACCCCCAGGGCCAATCCACTGATCACGCGGTTGCGGCGTGGGAAATTACGCGCTTCGGGCGGCGTGCCCAACGGAAATTCGCTCACCAGCGCGCCGTTCTCGATGATCTCCTGGGCCAGTTTCTGGTTGTCAGCGGGATACACCTTGTCTATCCCGCAGCCCATCACCGCGATTGTGCGCCCTCTGCCATCCAACGCGCCACGATGTGCCGCACTATCGATGCCATGGGCCAGGCCGCTGATCACAGTTACATCGTGCGCAGCGAGCTGTTTGGCGAGATGGTGAGCGGCATCGCGGCCATACGGCGTGGCCTTGCGGGTTCCGACCATACTTAGCGCCCGATCATCCTGGGGGATCAATGAGCCGCGGACATACAGCACAGGCGGCGCGTCGCCGAGTTCTTTGAGCGGCGTGGGATAATCATCGTCGGCCAGCGTCACGATCCACGCGCCGAACCGCTCCACTTTGCGCATCTCTTCATCCAGGTTCAGTCGCTTGCGTGTTTGGAGCAGGTTTGTTGTCGGCTGGCGTTCCAGCCCTGCCTGGATAAGCTGCTGCTCGGACGCAGACCACGCTCGCCCCAAATCACCGAATCGGTCGGCCAACAGCGCGATACGTTTGGCACCAATTTCAGGAACAAGGCTTAAACCCAGCCAGTATTTGGAATCGCTCAAGATGTTGATCGCTGGTGATAGAACCCGTTCTCAGGATAACAACGCTTCTTTTTTGTTGTCAAGCGGGATTCAGCGCGGGGGCAGCAGTCCGTCTGGCAGCCTCACAACGACATAGCCACCGTCAATATCGATTTCGCGGATAGTTTCTTCGGTGACTGGGATCAATACTTCGCCGTAATCGGTGCCTTCAACGACATAAACGTCATTGGCACCCGTTTCCAGGACTTCCGTGATTTGTCCCAGCAATGTGCCGTCTTCGGTGCGTGTATCCAGGCCGATCAGTTGGTAGACATAATACTCGCCCTCATCGAGCGGGACAGCCTCATCCAAGGGAATCATCACCCAAAGCTGACGCAGCAGGTCGGCGGCGTTGCGGTCACCGACGCCGTGCAGCCGCAGCAGCGCGTAGCCCTGGTGCATCCGCACACTCTGGATGTGATGTTCGACTGCGTTCTTACCTTCGGGATCTTTGCTCAGGTAGATGTGTTCGATCTCGCTCAGGCGTTCCGGGTACTGTGTCAGCACGCGCATTCGTACTTCACCAGTCACACCGTGCGGGCGCAGGATTTCGCCGATCAGGAGATATTCGGGCTGGTTATCGGACATGAATCAAATAATCTTCAGCACAACACGGCTGCCTTTGCCATCGCCGGAGGCACGCAGCAGTGAGCGCATCGCGTTGGCGACCTGCCCCCCTTTGCCGATCACGCGACCTGTATCTTCCTGCGCCACACGCAGTTCAATGACCGTGGTGCCGCCGGAGACGCGCTTCGTGACCTTGACCTGTGAGGGATCATCGACCAGACTACGGGCGATATAGGCAATCAAATCTTCCATGTCGATCTTTTCCTTAACAGGGGGCGTATGCCTGCTGCTGCGCCCCCTGATGCATGACAATTATTCCGCAGCGTTGGCCTTGGCTTCTCTGGCTTTCTTGTACGATTGGCCTGCGGCGGGTGCCGGGCGGCTGGTCTTCGGGCTGACGGGCGCGGCGTTGGCCTTCGCGGCGACAGCTTCCGCCACCAGCGCTTCGATGCCCTCGCCCTTACGCATCCGCTCATAGCGCTCCAGCGTGCCCGTGCGTTTGAAGATGCTGGCAACGGCATCGCTGGGCTGCGCGCCCACGCTCAGCCAGTACAGCGCGCGGTCTTCCTGCACATTGTCGGTCGAGGGTTCCGTGCGGGGGTTATGAAACCCGATGATCTCGATGAAACCGCCATTGCGCGAGCTGCGCTGGTCGGCCACGACGATACGGTAGCTGGGCTGCTTCTTCAGCCCGATACGACGAAGACGAATACGAACCATGTTCTTGATCTACTCCTGATTAGCGCTCCCAAGCGTTCAGCGAACGGGGAGCCACTGGCGTATAAATGTGACTGCCAGTAGCGGAAGGGATAAATCCCTAGCGCAATCCGGGGAAGCCCGGAATATTGGGCAAGCGCCCTTTACGTAGCTGGCTCATCATTTGCTGCATATCGCGGAACTGCTTGAGGACTTCGTTTACGTCCCGCACTTCCACGCCGCTGCCTTTGGCAATGCGTTTGCGCCGGCTTGCATTCAGAATCTTCGGGTTCTCGCGTTCTTTTTTCGTCATCGAGTTGATGATCGCTTCGACCCGGCGCATTCGTTTTTCGGCTTCTTCCTGGTTGATCTGGTTACGAACTCTATCCATACCGGGAATCATGCCCAGAATCTGGCTGAAAGGCCCCATCTTCTTGATCTTCTGGAGCTGTTCCAGGAAGTCCTGCAAGGTGAACTGATCTTCCATCAGTTTTTGTTGCAGCCGCAGCGCTTCCTGTTCGTCAAACGCGGATTCAGCTTTCTCGATCAGGCTCAGCACGTCGCCCATGCCCAGGATGCGCGATGCCAGACGGTCGGGGTGGAAGACCTCGAACCCGTCGATTTTCTCGCCCGTGCCCAGGAACTTGATCGGCACGTTTGTCACCGCGCGCATCGAGATTGCAGCACCGCCGCGCGCGTCACCATCGATTTTCGTCAGGATCAGCCCGCTCACACCCACGCGGGTGTTAAAACCCTGGGCAATATTGACTGCTTCCTGACCCGTCATCGAGTCGGCCACCAGCAGAATTTCGCTGGGGTTGGTGCGCCGCTTGATCTCCTCAAGCTCGCCCATCAGCGAGTCGTCGATCTGCAAACGTCCTGCGGTGTCCAGGATGACCACTGCCGCACCCGCATCCTTAGCGGCTTTCAGGCCGTTCATACAGATGTCGGCCGGTTTGGAGCGTGTACCCTCTTCGTAATAGGGCACATTGATCTGCTTCGCCAGTGTTACAAGCTGGTCAACCGCTGCAGGGCGATAGGTATCCGCTGCGACCAGGAAAGGCTGCCGTCCGTCTTTCCGCAGGTGTACGGCCAGTTTCGCGGCAGTAGTCGTCTTACCCGACCCCTGCAAGCCCACCAGCATGATGACATGCGGCTTGGCGCTGCCGGAGAAGTTCAGTCGCCCCGCCTCGCCCAGCGTCTCAATCAGTTCTTCGTGAACGATCTTGACCACCATCTGGCCGGGCTTGAGGCTCTTGGCGACTTCCGCGCCAATTGCCCGCTCTTTGACGCGCTTGACGAAATCCTTGACGACGGGCAGGGCGACATCAGCCTCCAACAAAGCCATACGGACTTCGCGCATGACCGAGTCAACGTCTTTTTCCGTCAGTTTCCCGGTGCGACCCAGGTTATCAAAGATACCTTGTAGGCGCTCGCTCAGCGTTTCAAACATGCGGATATTGCTCCAACCAGAAGCCAGCGGTCATTGTAGATGAGGGTAGGGGGGGCGTCAAGATTGCTCCTGGGGTGTGATGTTATAGTAGGCGCGATTGTGATAGATCAACGGCAGGCTGCCTTCCTGCTGCCCCGTCTCCAATACCTGACCCACGATGATGCGACTGGTCGGGCCGGCTTCATAAATCGCCGTCAGCTTGCAGTCCATCCATGCCGCCGCGTCCGCCAGCAGCGGCGTGCCCGTCACCGCTGTTAGCAGTTTCACGCCGTAGAAGCGGTCAGCGCCTTCTGGCAGTGTTGCGAAGCCAGCAAACTGCTTCGAGAATTCCGCCTGTCCACTGGTCAGGATCGAGATGCCAAAGTGCCCTGCCAATTCAATCAACTTAAAACTTTCGATATAGTTTTGCAGGCACACCAGCACGAGAGGTGGCTCCAAGGACACCGACGTGAACGAACTGGCGGTCACGCCCGCGCGCTTTCCATCGTGTGCGACTGTCACCACAGTTACGCCGCTGCCCCACTGTCGCATCGTCTTCCGTAGATTCTCTGCATCGACTGTCATCTTTTTGCTCACTGATTCGTGAATACAAACAATGGCGTCAACTATAGCGCGAGACAGGCGTAATTTGAATCTGTTCTTATGGACAGTTTATTTCAGCAGCAGATCAGCCATGCGCGGCACGAAATGCGTGAGGTCGCTGAAGCTGTGGTCAAAGCGCGTTTTCTCGCGGCCAATCACCAGCGTTGGAACGTCATTCTCGGTGTGATTACGGTGGCTGATGTCTTCCAGGTTGCCGTGATCGCTGGTGATGATCATCAACCCTTCGTCGTCGTCCCAGGCCTCCAGCGCTCCGGCCATCACGCCGTCGAATAGTTCCAGGAGCGCCACACCATCTTCCAGCGGCCCGCGATGCCCGACCAGATCGGTCAACCAGTGCGAAAAGAATGCGAAATCATACTGCCGCGAGAGTTCAACCATACGTCGCCCAGCTTCGTGCGGGGTGTAGACGGGCGTATCGCTGTAGCCCAGTTCCTTGCGCCAACCTTCGCCCACCCAGTCCACAGCCAGTCCTGTGCCATCATAGATGCTGTCTTCGCCCAGCAGCGGCAGCCCGGCCTCGTGTACGGCCTGCTGGTAGCTGGAACGCAGCCGCTTGCCGCTGTTGATTACCTGATGAAAGCGCGGAGGATAGGCTTCCAGGAGCGCGCCCGTTTTGCCGTGCGTCACGACCTGCTTGAAGAAGTTGTCCTGCGCGATCAGCTCACGGATGGGCGCATTCGGTTTTGGCCCATAATGTTCGCCGATCATCTGCGGTACATTCTTACCGGTCAGTATTGCAGCTTGCCCACTGGCGCTCTGTGGCCTGCCTGCCACGCCCAACCGCGCATCGGTCGGGATGAAGGTTGCCCGCGCGCCCTCCTGACGGCCAATACCGTTCAGCCAGCGCTGCCCGTTCGTCAGAGCTGTCAGGGTGGGCATCTGCGCGACCGCAAACGGATTGACTGACGGGTCATTTTCGCCGAGGCCAATCCCGTCGAGGAAGATCATCAGAATATGCATCAGGTTATGAGTTTCCGCTCGCGAGCGCCAATTGATCTGCTGCGGGAGGGACATGCGCGCGCCAGACTTCCTGTCCCTCGCGGTCGAACAGCAGGAATTCCGGTGAATAGCTGAAGGTATAGCGTTCGCGCAGTGCCCGTCCCAGGTCGGTGTGAATATCCACGCGCAGGACGTTGAATTCGTCCTGTATGTCCGTCACCAGGGCTTCAACAGCGGGTTTGACCGAGACACAGCCCAGGCAGTACTGACTGAAGAACTCGACCAGGGTCGGTTTGCCGTTGTTCAGCAGCGCCTCGGCAGTTTGCAGTTCGCTGGCATCACTCACGCTGGGGCGCAGCATCAGCCATGCGCCGAACATGACCAGTCCGGCGACGATGGTCAGGGGGATGGCGCGCCGCCACTGCCAGCGCAGCACTCGCAGAATGACCAGTATTCCGATCATCACCCCAAAGCTGATGAACACATACGAGAATTGGTTGAATATCGCACTCATGATTGCGCAGCCATCACCAGTCGGTTATGCGTAAGCCAATATGAAGGGATTTGTCGCGCGTTCCTTGCCAATGGTAGTCATGCCCATATGCCCCGGCAGCACGCGTGTATCGTCGTCCAGCGTCAGCAGCTTGTCGAAGATCGAACGCATCAGCAGCTCCTGATCGCTGCCCGGCAAATCGGTGCGCCCAACGCTGCCTGCGAACAGGCTGTCGCCGCTGAACACCAGCTTACCATCCCGCATATAGAAGCTCAAATGCCCTGGCGCGTGTCCCGGCGTGTAGAGAGTCTCCAGCCGTATCGCCCCCAGTTCGATGATCTCGCTCTCGGTCGTCAGCAGTCGGTCTGGCGCTGCCGCCTCCGGGAACGGCTTCCCGGTGAACATGATGCCTTGTTGTGGCAGGTTTCGGAGCAGGGGTAGCGAGTCGCCGTGAAGGTAGAATGGCGCGCCGGTAAGTTCCTTTAGCTCCTTCGAGGCCAGCACATGATCAAAGTGCGCGTGCGTCGCCACGATCAGCTTGATCGTCCAGCCCTCGGCCTGCGCACTCTGCTGGATCAAGGCTGCCTGGTCAACCGGGTCAATGACGATGGCTTCACGGCGTTCGGTATCGCCGACGATGTAGCAGTTCGTCGCGGCGATGCCCATCGTCAGCATTTTGATTTCGATCTTCATGCCGCTGCCTCCGCCGGCTGCCGTCGTCGCAGCACCGCGTTGATCACGATTTGTAGTTCTTCGAGCCGCAGCCAATAGGCTACGCCGAGGAATACCAGCAGTCCGACGCTTGTTTCCAGCGCGATCTGCACGATGGTAAAGGCCAGCCCTCGGTCAGCCAGGCCGGCTGCATTCCAAATGGCATTCACGATCACAATTGCCAGCGCCATCACCAGGCTGGCTGCCAGCGTCTTCAGTACCGTGCGCGTCAGCGCATCCTCGTTCGCGCCGTGCCAGCGCCGCCGCAGCACCCACAGCAGCAGCAGGACTTCGACCGCCGTGCCAAGCGAGTTCGCCAGCGCCAGTCCACCCACGTGCCCGATATCCGATGTTAAGCCCATCTGGGGGAACTGCGCTGCGATGCGGTTGAAGTGACTGTTGGCGGATACAACCATAACACCGCTGAGCGCGAACGCCAGCACGAAGTTGATCGCCGCGCCGAGCAGCGCCGCCCACAACGGCGTCATCGTGTCCTTGTCCGCGTAGAAGCTGCGCGCCACGACTTCCAGCGCCGAATGCACCACGATGCCCAGCGCGAAGAAACTCAGCGTGCTGTAGACCAGCGCCGATGCCGTCGCATCAAACGCGCCGCGTTCGAGCAGGCTGATCAGCGGACGCCCGACGAAGATGATGCCGATGGCCGCCGGGATGCTCGTCACCAGGATGACCCGCAGCGCCCCGGACATGGCCTCACGCTTGCCGTCCTCGTCGCCCATTTCGCTCAGCGCCGCCAGCGTCGGAAAGATCACCGTGCCAATGGCGGTGCCGATCAGGGTTTGTGGAATCTGCATCAGCCGCCAGCCCCAATCGAGCGCGGCGACGGGAGCTGTGCCCAGGCGCGACGCGATGTTATTCATTACCAGGAAGTTCAGGCTGAATACGCCCAACCCGGCCACGCGCGGCAGCATCAACCGGAATACGCGCCACAGCGTCGGGTCGCGCAGTCCTAACTCGAACGACCAGCGCGCTTTGAACATCACCAGTCCCGGTATCTGAATGGCCAGATGCAGCGCGGCGCCCAGCACAGCTCCGAGCGCGATGCCTTCGACGCCCAGCGCGGGAAGGAAGAAGATCACGCCGATGAGGATTCCCACGTCGAACATGATCGGGGCGAGCGCAGGCAGCAGAAAGTGCTGGTGACTTTGCAGGATGCCCATCATGATGCCACTGACCGAGAAGATCAGCGTGCTGAGCAGCAGGATGCGCATCAGTGCGGCGGTTTGTGCCCGCGTTGCTTCATCGAAACCGGGCGCGACGACATTCGCTACGAGCCACGGTGAGAGGAAGAACACGATGATGCTGACCACCAGCGTGAAACAGAACACTGTGTTGATCACATGGCTGGCGACTTTCCACGCGCCGCTGCGATCATCCTTTGCCAGATAACCGCTGAAGATCGGGATGAAGGCATGAGCCAGTGCGCCGCCTGCGATGAGGGTGAAGATCAGCTCAGGGATACGGTTGGCGGTAACATAGGCTGCCCATTCCGCCCCTACACCGAACACATTGGCGATGATGAACGTCTGCCCCAGGCTGATCGCTTTGGCCGCCGCAAAGGCGAACATCACGATCAGCGTCGAACGGGCGAGTTGGCGCGTGCGCTTGTCAGGTGTCGTCATGGTTAGGCCGAAAGCTGGTCGAGCGCGCTTTGAGCAGCAGCAAAACGCGGGTTACGTGCCAACGCCTGCCGGAAGGACGCGGCGGCCTGCGTGGTGTTGCCCTGCGCCGCCAGTACCTGACCTTGCCAGTAGTAGTTCTCTTCGACGTATTGCCCGCCGTTCAGCAGATTCGCATCCACCAGCGCCACCACGTCATCGTAGCGCCCACTGTTGAAGTAGGCCTCGAAGATGTCGAACGTGTAGAGCGTTAGGCGCCAGGGCAGTGTGTTCAGCCGCCGCGCCACATCGAAGTAATTGGCGGCATTTTCATACTGGCCGAGCTGCGTCAGTGCCGAACCCAGGTTGTACCAGGCGAAAGCGTCGTTGGGATTTGCACGCGCTTCTTCCTGTGCTTTTTCCGCGGCGATTTCTGCAGCCCTCGTCACATCCGCGCGGTCACCGAGGATGCGCGCCACAGTGGCTTCTTCTTCTGGACGATACAGCACGATGAAGGTCCGATTGAAATCCTGCCAATTCTGATCGAACTTCTCATACGGATCGGGGCGGCCAAGACCGTTTTCGCCTGTACCGATGAAACTGTCGTAAATATAGAATGCACCAGCCGTGTCGTCATAGCCGACGATGGTTTCGTAGTGCCCAATCCAATCGTAAGCCTCAGCATCCAGCACCGTTTCCACAACCACTGGGAAGCCGGCATTAATCAACTGCTTGAGCAGTTCCATGTCGCCGCCTATGCGGGTTAGTGCCCGCACCTGGCTCTGCTCGCGCACGAACGCCACCATTTCTGATGGGCTGACATTCTTGTCCTCACGATCAGGGCGCAGGTAGCTGGCGGCATAGTCCATGCTTTCCTGCCAGCCGTAGTAGCTTAGCGCCATCGTGATGTTGGCCGGGCCGCAGTTGTTCCAATCCTGTTTCACCCAGCGGAAACCGGTCAGCCATTTGAAGGCCGCGCGTACCGGTTGTGCCGGGTCTGCCGCCGCCACAACGGGATTCGTTTCTGCCGTTGGCGCAATGGCGGCGGTCGTGGGGGGCACTGTTGGTTGCTGCGTAGGTTGGGCCGTCACCACAACATCAGTTGGCGCTGTAGTTGGCATCAGGGTGGGCGTGGCCGTTGGCTCAGCGGGTAGAGGCGTATTCGTAGGAACTGGCGTCCCCAGGCTTAGCGGCGCGCTCAGCAGATCTTCCGGTGAAACGCCGCCATCGCTTAAGACCGGCGTCGGCAGCGAGGTGTCTGCTGCAGGCAGAGGCGGTGCGAACATCTCCATAAACGGCAGGATGCTCTTTACCGTCTCGCGTTGGCCGGGTGCCAGGTTATTGCGGAAGTACAGCGCGAACGCCCCTACTCCCACCAACCAGAGCAGCGCCCATCCACCTATGACGATCAATGGCAAGGCTCGTGGCAGTCGCTTGCGGAAGATCACGACTAAAATGATGCTTGCCAGTGTGATGATGGGCAACAGCCTGCTGATGACCGTCAGTATGCCTGCCATCGAGAAGCCTGTTTGGAGCAGCATCAGTCCGGCGGCCGCCGCGATCACCAGCAGCACGAAGGCGCCGATGACCAGCCATAATAAGAAACGGGGCGGTGGAGGTACTCCCTCGTCGTTCACCCGCGCCCGCATCGGTGTCAGGTTTTCTTGTTGCGACATTCAATGATCTCCAACGTCAGACTTGCACTAAACACCATCTCTACTCTGACGCCTAACATGCATCGAACAACGGCCTTATAGTACAGATGGGGGTTGCTGTCGTCAAGTTTGTCACTATGTATGCTCTGCTGCCCACGCTTTGACCGGCGTTTGGTCACTGATTCCCCGCCGTTCCTGCTAATCTTTAGGCCAATATGAGGACTTTCGCCCTAGACTGTGTATGTTTCACCAATCGTGATAGGGCATCATCTATGCAAAAATACCGCAACCGCATCCTGATCGGTTTTGCTGTCGTCTTTGTTATTTATGTTGGGTTGCTGCTGTTCGCCAATACCGGGGAACTGCTCGACCATTTACGGAACTACCCTTGGATGCTGCTTGTTCCAGTAATCCTGCTCAAGTTCTGCGCCTGGTTCCTGCGCTTCTGGCGCTGGCATTACTATTTGTGGGTCATTGGCGCGCATACCAGAATCAGCGTTTTCGACAGTGCCATCCTCTTCGTTGCGGGGTTCTCGATGGCTGTCAGCCCCGGCAAGATTGCTGAATTGCTCAAAGCAGTCATCCTCAAGGTCAAGACCGGGGTTCCGGTTGCCCGCAGCGCCCCGGTTGTGATCGCTGAGCGCGTCGTAGATGGCGTTGCCGTGCTGATTGGCGCAGTGGTTGCCTTCTTCCTGGCGGGGGACAATATCAATCTGGGAGACTACCGCTTCCTGATCGTCCTCTCGGCGATCTTGCTCGGTGTTGGGTTGATCAGCGTACAGATCCGCCCGCTCGCGTACTTCTTCCTCAATCTGCTCGGCAAAGTGCCGGTCGCGCGCCGCTTCTATCAGCCGCTCGTCGATTTTTACGAGAGCAGCCGCGAGATTTTGCAGCTTCGCCATGTCATTCCTACCTCTACGCTTGGCGCGTTCGCTCATCTGACGGACGCACTCGGCTTCTGCATCATCCTCTCTGGCTTCGGCCTGGAGATCACCTGGGTGCTGTATCTGCAAGCGGTGTTCATCACCGGTCTTACGGCGGCTGTTGGCGCGCTCTCCGGCTCTCCCAATGGCGCTGGCGTCACCGAGGTGTCGAGCAGTGGTATGATCATGGCGATCATTGCGCCGCAGCACGCCAGCATCACGTGGACAATCGCGCTGACGGTTGCTCTGATTGACGGCTTCTTTCACAAGTGGTTTCGCGTGCTGGTGGGGACGCTCGTGGCGATTATCTTCCGCAACCGTCTGTTCCCATCTGCTCTTGATCAGGCGCTGGCGGAGGTCGAGCAGGAACGTCAGCAGCACAAGACCATCACAACGGAGACACTGCCAGCATGAACGCGCGTTGGAAGGTCGATCTTCACAGCCACACACTCTGGTCAAAGGACTGCCTGACGCAGTTTGAGACAATCATCCGCCTGTGCCGCCAGCGCGGCGTGGATCGCATTGCCATCACCGACCACAACACGGCGCAGGGCGCGCTGGCGATGCAGCAGATCGCCCCTGATCTGGTCATCGTCGGCGAGGAAATTATGACCACACAGGGCGAAATCCTGGCTTACTTTGTTCGCGAAAGCGTGCCTGCCGGGCTTACCCCATTGGAGACGATTCGCCGCCTGCGCGATCAAGGCGCAGTCATCAGCGTTTCGCATCCGTTTGACCGCCTGCGCAAGGGCGCCTGGCACGAGCACGAACTGCTGGAATTCGTCGATCAGCTTGATGCCATCGAGGTATTCAACGCGCGCTGCCTCTTCCCGGAGGATAACGCCAAAGCGCTGGCATTTGCCCAGGCGCATGGCCTACCCTTCACGGCGGGTTCGGATGCGCACAGCCGCCCTGAATACGGCCAGGCTACTCTGCTCCTGCCGCCGTTTCACGATGCCGAGAGCTTCCGCGCCGCGCTGCGGTCTGCCGAGGTTGCCGGGCGACTTAGTTTGCCCTATGTGCACGGCTTTAGCACTGCCTCTAAATGGGCGAAGAAGCTCGGTCTGCGCCAACGCTTGTGGGAAGGTGGCTAACCGTCATTCTGGCGTTCATAGGCCATGGCCAATACATCGCCGCCGATGCTGGCCGCTGTAGAAGGGGCAACCTCATCTTCTATGACGACTGCAACCGCTGCGCCGCCGCCGTTTGCGAACAATATGTAGCCGATGAACCAGCTTTGCGCCTGTTCACCCGAATAGGCAACGGCGACTTGCCCCCCAATGGTCAGGCCACTGCGATCAGCAGCGCTTGCCGCGCCGTTCGTCACTGTCGTGCGCATCAGGTCACGGAGCTTCGCGGCAGTATTGGCAGTCGTCAATGGCAGGTTAGGTTGGACGCTTCGTTCATCGACCCATGTGTCACTGTCCGGTTGGCGCGTCGCCAGCAGGGTATACGGTGTCGGTGCGTTGCCTTCGTTTACGATAGCTGCCGCGATCAGTGCCATCTCTAGCGGCGTGATCGTCACTGCCCCCTGACCGAGCGCCTCATCGATGATGGTGGTGTCATTTAGATTGAGCGCCACAGGGGTACTGGTCGGTAGGGTAGGTGCTGCTGCGGCATATCCTGGCAGCGTTGGTGGGCGCTCCAGCGCGAAGGTTTCAAAGGCTGCGCGTACCGTGTCGGCTCCAAGAGTTGTCACCAACTGCACGAACGGGGCAGGGCAGCCGTAGCGATAGGCTTGTTCCAGCGTCAGACTGGCGCTCACAGGGTCAACCAGACAGCCAACTTCAATATCGCGCAGACGCACACGCTGCGTTGCATTTTCGAGTGGTATGTTCAAGGGGCTGCCTTTCAGTATTGCGGCAGCGAGCAGCAGGGTATGCAGCGTCCCGCCTGGCTGGTAACTGCCCTGTATCGCCCGGTTGAAGAATGGGTTACCCGGTGACGTGGTCAGCCGCTCCCAATCGGCATCGAGTTGATTTGGGTCGAAGGTCGGCAAGCTCGCCAGCGCCAATACCTTGCCCGTGAGGACATCGACGACGACCACCGCGCCGTGCCGTTCGCCCATCTGTGCAACGGCTTCCTGCTGAATGGCGCTGTCAAACGTGACGCGAATATCCGCGCCTTGCTGCGGGCGATGCAGCAGAGCGTTCCAGATGGCTTCATCTGTGTTGCTGTCTCCGCGCAGTATAGAATTAAAAGCCGACTCTGTGCCACTGACGCCGTAGCGTAGGCTCGAATACCCCACCGCGCTGTTCATCGCGGCCTGGAGATATCGCCGAGTCACACTGCCGCTCTCATTTCGTTCGGAGACAACCAGCAGATTGCCATCCCGATCGTAGATGCTGCCCCGGAGAATTGCCGCTTCGGCTTCGACCAGGCGCGGGTTGTCCTGTCGCGCTGTCAGGGTATCTGGCCCGGTCAGCGCCCAGTACGCTGCGGAAATGACGACGATGCCGAAGATGATCAGCACGCCGATGACCAGCCGATTGATCTCACGGGTGAACTGCATCGTTCGTTTCCAGTGCCGAGAGCCGCAGCAGCAGCCCGATCATGACGAAACTCATCAGCAGCGAACTGCCGCCGTAGCTCAGGAAGGGCAGCGTCACGCCTGTCAGTGGCACGAGCTTCAGCACACCGCCCATGATGAGCAAACTTTGTGTGGCGATCATCATGCTCAGCCCAACGGCCAGCAGTGCCAGGAATGTGCGCCGCTGTAAGCGCACTGCTGTTTTTAGCCCGCGCGTCACCAGCACGGCGATGCATGTCACCACTACGATGATGCCCAACAGTCCCCATTCTTCGGCCACAGCCGCGAACACGAAATCGGAATGAACGACGGGGATATAGGTGGGCGCGCCCTGCCCAATACCCTGCCCGAAGGTGCTGCCAGAGGCGAACGCCAGCAGGCTTTGCACGATCTGGAAGGCGCGACCATCTGATTCCGGCCAGGGATTCAGCCAGATATCCACGCGCAGCTGCACCACATCGAAGGCATAATAGGCGACGATACCCGCGGTGACGACCAGCACTGCCCCGCTGATCAGGATGCGCCGGTAGCCGCTGGCGACGTAGATCAGGATGATGAATACGGCGAAGAACAGGATAGCTGTTCCCAGATCGCGCTGCCACACCAGGATGACGACGGAAATGCCCCACATCAGCAGGATTGGGCCAAAGACACGCGGCGAAAAGCCGAAGTTGCGCTGTGCGCTCTCCGCGGCTTCCGCCCGCATCGCTGGATACTGTTCCGCCAGATAACTCGCCAGGAAGGCTACCAGGATGATTTTGAGCGCTTCCGAGGGCTGAAAGAATACTGATCCCAGCCCCAGCCACAACTGTGGCGCGCCGAGCTGCCCGGACGGATTGCGACCAAGGATGATCGTGCCTGTCAGCAGCAGCAGCCCGATGCCGAGCAGCAAATAGCGATAATTCCGGAGCCAGCGCAGCGCTTGCGGCAGCAGGGCAGCTGCCAGCAGCGCCGCGGTTGATGCCGCAAGCCACACAGTTTGCCGTTCCGCGAATGGCGGCGCGAGGCGTTCTATTGCCACCAACCCCCACCCGCTCAGGAACATCGTCACCGGGAACAGCAAGGGATCATGGCCGGGAAGACGGCGGTGCAGTAGCCAGCCGCCGATCCCCGCGCAGAGCAGCCATACGCCGATGTGAATCCAATCCGACGCGCCGCGCACCAAAGCCAACCCGGCGAAATTCACCAACAGGAACGCAGCGCTGATGACCAACAGGGTGATCTCAGTGCGTCCTGTCCTGGAGGCAGGCGCGTTCTTAAGATCGAGCGAGAAGGTATCGACTGCCAATACAGGCTAACTTTCCGGGAAGTAGCGCCCCACTATTGGCCTCAGTTTTTCCAGCATGGCCTGCGGGATGCTGTTGCGATCGGTCATGATCGCGTTTTCCAGCGCATGGTGGCATGACCAGTCGGCGTCCTCGTCGAGCAGTTCTACGGCGGCGGCGAGCGCAAGCTGGGCGATTTCCAGGTTGCGCCGCAGGGTGTTGACCACCATTTCGACGCTGACCTCTTCTTCCGTATGATGCCAGACATCATAGTCGGTGACATGCGCCATGGTCGCGTAGGCGATCTCGGCTTCGCGCGCCAGGAATGCTTCCGGGCAGGTCGTCATGCCGATGAGACTGCATCCCCATTGCCGAAAGATGTTACTCTCCGCGCGCGTGGCGAAGCGTGGGCCTTCTTCGATCAGGAATGTTCCACCCTTGTGAACTGTGCCGCCGACCTTGAGCACGGCGCGGTACAATACATCGCACAATTCCGGGCACAGCGGATCCGCGACTCCTACATGGCCTACCAGCCCCTCGTCGAAAAATGTTCGGGCGCGGCTGTTCGTGTAGTCAAATAGTTGATCGGGGATGACGATGTGCCCTGGCGCATAGTCCTCGCGCAGTGACCCACAGGCATTCACGCCAATGATGAAGCGCACGCCGATCAGCTTGAGGGCATAAATATTAGCCTGATAGGGTACGGTCGTTGGGGTATAGATATGACCCATTCCGTGGCGTGGCAGGAAAGCTACTCGTTTCCCACGCAGCGTGCCGACGATAATCTCGCCGCTTGGCTGCCCATAGGGTGTTGGGATTACATATGCCACCTTGTCGGTCAGTTCCTGCATCTTGTACAGCCCGGAACCACCGATCACTGCAATTCTGACCTCTTCTACCATATCGCCCCCTGATGTTGTCGATGATGCCCGTAAAATTTATGCTTCAATCTCAAGCCGCAGCTTGAGGTTGCCAATGCCAATGATGTCGCCATGTGTGATCACCATCGGCTGCGTGACCGGAATGTCGTTGAGCAGCGTTCCATTGCGACTCTGGCGGTCCTCTAGCCACCACTGGCCGCTACGCAGGATGACCACAGCATGTTCGCTGCTGGCGAAGCTGTCATCTATTTTGACGCTGTTCGTTGGTGAGCGCCCCAGGCTGGTTATCGGCAGCAGCGGGTGTATCTCACCGGTTTTCAGGAACTGACCATCCACCTCGCGCATCGCAACCAGGCTGCCATAGGTGCGCCGGTGCGCCTCGATCTGGGATGCTACGCGCTGATAATCGCGCCATAGATGTACCAGGATCACACCGAGCAGGCACAGCAGCAGCAGGCCGGAAGCCACACGCAGCACGAAGATGATG
>JAEUQX010000546.1 GCA_016788625.1 Anaerolineae bacterium
CGCCAATCCTGGATATGCGCGCCATGTAATCGTCCCCAGGTTTTGGCAGCGCGTTCGGTGGGTTCCGGTCCCACCTCGGCCAGCATCCGATTGAATTTTTCGGTAGCATCCTCCATGTAGACGTGACCATCTTCCCCTTGCATCCGCATGAGTTCGAGATGTTCAAAGCGCAGGGAACCATCGGCATTTTCGTGATAGCGCACGACATCCAGGCTGTAGGTATCAGGCGCAGTGTCAGTGATGTGGGGTGGATCCAGCGCACGGCCTGCGCGAAAACAGTAATTTTCACTGCGTCCACCCAGGTCGGGTAAAATCGTGTTCCTCGTCTCAGTCATCCAGTTTTCCTCCGTTTCGGTGATGAACGACGGTTGGGCTTCACAGCATCAAGTGGATGGGTGTAGCGGCAGTCAGGATAGCCTGAGCAGCCGAGAAATGAGCCGTTTTTGCCTGTGCGCTGCCTCAGTGGTTGACCACATTTAGGGCAGACTTCGCCTACCACCAACGGCTGCATTGGAGACGTTGAGGCAGTCACCTCAAAGGTCTGAAGTTGTGGCTGAAGGGTCTGCCAGAAGCGGCGCAGCACCGCCACCCAATCGGCTCGACCTTCGGCAATCGCATCAAGGTCATTTTCGAGCCGCGCGGTGAAGTCATAGGCGAAGATGTCGATAAACTGAGTGGTCAAGAACTCACAGATCACCGCGCCTTGCGCTGTCGGCAGCAGTTTGCGCCCTTTGCCCACCTCGACATAGCCGCGCGCTTTGAGCGTAGCGAGGGTGCTGGCATAGGTTGAGGGTCGCCCGATGCTCTGTTTTTCTAACGCCTGAATGAGCGATGCTTCCGTGTAGCGGCCCGGCGCGCGAGTAAAGCGTTCCACCGGACTCCAACCTGTGAGCAGCAAGCCTTCGTCCTGTCGCAGTTCGGGCAGCGGGCTTTCTTCAGGGCTGTCACCCGTATCAGCCTTTACCTCCTCATGGGCATAGACCCGCAAGAATCCGTCAAAGAGGGGCGTTCGTCCTTTGGCGCGGAATAAGGCTGCGCCGTCATCGGACTCGACAATCACAAGCGCTTCGGCAAACGTCGCTGCCGCCATCTGACTGGCGACGAAGCGGCTCCAGATCAGGGCATACAGCGCATGAAGGTCATCCGACAATGCCCCTTTCACCTCATCCGGTACGCGCGTGACCTCGGTCGGGCGAATGGCTTCATGCGCCTCCTGCGCGGACTGCTTCGCTTTATAGCTGGGCAGCTTGGGCGGCAGATAAGCATCGCCAAAAGCCGCGCGGATGAAGTTCACGGCTGCGCTTTGCGCCTCCTGCGCAACTTGCACCGCATCGGTTCGCAGGTAGGTGATCAGACCGAGATGCCTGCCACTCAAATCAACCCCCTCGTAAAGTTCCTGGGCGAGCTGCATGGTTTTTTCGGGCGAGAACCCCAACAGGCTCGAGGCGGCCTGCTGCAAGGTGCTGGTGGTAAAGGGCGGCAGCGGATGACGCGCTTTCTCCTGATGGGCGATGGACTGCACGGAAAAATGGGCAGCGCCCAGCGCCGTCATGATCGCCCGTGTTGTTCCTTCGTCCTTGAGCGCGATGTCCGCGCCGTGCCAGCTTACCAGTCGGGCCGTAAATGTTCCCTCCCGCGCCTCAAAGTCCGCATCCAGGGTCCAATACGCCTCTGGTTGAAACGCTTGAATCTCCTGTTCGCGTTCGACCACCAATCGCAGCCCAACGGTCTGCACCCGCCCAGCAGACAGGTTCTCGCCATCGAAACGTCCCCACAAGAGCGGCGAAATCTCGTACCCCACCAGCCGATCCACGATGCGGCGTGCCTGCTGCGCGTTGACCAACGCCCTATCAATCCGTCGCGGTGACTGGAGTGCCGCTTTGACTGCCGCTTCAGTGATGGTGTTGAAGGTGACGCGATAGACCGGGCAGCGCGGCTTGAGGACTTCGACCAGATGCCAGGCAATCGCTTCGCCTTCCCGATCCGGGTCGGTGGCGAGATACAGCGCAGCCGCCCCCTTCACCAGTCCCTTGAGCCGCCTGACGACCTCGCTTTTGCCGGATAGCACTGCGTAGTGCGGGCGAAAGCTGTCCGGTTCAATCCCCAATTCACGTTCGGGTAAATCGCGGATGTGACCCAACGAGGCGGCGACGATGAACGCCTCGCCCAGGAAGCCGCGGATGGTCTTGACCTTCGCTGGACTCTCGACGATCAGCAGCTTCTTAGCCATCGGCGATGCGCTCCGGCACGAACAGCCCATATTCTTTGAGCAGGGCAATGTCTTCCGCCACTGTGTCAGGGCTTGATGCAGGCTGGGGAGCCGTTACTGTGCGCCGCGAAGCGAAGGCGGAGGCAGGGAGATGCTGGCGCAGCTGCCGCAGGCGCAGCTTGAGGAACAGCGGCCACTCGCGGTAGGCGTGATAGGCCTGCTCTTCGAGTTCCTGCCAGGGGCTAAGGGGGGTTGTATTGCGGCGCGCCATCGTCACAACTCCACTTCGTCACGAGCCGCAGCGGGCAGCGGCTGCGTATCCATCTCCACCGTGGGCGTCGTCAGCTGATGCTGACGGTCCAGCTGCGCGGACTCCACCTCCTGCCATTCCAGCGCGGGCTGAGAACCATGCTCGCGTGCCCAGGTATTGGCCGCTGACACCGCCGAGCCGACGCCGTGATCGCCCATCAGGTGGTTGAATTTGCCCGCCGCGTCGTCTACATACCCGGCATCCTGCACCTCGACGCGCAGGTATTCGACCTGCGAGAAACGATAGTCTGTACCCTCACGTTCGACGCTGACCAGATTGAGACTGTAGGCCTCAACGGTTTCGCCCTGGTCGAGGGCGGGCCCCGCGCGGAAGTAGTAACCCATATTGGCTTCCAGTGCTTCCTGGCGTTCGGTCTGGAACGGATCGGGCGGTCCTGCGGTAAACAGGCGCGGATCGGCGCGCTGGTCGTCGAGGACACCGTTTTCGACAGCGATGCGTTCGACCTCGCGCATCTCGGCCTCCAATCCTTGTTCTTTGCCCAGCGTCTGGAGCATCTCCTGTTCAGCACGGGCATCGCTGGAACGGTCATACTCGCCGAGGGCGATGGATTGCAGCCCGCGTTCGCCTTCGACTTCCCAGGTTTTGATGCTTTGCAGTTCCACCGTCCCCTGCGGCTGCGCGACAATATCGTAGGTGTAGGTCAAGCCCTGAAGTTCCTGCTCACGCAGGGTCGTAAACGGATCGGGCGGGCCTTCGGTGAACAGCCGCCCATCGGGGCGCGACGGGTCGAGTTCCCCGGCGGCCACCGCGCGGCGTTCTGCCTCACGCATGGCGACTTGTAAGCCCTGATTTTCCTTCAGATCGACCAGCTCCATCTCGGCATCCAGCGCCTCCTGGAACTGGTCGTAGCGCCCGACGATCAGCGTTTGCTGTCCTTGGGGCCAGGACTTGGTGAGTTCGACCAGCGGCCCCTCGCCGGGATTGATGCCGCTGGCAAAGTAGTAAATCGTACTCTGGTCGTCCAATTCGTTGTGAACTGGGGAAATCTCGCTCATGGAAAAGCTCCTTTGCTGTTTCAGGTCATCCGAAAACGGCGGAATTCGCCTTCGGAAGGTCGGTTGTAGAGATACCAGATGCCCTCTTCCTGTACGTCGAGCAGGAAGTGAAAACGAGGCAGGTTGGCGATGATCTCGCGGTGCTGGGCGTTGAAGTGTTGAAATGCCGCGTCCTCGTGAAAGACATTCAGCCCCTGCCGCTGGTTGAAGATCACACGGATCGGGCAGTTCTCGAACACCAGCCGCGCTTTCTGTTCGAGGAACACGCTCATTTGTTGATCAATCACCACCAGCTTTTTTCGGCGGGTGCGGAAGGTCTTAGCCGCTTCAATCAGGAAGTCGAGCAGCGACGGATGGCGCATCAGGCGGTAGACCTCATCGACAGCGATGATGCGCGGCTGCTCGTCAGAGAGGCTGTCGCGGCGGATGGCGCTCAAGACCTGGGTGTAGGCAATCGCCAGCATGATCGGATCCTGTTCCATCTCATGGAAGGAGAAGACCTGCGGCTGGGCCTTGAAGCGCGACGAGAGGTCGAGGTTGGTCGGCCCGTTGACAAAGCCCGCCCACGGTCCTTTGCCCGTACATAACCCCGCGATTTCGTCGGCCAGGTCGCGGGCGATCTGTTGGATGTGCGGCTTGTCGCCCAACCCGCCCAGGACATCACAAACCGTTTCCGTCAGCGGAGCGATGTCGGGCGTGACCGCCATCAGGCTGCCAAAGCCGCTGTAGAGCATTTCCAGCGCCTCGCCCAGCAGTGCCCGTTCCTGGTTTGCCTTCTGCGCGCCGGAAAGCTGCCGTCCGAGCAGGGTTTCGTAGAGACGAATGGTATGCGCCTTCTGCTCGACCAATGTCGGAAACATCACGTCCTGCGGATTGAGGCAGGTGTGCTGGGCACTCATCACGTACCAGGGCAATCCGAAGGCTTCGGCGACGTGCCGCCCGTGTCCCATCGGTTCGAGGAGCGTGAACGGCACGCCTTCCTCGGCGAACTGGCGAGTCAGCAGGCAGTTGAGCGCGAACGTCTTGCCATACCCGCTCACGCCAACCCACACTTCATGTGTCGCCCGCCGGTCACGCCAGGAGTTGTGGAAAACGGGATAGCGCCCGCCTGCCGCTTCCCCCCGCAGCGTCCCTTCCAGCCCTGCCAGCTTGCGATAGCCCAGCGGCGCGAACAGCAGCGCCAGTTCCCGCGAGACCAAAGGCCAGGTTGTATGCGGAATGAGAATGTCTTTGGACACCTCAGTCGTAAAGAACTTCGCTGCTTCGGACTGTGCCTCGCCAATCTCCGCCCGCAGCAGAAACCACGGCTTGACGAGGTGAACGACCTCATCCACGCGCTTCTTGAGCGTCTTGCGATCCGGAGCAGCCACCGCGATCGCCATCTGCACATCGTGCAGGGCATCCCCCAGGTTGAGTTCTTCGAGCGCCTGACGGCAGTCGATCACCTTCTTGACCGAGCGGCTGTCCTCGCCGCGCGTGGTCGCCAGATGCACCAAATACGCCTGCACGACGCTCTCAATCTCATTGATGGCATCGTTACGATCCCAGGTTTTGGGGATGTCCACGCACAGCGCCAGCGGGAAATCGGTTCGCAAAAGCTGTGCCAGCGGACGACCAAAATCCCAGACCGTCGGCTGGAACTGGTAGCTGGAGAGAAAGGCGAAATACGACCGTCCGCCGGGACGACCCGTCGGCGCGAGATGCCAGCCGCGATAGCCGCCGCCCGGTTCACACAGTTCATAGTCACCCTGGAACAGCGCCGGCCAGGGCGCTTCAACGGCGGTGGTGTCGAATGAGCCAGACACCGACCGCGCCAGCGTCCGCCCGCTCTCGTTGGCATCCAGCCAGACCGCCAGCCCACAGATGGCGCGCTGATAATCCGCCTCCTGCTGCAGCAGTTCGTAGTGGCGGCGGTATTCCATGAGCAGCGCTGCCCGTCTCGGCTCGACAGCTGTTTGTGCCTGCGCTTTCACCGTTTCGATGCGCGGTGAGAGATCAGCGGGCAGTTGCCAGGTGACAAACCGGGCGGGTCCTTGCAAGCCGCGCAGCCACAGGCTGAAGCGATTTTGCAGCGCCTGCAACCCTTCCGGTGTGCCATGCAGCACGATGTCGAAGGGTTCAATCAGGATGGTGCGCGGGACGAGGTGTTCACCGCGCCGCAGCCGTGCCACCATCGCGTCCTCCCTCCCATTCCACCAACCGCAGCCCACCCGCGCTTTCTAACTCGTCGAGGCTGGTAAACAGTATCCATTCCCCCGGATCATTGACGGCCTGCATCGAAGCGGCAAACAGGCGTTCCCCGCGCACATGGGCAGCCGCCGGGTTCAGGCTCAAGGCCTGCGCCAACTGTGCGCCCAGTCCGTCGGGGCGTTTGGCGGCTCGCAGCACAATCCCCCCGCGCCAGCCCAGCAGCACCCGCTGCCACAGCGGCAGCCCTCCACGCGCGCCCGACAGGAGCAGCAGCCCGGCGAAAACCGCGACCAGCGCCGGGAGCGACAGTCCGGCCAGCGGGGTCAGGCGCAGCAGCATGAAAATCAGCACTGCGCCCACGCCGCAGAAGATCAGGCGTTTCATCGAGATGCTGCCGAAGCCCTTTTCCTCGCGCAGGCGGACATTCGATTTGAACTGGGCTGCCATGCCTCAAACCTTTCCCGGTGAGAAGACACACCGCCCTCTCACCTTGCTTGCATTAACC
>JAEUQX010000549.1 GCA_016788625.1 Anaerolineae bacterium
AGGGGTTAGAACAAACCACGTTTGCGTTTCTCTTTGAACGCACCCTGAATCATGTCGTCAGAAAAGCCTTCCGGCACAACGCCCTCGGTGGCATAGCGGTACAGTGCCGCTTGATAGATGCCGCTCAATGTTGAACTCAGCAGGCCGACAGCGATCAGCGCCAGCACCATGCCCAGACCTGCCAACAAGACCAATGCAGTCGCTTGCAGGCTGCCAAAGAAAGCCATCAGGACAATGCCTAGCATGATGATGCCAAAGCTGATCAACCCGAAAACCGCACTAAAACCGAAGTTCGCGGTGATCTGCTCGCCCCAGGTACGTTTGAGCAGTTCGGCGCTGCGCTTGACGGCATCAATTGGGCCGATGTCCTCGACCACCAGCACGGGCACGACCAGGAAGGTGGCGATGCTCCACACAAAGCCGATGATGCCAATGATGATCTGGCCGACCAGCCCACCGCGCTCGGAAACGGCGCGCAGAATCATGCCGACCGTCGCGGAGACCAGCGCATAGCCAACAATCTTGGGGAAACGATCACGGGCGATCTTGAAGCCGTCAGCCAAGGTCGGGTCGCCACCGTTCAGCCGGATCATCGCGCCGCCGACCAGCGCCGTGTTGGAGAAGATCACAACCGTGTACATCACCAGATAGAACAGGAACATGATGACGATGCTGGCAATGCCAAGGCTGTCGCCGCGCGTCAGGCCATCGAACAACCCGGCGACTAACATCGGCAGGAAAAAGGTGATCACGACCAGGATGCTGCCGATGAACGACACAACAGGATAGACCAACAATTCACGGTCAGACTGAAGGACATTGTAGCTGGCTTTGACGAGACGCCAACTCCGCTCAATTGAGTCGAACATGCGGTTTCTCCTTATCTGATGTGGTGCTATTATGCATTGTAGCACGAGAACCGCGCTGCATGAGGGCAACAACTTGACGAACGAGGCATGGAAATGACACATATGCGGCAGCACAGAAACAGGGTGATGAAAGCAATCTGCGCGACTTTCAGCACAGTGCTGCTGCTCGGCGGGCTGGCGGCGCGCGCGCAGGATCAATGCGGCGTCGTGGCGGGCATCAGCTACCCGGTCGATCTGGCACAGTTCCAGCTCGCCCAGGATTACAACGTGCCCAGCCCGCGTCATCAGGGGCGCTATCACACAGGTGAAGACTATTTCGGCGGGCGCGGTGTGACCTATGGACAACCCGTGCGCGCGGTAGCTGCTGGACGCGTGACGTATTCCGCGCCGAACGGCTGGGGGCGCGACGGCGGCGTGGTGATCATCGAGCACACCTTCCCCGATGGCAGCGTGGCCTACAGCCAATACGGCCATATGGAAGAGATCAACGAATACCGCTTTCCGCCGCGCTACGGCTGCGTGCAGCAGGGCGACGTGGTCGGTGCGGTGGGCGACATCCGCCCTGCCCCACACCTGCATTTTGAGATTCGTATCAATCAGCCTGATGTGCCAGGGCCAGGTTACTCCTGGGATGAACCAACCGTGCGCGGATGGCGCAGCCCCTCACGCTTCATCGCCAACTGGCAAACCTGGCTGCTGCCCGCGCACCGCTGGCACGTCGAATTAGCCGACGACGCCGTGTTCAGCGCGCCGCCATTGGTGCTGGACGACGGCAGTCTGCTGATGCTCGATGCCTCGCGGCTGCGCTACGCCACGCCAGATGGCCGTGTATTGTGGCGGTTGAACCTGGAACGCGCGGCAGTAGCTGTGACGGCCTGGCAGGGCGCACCGCTGCTGACTTATGCCGATGGCAGAATGCAGCGCGTCAATCCGGATGGCACGCTGGGCGAAAGCTGGGAGACGGGCACAGCGGTTACGGGCGCGGCGCTGACTGTTGGTGATCTGCTGGTGCTGCGTGCGCCGGGCGATGCGCTGCTGGCCTTCGGCGCAGACCGACGAACGCCGGCATGGCGGTTAGAGGGCGTGCCAGGGTCGGCAACCATTCGGGCGAGTGCGGGTTTGATCGGCGCGGCGAACGCGACCCAACTGCTGAGCATCGCGCCGGACGGACGTCTGCTGGACAGCGCCAATCTGAGTGCCGGGGTATCGCTATCGACGGCGGCTGACGGCGGGCTGCTGGCCTACACAGAGGGCGGCCTGTGGCGTATTGACACGAACGGCGTGTGGGCGTTGGCACTGGAGAACGTGCCACCGGGCGGCGAGGAGAGCGCTGCTATCGAAAGCGAGAGCGGCTACTATCTGTGGTCAGGCGGCGCGCTGCGGGCGGTCGATGCGGCTGGAACACCGCGCTGGCAGCTTGACCTCCCCGGCGTGAACGGCGCGGCACAGCTTGCGCGCTACGGCAATGGACTGCTGCTCAGCACCGACGGAGGTGATCTGATCGTCGTGCAGGCGGACAGCGGGGCGTTGTGTGCGACGGCGCGTGTCTATGCCGATGCCGCCAGCGGGCTGTGGCGGGCGCTGGGCGCGGATGGTGTGCTGCGCGTCGCGGGCGCGGGCGCCGTGACTGGATTAGACTGGGCGGAATTCAGCGGAGCATGTGGATAGGAGCTGTTTGATGTACGGACTGATGGGCAAGATTCGGGCGCAGGATGGGCAGCGCGAGTCTTTGTTGGCGCATTTGCTTGAGGCCGCTCGGCTGCTTAACGATCTGGAAACCTGCTACCTGTACGTGGTCAGCCGCGCGACTGACGATCCTGAAGGCATTTGGGTGACAGAGGTGTGGCGCAGCCAGGCCGACCATCAGGCATCACTCACGCATGAGGCTATCCGCTCGTTGATCGCGGTCGCCCGCCCACTGATTGCCGGGATGAGCGACCGCACCGAGTTTGCACCTGCCGGAGGCAAGGGATTACCCGCAGATAGGTGAACTCACGGCAGTTTGACCTTTGGCACAGGTTGTCCCCTGCGCGCCGCCTCGGCAGTCAGGCGCGGCCGCAGTACGAGCGCCTTCGAGAGAAATGAGAACGATGCCCGCAGCGTAGAACCTTTCAAACTCCAGTCGCCAATGCGCCGCCCAACTTTGAAAAACACGCTGCCATCCTGCACCTGCGCCTCACCTGTAAACGCCATGTTCTCCTGCCCAGTGAACTGCTCCGGGTGCGTGTGGAAGGTCAGACAGGCGCTGCCCCCACTGATCTGCGGCAGCCCCGCGCCAAGCGTCAGGCGGAAACCACCCGATTCCAGAACTGCCCGCTTGGTTCGCAGCACCAGAGGCCAGCCATCGGCATCGACGACCGTCAGCACGGGCGCACCCAGGTTTTGCGCGGCATATTCCGCGCCGGGTCGCCACTCGCCGGGGGGAGTTGTCCAGTTACCCAGGCTCTTGCCCTGCGGCGCTGGGTCAGAAGGCGGCGCGGTCGTCCCGGCAGGCGCGTCCCAGCGCTGCGGCGGCTGATCGAGATCCCCACCCGGCCACCACAGCATCCTGATGGGCGTAACCTGCACCCAGATGCGCGCGAAGTACCAGTTCATGCGACGCAGCAGGAACCCCGGCATGGCCTTGTAGGTATCCGGCAGCTTGGCGAAGGAGAGACGAATGTAGCGGTCGATATTGGCCTGCAAATCGGCGTCGCGCACCGTCGCCAGGCCATACACCAGCACGGTCGGCGCGTTCGGCAGGCCGGAGCCAACCGGGTCGGAGTAGAGCAGCGTCACTTTGGGATTGCGGCGGGCGCGCTCAGCTTTGGCCGGGTAGGTCAAACCCGTCGAAACATCGAGCGTGCGGCCATCCTCACCCACATAAGGCGTGAGCGGAAACGTGATCGGGCTGCCCTTCTCGGTCAGTGAGGCGTATTCGCAGGTAATGGCGCGCTCGAATAGCGGAATAACTTCCTGCGGCCAACTCGACGGATTGGTGAATGGGATCACGATGCAGAACCTCCAACCAGACAAAACTATCCACGAAATAGTCAACGACGACGCTTTTTGTATCTAGCCCTAAACCCGATACTCTATGTAAGAGCTATTGAACATGAGTGATAAACTGAGTGTCTCAACGATTTAGTCAGCAGGATACACTGACATGAGCCAAGATTCTGATAAGAGTAACAGATTTGAAGAGTTCTTTAACCCTGACGATTTATCCAATTGGTCGGGCACATCACAGGAAGCATTCTTTGTAATCATGGCTCGTGCAATCTCTGAAGAAATCACTTACATCAAATTGATAGCCGAGCTAATCCGACAGCACCCAAATAGTGATACGATATCCATCACTTTTGGAACAATGTCACTGAGAGATATGATGGCCGATATCATATCACGTACTGATAAGACACAAAGAGTATTGAAAACGGGAATTGCCCATATGCAATTACACTGAGATTTTTTCTCGTCTTTTCGCGCATTCACATCTCATGCTACATTATACGTAAATCAGGGAGAAACAAGATGTTATCACCCCCACGTTAACTTGATCTGACCGAGAATTTCATCTGTGTATTCTGGCGAACCGCCGTGCTGCGGGTCGCCTTTTTGTGTTTACCTACCTGGAGGACATGATGAAGACTGCCCTACGACGACGACTAACCCACTTTGTGCTGATCCTGCTGGCGATTGAATTGCTTGACGAACTGGTTTATGGCGCGGGTGAAGCCGCCTGGCCGCTCATCCGCGATGACCTGCTGCTCAATTATGTGCAGATCGGGCTGCTGCAAACCCTGCCACGCATCATCGGCACGCTGCTCGACCCGTTCATCGGCATCCTGGGCGACACCAACAAACGCCGCCTG
>JAEUQX010000585.1 GCA_016788625.1 Anaerolineae bacterium
TCAGGTCAGCCCTGTTGATTCAGCGCGATTCGTCACAATAACTACCAGCCGCCCGACTTTTACCTGGGCAGCAGTTACAGGCGCAACAGGCTATACCCTGCAAATTGCGCGCGATACCAGCTTTAACCAGATGGTCTACGCATCCGCAAACCTTCTGACGAGTAGCCATGTGCTGCCTGCTGCTAATGCGTTGGGGCATGGTGTGTACTATTGGCGCGTCCTGGTCGGCAATTTCCCGACTGTGTCACCTGTGTATCGCCAATTCACTGTCACACCCGCGATACCGCCTGCGCCACTGCTGAGCAGCCCGGTGAATGGCGCAGTCGTTAACAATCCTAGTCCGCTTCTCGTATGGTTGCCCGTCAGCTATCCTTATGGCGCGGTCAGCTACAAACTCGAGGTGGCGTCCAGTGCAACCTTTACACCCACGACCATCATCTACAGCACTCAAGGGATAATAGGTACTTCTCACCGGATAGCAAATGTCCTGGCAAATGCCACCTATTATTGGCGCGTGAAGACCGTGAATGCCCTGGGCGTTGAGGGGGCATGGAGCAGCTATCGCTCCTTCCGTGTCAACTTTGTGCAACCTGCTGCCCCACTGCTCCTCACGCCTGTGAATGGGAGTACGACCAGCGATAACACACCCTATCTGGGGTGGTCACCTGTCACATATGCCAGCGCCCTGACTTATCAACTTCAGGTGGATGACAACTTCGACTTCAGCAGCCCCGTGATTTCGTTCGGTGGGCTTGGGACTTCGTACACAACGAATCTGCTCACCGACGGACTGTATTACTGGCGTGTTCGAGCCATCAACAGCGATGGCGGTTCAGGATTGTGGAGTCTGACCTGGAGCTTCCGTATACAAACAGCTACCGTTACCTATCGAGGGCGTTTGTTCTGGCAGCGCACGATGGCGGGCTGTATTTCGCCCAGCGCCTATGACCAGTGGGATTTCAATATTCTTCTCGGCAATACCAATATCTGGTTCGAGGTGGCTATTACATCGGGCAATTTGCAGGTTGACCTGAGTTCCTATCACGGCACCTACCCGATTGGGCAGAACTACATCGTCACGGTTGCTCCTCTGAACGGTACATCGGGATGCTATGCCTTAACTATTCGAGGCAGTCAGGAAGATCTGATCCCGGTAGATGCGCGCTTGTATTGGAACCAGCCTGTGAACGTCTGCACATCTGCGTCGGACTACAATGCATTCTACTTCGAGACGCGGAATGTGGGACGTAACATATGGTTTGACATATCGGTTACATCAGGCAGTCCCAGCCTACCGATTGCCTGGTACAACAGGTGGTATGCACCACGCCCAGCCGGAAGCGGCTATCATGTAGTACTCTGGCCGACAAATGGGGTTTCGGGCTGTTACACAATCACGATCAGAAGCGATAACCCCACGTAGTCCGACCATTCTATCGTTCGTCTATTGAGGGGGCGCCGCGCAGAGCGCCCCTTTTTCATGCCCGGATGATGCTCAGCCCGGCTTCCTGGTACGGCAGCAGCCGTTCCTCCTCCACCGAACGCTCGACGATCAGGCCACTGACTTCGCTCAGCCCGGCGATCACGTACTGCGACGCCGCGCCGAGCTTTTCCTCCGAAGCCAGCACGAAAGTTTCAGCCGCCTGCTGGCACAGCGCGCGCTTGATATAAGCTTCTTCCAGGTCGCCCGTGCTCAGTCCCGCTTCGGGATGCACACCTGTCACGCCCATGAAGAACAGATCGGCGCGAATGTGGCTGATCGCCTCCAGCGCCACCGCCCCCACTGAGACAATCGAGTGCTTGAACAGCCGCCCACCGATGAGGATCACCTCGACCAGCGGGTGCACGACCAGTTCGACCGCGATCAACGCGCTGTGCGTCACAATTGTCGCCCGCAGCCCCGGCGGGAGCTGGCGTGCCAACTGCTGCGCCGTCGTGCCCCCATCGACCATCACTACCTGCCCATCCTTGATCATCTGCGCGGCAGCCCGCCCAATGGTGGCTTTCGAGTCGCTCAGGATGGCCTCGCGCCCGGCGAAGTCGGCGACGGCGGGCGAGGCAGGCAGCGCGCCGCCGTGTACGCGCTGTAACAAGCCCTCTTGCGCCAGTTCGCGCAGATCGCGGCGAATCGTGTCCTCCGAAAGGCCGAGTTCCTGGCTGATCTGCTTGGCGACCACCTGACCGTCGCGGCGCAGCACGGTCAGGATGTATTGCTTGCGCTGGCTGGTGAGCATCTGCACCTCCTGAAGTTGCACGAATTATCTTGACATTGCACGAATTATGCTGATACACTGTAGCAATCGCGGAACTTCACGAATTATCGTGAATTTTCGTGCAACGCTCAACAATTGATTGTACTCATCAGGAGGCAAAAACTCATGGCGACAGTCGCCCAACGCATGATGATTCTGATTGCTGGCCCCTACCGCAGCGGCACGGGTGATGACCCGCAAAAAATGGCCGACAACCTGCGCGCGCTGGAACAGGCATCCTGGCCGATCTTCCAGGCCGGGCATGTGCCGATGATTGGCGAGTGGGTGGCGCTGCCCGTGTGGTACGCGGCGGGCGGCGGGACGGTTGGCGACGCGCTCTATGATCAGATCTTCCACCCCACCGCCGGGCGCCTGATCGAACGCTGCGATGCCGTGCTGCGACTCCCAGGTACATCCACAGGCGCGGATAACGATGTGCGCCTGGCACAGGAGCGCGGCATTCCGGTCTACTACAGCGCGGACGAGATTCCGCAGTACGTGCCTGCGTAGGTCGATTGGCCACCGCGCGAACAACTGTGGCACGCCCAAGACCTCGCGCCCCCTGCTCCACGCGCCGTGAAGCAGGGGAAAACGGGTGTCTTCAAGTGTATATTGTGGGCACTCTGCCAGCCTCTCGGCATCCGCGCCATTCGCCGCCGCGCACCGGATTGATTACAATTGGCGCGATCGAAGCCGACAGGAATAAACGACATGAGCAGTCCCCCCAAACGTGAGTATCGCTATCTGGACAGTGACGACGACCGCCGCGCCCTGATCGAAGACATCCGCCAGGTGCGCCGCGACGTGCTGCGGATGCTGGAGATCGTGCCAAAGGACAAGTGGTATGAGCCGCGCTATCACGGCATCTCGCTGGCGGCCATGCTCGGTCACCTGCAACTGATGGACAGCGTGACATTATGGATGATGCAGCTCGCGCTGATCGGCGTGCGGCTGCCGGGGTCTGCCGGGCTGGTCAACCGCTTCAACGATTTCATGGGACGTGTCTTCCGGCAGCGGGTGATCGAGACGACGGTCAAGGGCATACAGACCAAAGAGACAGCGCTGATCAGTTTCGTCGAGAAGCTGCCCGTTGAGCAGTTCAGCAAACTGGTCTATCACCCGGTCATTGAGCAGTATCTGACCGTCGAGCAGGCCGTGCAGGAGTTCTTCCTGTTCCATTGGCGCGAACACCTTGCCAGCATCCGCGCGGTGGACGACGTGCGCTACGAGCCGCCAGCGCGGGACGTGCTGTAATCATGCGCGCGGTTTTGCAGCGGGTGCGGCGAGGCAGTGTCACGGTAGAGGGGCGCGTGGTCGGCGCGATCGAGCAGGGTTTCGTCGCGCTGGTCGGCGTCACGCACAGCGATACACGCGCGCAGGCCGACCTGCTGGCGCGCAAGATCGCCCAACTGCGCGTCTTCGACGATGACGAGGGTAAGATGAACCGTTCGCTGCTGGACGTGGGCGCGGGTGTGCTGCTCGTCTCGCAGTTCACGCTGTACGCTGACGCGCGCAAAGGCCGCCGCCCCAGCTTCACCGACGCGGCACGCCCGGAGGTGGCTTCCCCGCTGATCGACTATCTCGCGGAGCGGCTGCGGGCAGAAGGGGTGGTGCGCGTCGAGCAGGGAGTGTTCGGCGCGATGATGCTGGTGGGCATCCAGAACGACGGCCCGGTGACCATCATCCTGGACACAGCAGAATTATGAGACGGCCTACACCGGCTTCCACATCAGCATGAATTGATTGGCATCGACGAAGCCACCGTTGACCGCCACCTCCCAATGGAAGTGTGGGCCGCTGGTGCGCCCGGTATTGCCGACTGTGCCGAGCACCTGCCCCTCGTTCACACTTTGTCCGCGCGTTACATGCACCTGCCCCAGATGCGCATAGGTCGTGAAGACGCCGTAGCCGTGGTCGATCACCACCAGATTGCCGCGAATCTCCATGAAACCGGCGAAGGCCACCGTGCCCTTGGCGCTCGCCATGATCGGCTGACCAAGCGTGGCGCGGATGTCCCAACCCGTGTGCCGCGTCTGAAAGCTCTGGTTGAAGGTGCGGAACGCGCCGAAGGGCGAAGTCAGCTCGCCGCCGGGGATGGGCAGTTGGAAGCCCTCACTGTCCCACAGTCGTTCCAGCGTGATTGTGCTGAAGACGCTCTCCAGGCGCGCCAGTTCATCGCGTTCGACTTCCGGGTCGATCAGGTAGGCTTTGTCCGGGGCAAGCGTCACATCCTGCTTGATGAAGCCGCCCGTGATCACCTCGAACTGGGTGTTGATCGTCTGGCGCGTGCCATCGTCGTACCACACGAAGATGTCCAGATCATACGTGCGCGGACTCTGCTCCATGTTGACGGCCAGCAACCCATAGAATCCGTCGGGCATCGGGAAGAAGTCGATCAGGTTGTTCACGAAACGCGCGCGCGCCCCGGCCATCCCCGCGCCGGAGACGTGCAGCAGCCCGGTTTGTCCCTGTTCCAGTTCGGTGAAGAAGAATTCGAGTGTCGCGCGTTCTGCTGTCAGCGTGTTAAGCGGCAGTGGGCGCGGAATCGGAGTCGGCGACGCGACCAGGCCAGGCGTCGGCATCACCGGGTCGGGCGTGGCCTCCTGTGCGGAGACCAGCGGCAGCGTGACGAAGGCGGCGAACAGGACGAGCAGCAGTAAAGCGAGGAGTCGTGTGGGCATAATCTCTCTCATGGTCAACGGCGCACGATTATCGTTGCTTTGGCGCGCTGCTGCAAGACAGCGTTGGGTGATCGTCGTCTTAGCCGCCAACGGCCTTGAGTGCCCGCGTCACGCTCTCGCCGGGGCTGACGCCCAACTGCGCGTCCAGCACCACGCCATGCTCATCCAGCACCCAGAATGAACGGTTGGTGCGCGGGATATTGATGATGCCCAGCAGCGACTTGCCCCACGCATTCCACGAGTCCAGCACGGCATGGTCAGGGTCGGAGAGCAGGTCGTATTGCAGTCCCTTCTCGGCTTTCCAGCGATTGAGCGTTTCAGGCTTGTCCGGGCTGACACCTAGCACGACGGCATTGCGCGCGCTGATCTGCGGCAGATTGTCACGGAAGCCGCAGGCCTGATTGTTACAACCCAGGGTGAAGGCCTGTGGAAACGCGAACAAGATTAGCTTTTTGCCGCGATAATCGCTCAGCCGGACGCGCTTGCCGTCCTGGTTGAGCAGTTCGAAATCGGGCGCTTTCTCACCGACTACAGGCATGACACTTCCTTCCAACACTGATATATCTTGAACCTGCTCTAATCCTGACTGATCAACGTCCGATGTGCAAGCGCCTATATGCGGCGGAGCGTTTTTGCTACAATCGCCGCCATGAAATATAAACCCGACACCGGACTGCTGCTGGCGCTGGCCTTATGCGCCTTCTCGCTGTGGCCGCTGCTCTACCGCGCTGGCCTGCCCAACGGCGACGATGTACTGTATCACGTCTATCGCGCAGCGGAGATGGAGCGCGCCTGGACGCATGGCGTGCTGATCCCGCGCTGGGCCGAGAGCTTCTACACGGGCTATGGCTCACCTGTGTTTCACTACTACGCCAGCCTGACCTACTACCTGAGCGCCGGGTTGATGCGCGTCTTCAGCCTGAGTGCGTTGGACAGTTTTCGCGTCCTGATCGCCGTCGCCATGCTGGGCGGCGCGGCAGGCATGTATATGTTTGTGCGCGGCTTCTCTGGACGCTTGGGCGGCGTGCTTGCGGCGCTGGCCTATACCTACAGCCCATATATCCTCTACACCGAGCCGTATTCGCGCGGCGCGTACCCGGAACTGATGGCCTTCGCGCTGTTCCCGCTGGTCATGGCAGCCTACGGGCGGCTGCTGCGCCGGGGCGGGGCGCTGGCGTTCGCGCTGGCGGCGTTGGGCGGCGCGGCGTTGATCATCACGCACAACCTGATGGCGCTGGTGTTGACCGCGATTCTGGCCGGATGGCTGCTGTGGCAGGCGGTGAATGGTCTGCGCCGTTCAGAACCTCACCCCCAAACCCCCTCTCCCCTTGGAGGGGGGGCTTCAAAACGAACATCCGGTGGTGTTGGTGTATCCCTGCAAACGGTGCTGTGGGAATTAGGCGCGTTGATCGTCGGCGTGGCGCTGGCGGCCTATTTCTGGCTGCCCGTGATGCGCGAGGGTGGTGCGGTGCGGCTCGGTAACCTGACGGGTGGGGCGGGCGTGAGCGAGCTGGATTACCGCCGCTTCTTCGTGCCGCTCGATGACCTGCTGGCACATTCGCCACGCATGGATGCCGGGTCACTCAATGGACTCGACCACCAGTTGAACCTCGGCCTGGCGCAGTGGGTGCTGGCGCTCGCAGGGGTGATTGGGTTAGGGGTGCTGTGGTGGTATCAGCGGAAACCTCACCCCCCTGCCCCCTCTCCTCATGAAGAGGAGCAAGACCGTCTACCATTCACGGGAAGGGGTTTGACTCGTGATGAGGCACTGGCGAACGGTGTATTTTTCGCGCTGGCCGGACTGCTCACGGTCGTGTTGATGCTGCCCGCTGCCGAGCCAGTCTGGAGCACCCTGTGGCCGATGACCTATCTGCAATTTCCCTGGCGCTTCCTGGGGCCAGCAGCTTTTGCTTTATCCGTGCTGGTTGGGCTGAACGCGCTGTGGATTGAGCGCCTCCCCCGGCGCGTTGCCTTCGTCCTGGGAGCAGCGCTGGTATTCGGCATCATCGCGCTGGCAACGCCGCTGCTTTACGTGACCGAGTGGGCGCACAGCAGCGTCGATACCTCGGTCGCAGCCTATCATGAGCAGGAGTTGAAGGGCTTGCAGCGCGGTACAACCTTCTCCAACGAGTATCTGCCCGTCACGGTGCAGGTCGAGCCGGATTCCACGCCGCGCCTGCTGGCCGATTATGCCGACGGCTACCCGGTCAACCGTGCGCACCTGGAGGCGCTGCCGCCCGGTACGACGCTCGATCTGCTCGATCATGGGCCGCAGCACGATGTCTGGCGGGTGAATGCCGCGCAGGATTTCACGCTAGAGGTGCTGACCTACGCCTGGGAGGGCTGGGCGGCGACGGTAGACGGGCAGCCTGTGCCGATCACGCCGTCGAATCCGCACGGCCTCATCACCTTCCCCGTCCCGGCGGGCGAGCATGAAGTGCGCCTCACGCTGGGCAGCACCCCGGCGCGTGACCTGGGGAATGGTGTTACCGTGTTGGCGGCGCTGGTACTGCTCGCTGGTGTGGTGTGGGGACAGAGGAAACCTCACCCCCTAGCCGCCACTCCGGGGGGAGAGGAGGAATCCAGTACAAGCGTGGCAGTTTCTTTTCCTACAAGGGCGCTAATGGCAGGCGGCGTATTGGCGCTGGCGTTCGTGCTGGCCTATATGCGCGAGGGCGGCGCGTGGGTTGAGTCGCAGCCGGGCGAGGCGCGCTTGGCACAGCACACCCTGGACTACCAGATGGGCGAGTCGCTGCGCTTATTGGGGTATGACCTGAACGCGACGACGCTGCACCCCGGCGGGCGGCTGAAGCTGCGTGTGTACTGGTATGCCAGCGCGCCGATCCCTTACGGCTATTCCAGCTTCGTGCATATCAGCAGCGGCGGCCCACCGCTGGCGCAGGCCGATAAACTCAACCCCGCTGGCCTGCCGACCAAGACCTGGGGCAGCGGCGGCTATATCCACGATGATTACGTCATCGTGCTGCCACAGACCATGCCGCCGGGGGCGTATCAGCTTACCATCGGTTTATATACCTGTGAGACGCGGCCAGCGGGCGATTGCGGCAACGGCGACCGTCTGCCCGTACTGAACGTGGATGGCCGCGCGTTAGGCGACGCCGCGCCACTGACGACGATCACGGTGGCGGGATGATGATGGAGAACCTCACCCCCAACCCCCTCTCCCAGAGGAGAGGGGATTTCAAGAACCTGAACCAGGGGAAACGCCTATCCTGGGTGGTATGCTTTGTGCCCCTGCTGGTTGCCTATCTGCTGACGCTGCAAACCATCCCCAACGGCGCGGAACACTACTACATGATCGATGTGGGCGAGACGCAGATCGTCCTCAACACCTGGGGGACGCTGCACGCCACAGGTTATCCGCTCTACGTGATGCTCGGCAATGTGCTGGTCACGCTGCTGCGTGGGCAGGGCATAGATGCGGCGACTGCGCCGGGCGTGGTCTCGCTGCTCTATACCCTGGCGGCGCTGGGACTGCTCTATGCGCTGCTGCGGCGCGTCAGTGGGCGCAGTTGGCTGGCGGCAGGCGTGGTTGCGCTCTATGGACTGACGCGCACGGTCTGGGTTCATTCCAGCATCGCGGAGATTTACAGCTTCGGCCTGCTGATCCTGATGGGGCTGCTGGCGTTGGCGCTGTGGGATGCGCCCGTGCGCGGACGGCTGTACTGGCTGGCGCTGCTCGGCGGGGTGGGCGTCTTTCATCACCGCGCCTTGTTGTTCGCCGCGCCCGCATTGGTGTATGCGGTGTGGGGGGAGCTATGGGGCGAAGAACCTCACCCTAAACCCCTCTCCATGAGGGAGAGGGGCTTGAAAACCCACGCAATTCAGGGTGTGTCTGATAAAGCCTCTTCTTCATCGCAATGGGGAGGTTGGGGGGTGGGGATACTGGTACGTCGCCTCGTGCTGTGTGGACTGATCGGGATGATCGGATTCCTGCCCTATGCCTACCTACCGCTGCGGGCGCAGGTGGGCGCTGCCTGGGTGTATGGTGAGCCGGGAACATGGGGCGGCTTCTGGGATCAGTTCTGGGGGCGTGAGGCGGAGCGTTTCATCGGCACGCCGGATACGTTCGAGGCGCTGCTGGCGAACGTCACGCTGATCAACAACACGCTGCTGACCGACCTGACCGCGCCGGGAGTGGCTGTCGGGCTGCTGGGGCTGGCGCTGGGGCTGCGCCGCCGGGAACGCAGACGCGCCGCGCTGACCTTCCTGCTGAGCGGGGCGGCGGCTTACCTGTTCCACCTCTTCTATTACACCGACATCCTCTCTGCGTTGATCCTGCCCGTCACGTTGGCGCTGGCCGTTGGCTGGCTGTTCGCGGCGGAGGCGCTGGTGAAATCACCTCACCCCCTAACCCCCTCTCCATGGGGAGAGGGGGAATCAAAAGGGCGGCGATTTGTACTCCCAGGCAAACGCTTACTGGTTCCGTTGGTTGGATTGCTGCTGGCTGTGCTGCTCATTAACGCGCACTTTACCTTCATCCGCGACCTGACAACTGACTATACCGGGTTGGAAACGATAGAGATTGCCCAGGGCACGCCGCCGGACAGCACGCTGATGCTCGACTGGGGGCCGCGCTACTTCGCGGTTGGCTTCGCGCGTGATGTCGAGGGTACACTGTCGGATGTGCGGCTGGTGTCGCACAAAGCGGATTTCTCGGCCATTGTCGCGGGAAGCAGCCTGCTTACACCGGATTTCACCTTCTACAATCGCCCGGTCGCGTGGTGGCAAGAGCAGATCGGCGCGCCTGTGTACCTCAGCGCTGCTGCGCCCCATCTGGTGCGGATTTCGACCAATCGCGAGATGGCCGAAGATTACGCGGGTGACGGGATACAGGTGCACGAGGCGTCGCTCGACTGCTTGAACGCCGCCCTTGAACTGCATGTTGACTGGCTGGCGGCCAGCGCTCCAGAGCGTGATTACAGTGTGTTCGTGCATCTGCTCGACTCATCAAGCACGATCCTGACGCAGGGCGACCAGTCCGCGCCCGTGTTCGGCTGGCGACCGACGACGAGCTGGGCGGCGGGCGAAATCGTGCACGACGTTTACACGCTGACGCACAAAGCAGGCGCGGCGCTCATCCGCTACGGGCTGTACTATCAGGACGCGAGCGGCGCGTTCGTCAATCAATACGTATATGAGATGCAGGTGCAGTGCGATGATGCAACCAATTCGTAGGACAGCAATGCCGGGCGTTAACGCAGGGACAGGATATACCCTGTCCCTACAAATGATCGTAACGGTGGCAATTCTGGTGCTCCTGGCCGCCTGCACGCCGGGTACGCCCACACCCGCCGCTGGCCCCACCCCCGCCATCGTCAAGCTGCTGGCGACGGTGTTCATATCGCCAACGCCGGATGAAGCGCAGATCGCCGCGACGCGCGCCGCCATCCCGCCCAGCGCAACCCCTGCGCCTGCCGCCGCTTCACCCTCGCCAACCGTGTATGTGGGCGTGTTTTTGGGGGCAGCCGAGTCCGACGAAGAGGGGCCGGTCATCAACCCGGCGCTGCTGCAAGCCCCTACCGCGCTGATCCCTGTGACGGTGGCGTCCGGCTGCCCGGCACAGGCTGACCCGCTGTTCGGCACAACCTGGCAGGCCGATAACCTGCTGGTTGCCGCGTTAGGCTGCCCGGTGGAACTGGTCGGCTCGTTCACGGGTCCGGTGCAGGTCTTCGAACGCGGCGTGATGTATGGCCGTCCGAATGGTGGCGAACAATGGGCGGTTGCCCCACGCAGCGAGCAGTTCTGGTATCTGCCGCTGGCGCTCGCCCCGTCACCGAATGCAATCACCCCACCGCAGGGGCTGCTGCCGCCCTCGCCCGGTTTTTCCGGCATGTGGCAGGCGGCGCAGGGCTTGAGTGATGCGCTCGGCTTCGCCCGCTTGGAAGAGCAGCAGGCCGCGCTTTCGACGCAGCGCTTTCAGGGCGGCATCCTGCTGGCGGATGGCAGCAGCGGTCAGGTGTTCATGCTGCTGGCGGATGGCAGCGCGCACGGGCCGTATTGAGCAGTCAGTAGTCATTGGTCGTTAGTCGTTAGCGAAATCCTCGCTCAGAGCGGAACTGATTCGCTTCGGGTATTGCTAACGCAGTCCGTAAGGGTGACTCAATCCAGACGCGATCTGTTGCTTCTGGCGTGGCAGATTCGCGGGCGCGGCGCGATAATACAGCACTGTCAACCGTTCTTAAACAAGGGAAATTCATAATCCATGAAAGCGTTGGTAGAACGCATCCGCGCAGAGGGTCAGAACCTCGGCAGCGGTATTCTGAAGATCGACAGCATCCTCAATCACCAACTCGACCCGCGCCTGATGATGCAGATGGGCGAGGAGATGGCGCGCCTGTTCGCGGGCATCCATGTTGACCGCATCCTGACGGCGGAGATTTCCGGCATTGCTCCGGCGCTGACAACGGGCTACGTGCTGAACGTGCCTGTTGTCTACGCACGCAAGCTCAAGCCGATCACGATGGCTGGCCCCGTATTTCTGGAGACCGCGCCCAGCCACACCAAGGGTGGCGAGGTCAACCTGCTCGTCTCGGCGGAGTTTCTGCACGCGGGCGAAAACGTCCTGATCATCGACGACTTCCTGGCGAGCGGCAAGACGCTGCTGGCGCTGGCGCGCATGGTCAAGAGCGCCAAAGCGACGGTGGTCGGCGTGGGCGTCGTGGTCGAGAAAACCTTCGAGGGCGGACGCGACCTGATGATCAAGGCGGGCTACGGCGGCGTGCCGATTCACGCACTGGCGACCATCATTGGCATGGACGACGGCACGATCACGCTCAAGGACGATTGAAAGGGCTACCTATGCTGCGAGAACTGAACGTGCGCGATGATGCGCCCTGGAAGCAGCGCTACCGGGCAGCGAGCATCGCTTGGGCGAAGGTGGCGACGCGCAACCCGGCACGTGGTTTAGTTTGCACCAATCGCGATGGCATCTTCCAGCTTTACGCCTGGGACGTGGTGAGCGGCGCGCTAACGCGGCTGACCGATAAACCTGCTGGTGTCGTCGGCGGCATGATCGACGCACGCGGCGAGTATGTGTATTACCACGATGATCAGGGCGGTAACGAGATCGGTCATTATGTGCGTGTGCCGTTCACGGGCGGCGCGGCGCAGGATGTAACCCCTGACTTGCCGCCTTATGCCTCGTTCCAGATCGCGCAGAGCCACGATGGGCGCGTGACAGGCTTTCTGGCTGCTGA
>JAEUQX010000607.1 GCA_016788625.1 Anaerolineae bacterium
ACGGTCAGGTCTACATGGGGCGCAACCTCCATGTCGAAGGCTACCAGACCTGCGCGGACTGCCATAACCCACACACGCTGGAAGTGAAGTTGACTGACTGCGCGACCTGCCACGAAGATGTCGAGAGCGTCGAAGACCTGCGCGACATTCGTATGCAGGGTTCGGGTTCGGACTTCGATGGTGATGGTGACGACAACGAAGGTATCGCTGGCGAAATCGAAGGTCTGCAGGAACTCCTGATGGCCGTGATGCAGCAGTATGCCGCCGAAGTCGCTGGCACGCCGATTGTCTATGACACGCTGGCGTACCCGTATTTCTTCATCGACACCAACGCCAATGGCACTTTGGACGAGGGCGAAGGCGCATTTGAGAATGCCTACAACGCCTTCACCGCCAACCTGGAACGCGCGGCCTATAACTATCAGGTCTCGTTCAAGGATCCGGGTGCCTATGCTCACAATCCACAGTACATCCTCGAACTGCTCTACGACAGCATCATGTCGCTGAACGGCGCGCTGGCTGAACCGGCTGGAGATGTGGCATTCATCGTTCGCGATGCGCCGATGCACTTCAACCCGGTGGTCGAAGCCTGGCGGCATTGGGACGCTGAAGGCGAAGTACCAGGGACCTGTGCCCGCTGCCACACGGCAGAAGGCCTGCCCACCTTCCTGAAGAACGGCGTCAACATCGCTGCCGAACCCACCAACGGTCTGGCCTGCTCGACCTGCCATGACAGCCTGAGCGATTTCACGCTGCCAGTGGTCGCCGATGTAGCCTTCCCCAGCGGCGCACGCCTGAGCTTTGGTGAAGAAGACGAGAGCAACCTGTGTCTCGCCTGCCACCAGGGGCGTGAGTCCACCGTGAGCGTCAACCGCGCCATCGGTAATCTGGGCGACGACGAAGTCTCTGACCGCCTGACCTTCCGCAATATCCACTACTTTGCGGCGGGCGCGTCGATCTTCGGCGGCGAAGCTCAGGGCGCGTACCAGTATGCCGATAAGGAGTACAACGGACGCAACCTGCACGCAGAAGATGCACCGAACACCTGCGCAAGCTGCCATCGCCCGCATGACGGTACCATCCGCATCGGCGAATGCGAAGACTGCCATGAGGTCGAAGACCCAGAGGGTGTTCGCAATATCCGTGTGACGGAAGATGTCGATCTGATCGACTACGACGGTGACGGCAATATGGAAGAGCCGATCCGCGAAGAAATCACGTCGATGGAAGACATGCTCTATGTCGCCATCCAGGCGTATGCGACCGAGACCGTCGGCACGGCGATTGCCTACGACGCCCACGCGCATCCGTACTGGTACATCGACACCAACGGCAACGGCGTTGCTGACCCCGAAGAGGTCAATCGTGACAATCGTTACGTGACCTGGACACCGACCCTGCTGCGCGCTGCGTACAACTACCAGTACTCGCAGAAGGATCCCGGTGACTTCGCGCACAACCCGGACTACGTCATGCAGGTTCTGTTTGACAGCCTGGAAGCGATTGGCGCGGATGTCTCCGCCATGACCCGCCCGCCGGTGACCTCGAACGAGTAATCCGTCGCGGCGACGGCGCCCGTGTCTGCCTGCTGAATGGGGGGCACGGGCGTTTTGCAGCAAACGAAAAGCGGTTGGGACTCTCTGCCCCCAGCCGTTTTTTATTGTGCAGATCGTTCAAGCGCTGCTGTCAGCAGGGCGCGGTAGCCCTCGCGGTAGGCTGCTTCCGAGAAGACGCTTTCGGCATAAGCGCGTGCCCGCTCACCCAGCGCGGCGATGTGCGGGTCGCTGAGCACCGCGCGCAGCCGTTCGACCAGCGCGGGCACATCCCCCGGCGCGACGAGATAACCATTCACACCGTCCTCAACAATATCCGGCAAACCGCCCACGCGCGAGGCGATCACAGGCGTGCCGCAGAACATGGCCTCGACCAGCACGCGCGCCAACCCCTCGGTGCTGGAGGGCAGCACCAAAACGCGCGCCCGCCCCATGTAACCTGCCAGGTCGCGCTGCTCCACCGCGCCGACGAACTGCACACGCCCTGTCAGCCCGGCGGCCTCGACCTGCTGGTGAAGCTGCGCCACATAATCCGGGTTCTGCGGCTTGCCAACCAACCACAGCCGCGTATCGGGAAACTCGGCGGCGATCTGCGCGAAGGCCGCCAGCAGGTGATGCACACCCTTGAGCGGCGTCAGCACGCCCGCGTAGGTGATGTCGCGCGCTTCGCTCAGCGGCACAGGGCGCGGTGCATCGCGGAAGGCGCTGGCGTCCGTCCAGGCCATGAACTGGTGCAGCGGCGTTCCCGGCGCGAGGGCGGCGAGCTGGTCGCGCGTGGTGCTGGAGACGGCGCGCAGCACGTCGGCATGGCGCAGGGCAAAGCGCGCGCTGGCCTGCATCAGCCGCCGATACAGCCCGGCGAAGGTCACGCGGCGTTGCTGGAAGACCACGCTGGCGAAATCGCCGTGACTTTCGACCACGAGCGCGGCAGGCCGTCCCATCAGCCGTGCCAGCCCCTTGACCAGCGCGCCGACCGCGCCCTCGTAGGGACTCTGCGCCACGATGATGCGCGCTCCACGCAGGGCAAACCACGTCCCCAGCAGCGTCCCGCCAATGAGCATCGTCAGGTAGCGCAGCGGCGGCGTGGGCAGCTCCGGCAGCAGGATGAAGCGCACGCCCTCCTGTGTGAAGGCACGCGGTCGGGGACCGGCGGCGAACGAG
>JAEUQX010000611.1 GCA_016788625.1 Anaerolineae bacterium
ACGATGAAACCTGGGGGCAGGGCAAAACGCTGCATCAGCGACCAGACCGGGAATTCAGTCGTGAATTCCACAGTCAGCGCATCCAGCACCTTGACCCCGGCCACTTCGCTGGCGTTCCCGGCCAGACGATCCTTCGCGCCCAGCAGCGACTCGAACATGAATGCGGTTGGAGCGGCCTGTTCCGGGCTGAGCAGGCGCTCGAAGCTGTACTTCACGTCCTCGGCGGTGAGGTCGCGCCCGTTGGAGAACTTCAGACCCTCGCGCAGTTTGAAGGTGTACACCGTACCGTCTTCGTTGATCGTCCACGATTCAGCCAGCGCCGGAATGGGCGTACCGGGGTCGGAGAGCCTGACAAGGCCAACATAGAACAACGACGACATCGGCCATGTTTCGGTTTCATAGGCGATATGCGGGTCGGAGGTACGCATATCCTGGCTGAGGACGATCCGCAGAATGTTGTCCTGCGCGTTCACGCCCGCTAGAGAAAGGGAAAGTACTAACAACAGCATGAACAAAGCTGCCAGACGAACGTGTCTCATAGTGAAGTTTCTCCTGTCACCATTTGTAGAGATCCCCGGAAGCAATAAATCGTAACGAATTGCACCAAACCACGCAAATGAGCTGTGGACTCGTCACGATGCCTGCTTAACCTCAGTTTTGGACAGGTTTTGCTTCGCTCAAGAACCTCACCCCTCAATCCCCTCTCCCAGGGAGCGAGGAAGCTAAGCGCAGCGCAGCGGAGTGAGGTTGAACAAATACAAGGTTATCCGAAACTCAGGATACTCAAGGCTTGCGGAATGGCAGGCCGGTGTCTGAGTCGCCAGAACGCGCAAGCACATCTCAAACCGTAGTCGGCAGCGGCAACCCGCCCGGTTGTCGCCCTGCGCGCGGTTTGTTATGCTCGTGCCAAATCGCGTTCAAGAGGGAGGCATTCATGCGTACTATCGGAAACTGCCATATCACGACGACAGCGGATGTCGATACGTTGGAATTCAATTGGGGTGTCATTCATATGCTGGCGACCGAGAAGGTCACTGGGGGCAAGACCTTCAGCTTCGGCCACGTCGTCCTCAAGCCGGGCGAGGGACACATCCGCCACAATCACCCCACTGCCGACGAGGTAATCTATGTCGTCTCCGGCGAGGCCGAGCAGATGCTCGATGATCAGCCACCCGTGACGATCAAAACAGGCGACTGCATCTGGATTCCGCTGGGAGTTTATCACTCCACGATCAATAAGAGCAGCGCCCCGATCACCCTCATCGTGATCTACTCGCCAGCGGGTGCAGAGCAGGTGTTGTGGGATGACCCTGCTGTGAAGATCACCCCACCCCAAACGTCATAGCATCTGTGGCGCTAGGGCACGGCCACATCGCAGCGGCCAGCGGTGGCTGAACACGTCGCGATCACCTGTGACCCCGCCAGCACTTCGAAGCTGCCTTCGACCCAGAAACGGCGGTCTGCTGCCTGGAAAACGATGCTGCGGACGAAGGTGCAGCCCTGCGGCACGCCCTGGTCACCGCTGTTGAGCTGCCAGATTTGCAGGCAGTTCCCGGCGGAGAGCGCACCCACATTCAGCCCTGCCGACTGCCGTTCCCAGGCGGTCGCGATGAAGGTCTGTTGGCCATGCCGGAAACTGAGTGAGGACAGATTGACTGCCCCCGTCGGGAAAGCGGTGAAGACGCGCGGGCCATAGATCAACGCCAGATTCACGCTGCCGCCGCTGATCACAGGCGCAGGCGTAGACTGAGCTTGCACGACCTGCCCGACAGGCGTATTCGTGGCGAAAACAAAAGCGAGCGCGCCACCTTGCGGTGTGTTGGTCGGGAAGGCGGCTGCCGGACGTGTCACCGTCGGCTGAACCACGGCAGGCACAGTGGGCGTCGCGATGGCGGCGACTGCCGTTCCCTGTGCGAGCGAGCGCAGCGGCTGCCCGCTGTACCAGATCGGCAGCACGGGCACGGTACTTTCCGTGCGGCGGCCTTTGGCATCCTCATACTCAATATAGAAGAAGGGGTCTTTATAACCTTCCGGCAGCGGTGTGTTGTAATCCCAGTCGGCCCATTCTGCCAGTGGCTGACGGCGCGTATCGAGCAGGCGGAAACGCGTCGGCGTACCGATCCAGTCACCCGCCCACTGCCCGGTATCCTTCGTCAGGTAGACCAGGTTACTCTCAATATCCGCCAAGGCGGGCAACACGCCGGGACGCGCCCCCAGCATGACGATGAACAGTGTGTCTGTGCCCTTCTTGCGCGCAGCGATGCCGACCTCGCGGTATTCCGGATTGGTCACACTGCGGTTGTGGATATCTGACCCCTGCCAATACTGAATTGCTGTTTGCACATTGCCAATCGCGGCGATTTCCGTCGCGGCGATGCGCTGCGGGTGGCCGAAGGTCGGCCAGGCGTACTGCGGATACTGCGAACGGTCGCGCGGGCCTTCGCCGTTGCGCCCGGCATGAATATTGTCAGGGATGCTCGGCAGGCTCAGCAGAAAATCGGCCTGGTCAGCAGCCATCTGCTCCAGCGTGGCGTTATACACCAGTGGGCCAAGGCCGAGATTTAAACGCCAGACATTGAGCTGCCCAACCAACTGCGGAATCAGGTCATTGGGGTTCGCTTGTCCAATCGCCGGGGCAGCGAGCAGCGTACAGATCAGCACGATGCTGAGCGCGATAGTCAGGCGGAAAGGCACGGTACGTGGCAAGAAAGTGGTCATATGTGTCGTCCCGATAACTTAGTGTGAAGCACTTTTTATCATAAGACGATTGTTGATGAAAGTTTGTGAAACTTTGTGAATTTTATAGGCCAAATATCTCATTGACGGGCAGCGCGAAACCGGGGAGCATATCGCCACCATCTGGCACGCCATCGACGCCGACAGTGCACGGCGCGGCCGTGGGGCATACGTGCATTTGCAAGCACGGTCAGCCGCGCGCCGAGCATGAGAGCAAGGCAAGACGACGCATCAGCGGAGACCTATTCGATCATCCTTCCCTCGAAAAACTCTAACCATTTTTCAACATTCTTTGCCAGCAGGGTGTAGGTTACCGGGTTTTCGTTCGCCTCTTCGCCCCGGCGTTTCGCAGGTTATCCTCCACTCGGGAGCGCACGATGCGGCTGATCAGGTCGAGCGGCAGCGGTTGGTCGATGGGGAACTGCACCGAGCCTTTGCCGCCTTTGTACTGTGACAGCTCGTCTTCGAAAGCCTCAATCCCTCTGGGCGCAGGGTAAAACCCGATGTGTTTGGGGTACGCCGCAAAGTGGACGAGGTTGCCCTGCAGATAGAAGGTCGGCATCTGGTAGCTGATCTTCTCGCTGGCGTCTGGTGCGGCGGCCTTGATCGTGGCGCGCAGTTCTTGCAGGATAGCCTGCACGTTTTCTGGGAACGCGGCGATGTATTCGTCAATGGTCGTGAATGTGGGCTTGTTTTTATCCATTATTGCCCCAAATCGTAACGATTTATTCCCCTTATTCTGTCGGTTAGCCACACTACGGCATTCAGTAGGGTTTTTGTGCCAGCCCACCGAGAATCGGGGTGAAATGCTTCAGGTTGTGTGTATATAGAGGGACTTGCAAGCGATGGCAAACTGATGCGATGAGGCAATCCATCATGCCTACACCGTGACTCAACTCATAGAGAATATGCTGCTGCATTGCCCAGTCCATGTCGGAGGGCAGCAAATACAGCATCTCAAAGCGCTTCATCAGTCTTGCAGCTTGTTCACGTTTGAGCTTCGTCGGGCCGCCGCTGATCACTTCCATGTGGATGATCGGTGTGATGCCCAGATTGGGCTGTCGTTGGGACTGCAACCACGTTACAGACGGCGCATAATTGCGAAGTAAATCTACGATCACCGTAGTTTCGAGGATTGCCGCTACCACCCGCGCTGCTCCCGCTGTTTGCGCCGCAGTTCGTCAACGAAGGTGACTGAATCAGTGATACCCAAGTCTTCCCAGCCGCCGACCAGCCCATCTGCAATAATTTCGGCACCACTGGTGGGTATAAAGGTGAGCATATCTTTCACCTCAGCCTCGGTGAACTGTTCCTCCGGGCTAGGAAACTCCAGCGTGATGTCCACATCTCCAAGCGGCAAATCGTCGGGTACATCGAAACGAAGTTGGCCATCTGGCGTCACCTGGCCGCGCAGCCGTATGGTGATCATGCCACCTCCTGGTATTCGTGTTGATTTTTTGTGATTATAGCACGCCCCTCACACCATGAGTTCGCCGCGCAGCACCGTGACGGCGCGCCCGCCCACCTTGACCGTCTCAATTTTGTCGCGCGGGCCGACCACCTCGACCTGCGCCGCGCCGGGTCGCCCCATCCAATGTCCCTGCTCCGCGACGAATCGCGGCGACTCCAGCAGGCCATAACGCCACAGATACGCTGCCATGCCGCCCGTGGCCGAACCCGTGAAGGGGTCTTCCATCGTGTCGGGTGGTGTGCCGAAGTGCCGCGCGAAGGTCTGTCCGGCAGGGGTCGCGCCGCCCAGGCAGAACAGATGCGGGCTGAAGAAGTCGCCGGACGCGCGCAGGGCTGTATAGGCGTTCACCTGCATTTGTGCCCGGCGCAGCGCCTCGTGATCGCGCACGGGAATCATGAGCTGCGGCGTGCCTGTGCTGACCGTCTGGATCGGCAGCCCGGTCAGCGCGTCGTCCCACGTCAACCCGAAAGCGGGCAGCACATCGCCAGGCGCATACACGCGCAGGAACTGCGGCGGCTTCTGCGACATGATCACCAGGGGCGACACACCCTCGTCCTTGACCTCGACCGTGATCGGGCCAACGCGCAGTTCGAGCGAGATCGTCGTGTGCGCGCCTGCCAGCTTCAGCCGCCCGGTCTCGATCAGCGCGTGAATCGTGGCGATGGTCGGGTGCCCGGCCAGTGGGATTTCTTCTGCCGGGGTGAAGTAGCGCGCGCCCACATCCGCGATGGTCGAGCGAATGACGAAGGCTGTCTCCGAGAGGTTCATCTCCCGCGCGATGGCCTGCATCGTCTCCGGCGGCAGGTCGTCGGCATCGAAGATGATGGCGCACGGGTTGCCCTCCAATGGGCGTTCGGTGAAGGCGTCCACCTGCATGAACGGATAGGTCGGCATGGCATCCTCATATGGTCGATAGTCTTAGGTCACTCATCCGCAATTCGATTGTGGCGATTTGCCTGATCGCTGTAAAACCCCATTGCAGACCGCGGCTACTTCAACCCACTGGACGCGAAACTCTCGATGAAGCGGCGCTGGAAGGCCATGAACAGCACGACCAGCGGCGCGATCACCAGCAGCGTCCCGGCCATCAGCAGGCTGTAGTCTGCCCCGGTGTCCGAGGTGTTGAACAGCTTGTTCAGTCCAACGGTCAGCGGGCGCACTTCCTCGCTGCGTGTGACGACCAGCGGCCACAGCAGTTCATTCCAATGGCTGCTGATTGAGATCAGCGCGAAGGCGATATACGACGGGATGCACAGCGGCACGTAGATACGGAAGAGGATGCGCCCCAGCCCTGCCCCGTCGATGCGCGCGGCCTCTTCCAGTTCGTAGGGCACCTCGCGGAAGGCCTGGCGCAGCAGCAGCGTGCCGAATGCTGAACTCCAATAGGGCAGCATCAGCGCCCATCGCGTGTCATACAGGCCAAGTTCGCGAATCGTCGCGAAGTTCTGCACCAGCAGCACGCCCGGCGGAATCATCAGTTGCAGCAGCACGAGGATCAGCAGCACCTGCCGCCCCGCGAAACGCATCCGCGCGAAGGCGTAACCCGCCAGCGTGACGGTGAAGACCTGCACGGCCAGCGTGCCGATGACGAAGATCAGCGTGGTGATGTAGTGCCAGCCCCAGGGCGCGACGGCCAGCGCGCGACCATAGTTCGTCAGCGTGAGCGTCGAGCCGAAGAAGATGCTGCCCGTCGAAATCGGCTCACCCGCCGGACGCACGCTCATCAGCAGGCTGAAGACCAGCGGCAGCAGCCAGATCAGCGCCAGCCCGACGGTAAGCATGTCCGCCAACAGCGCCCAACGCCTGCGCGACGCGCCTTCATCGCCCCGCGCCATGAGGCGAATGCGGAGGGGTTGGGGGTGAAGGTTCGTATTATGCCCGTTCATCTTCGCGCCTCCGTTCAAACAGGAAGAAGTTGCTCAGGGTGAAGATCAGCAGGATGCCCGCCAGGATGACCGACATCGCGTTGGTATAGCCCCAGTTGCGGCGCTCGCCGATGTTCTGGAAGACGAAGTACAGCAGCAGGTTGCCCCGGTCGCCGGGGTTGCCCTGGCCGAGCGCGGAGAGCTGCTCGACCGTCTGGAAGGCGAACGTCAAGGCGATGACCAGCACGAACAGCAGCGTGCGGCGCAGCAGCGGCAGTGTGATGAAACGCAGAAGCTGCCAACCACTCGCGCCGTCCAGATCGGCGGCTTCGTAGATGTCGCGCGGGATGTTTTGCAGCCCGGCCAGGAAGAAGATCATGTGGTAGCCGGCCTGCTTCCAGATGTCCACGACGATGATCGAGAACAGCACCTGGTCGGGGTTGCCCAGCCAGTCCACGCCGGGCAGCCCCAGCGAGCGCAGCACCGTGTTGGTCAGCCCGACGGTGTTGGAATACAGGAACGCCCAGATGCTCGCCGCGCCGATCAGCGGCAGCAGCGAGGGGTAGAAGAAGCTGAAGCGCCACAGCCCGCGTGCCCGGATGCGGCGGTTGAGCAGCAGCGCCAGCCCCAGGCCGAGCGGCACGCTGACCAGTACCGTCCCGGCAGCGAACACGACCGTATTCGTGAGCACGCGGCCAAAACGCGCGCCGATGTAGTGCGCCGGGTCGAACAGGTCGGCGTAGTTTTGCAGGCCGACGTACTCGGCTTCGCCACGCGCCATACGCGGCGGCTTATAGGTGCTGTCGATCACGGTGCGTGTGGCGGGCAGCAGCGTGAAAATCGTCACGCCGAGCAGGGTGGGCAAGATCATCAGGTACGGCAGCAGGCGCGTGAGCAGCGGGCGGGCGGTCTGAGTCATGGGCAGCGCTCCGTGTGGTGTGGTCGTGCGCGCCGATTGTACCCAACCACGCCCACAAATACCCCGCGTTTTGTGGGGTTGATAAAACGACATCCGCCTTGTTTTCGGGATATAATACTTTCACACGCCTGTTCACGCCCCGCACACAGGAGGCCGCCGATGAGCCAACGCGAACGCGCCGACGTGATGATCAGCAGCACCGCCCGCGACCTGCCCGACCACCGCGCCCAGGCGGTCGAGGCCATCCTCAAGCAGAGTATGCACCCCATCCGCATGGAAGACCTGCCCGCCAGCAGCGAGAAAGCGCTGGATGTCTCGCTCAGGATGGTGGACGAGGCCGAAATCTACCTGGCGATCATCGC
>JAEUQX010000704.1 GCA_016788625.1 Anaerolineae bacterium
GGGCGCGTTATGCCACCAGCCTGCTCAAAAGAGGGCTGTCGATTCTCGATGTGGTGGATACGGCAGGCTATTCTGATCAACCGCACATGACCCGCGCGTTGAAGCACCTCATGGGGCAAACACCCGCGCAAATCGCCAACCGAAATGTCACTGCGCCGATGTCGTTTCTATTCAAGACACCACCCTTTTGATGGATTATCCTACAATTCAGTAAAGAGCAAAGAGGAGGAGTCAGGATGAGGAAAATCAACGCGGCACTGTTCATTACGCTGGATGGCGTCGTCGAAGCGCCGGGCGGAGAGCCGACCATTCCCGAATACGCGCGCGGTTGGTCAATGCCATATACGGATGATGAGGTCGGGGGAGTGATCGGCGCGGCGATAAACGCCAGCGATGCGATGCTGCTGGGGCGCAAGACGTATCTGGACTTCGCCGCTTATTGGCCGAGTGTGCCGGAAGATGATTTCTTCGGCGGCGTCATGAACAACCGCACCAAGTATGTCGTGTCCACCACGCTGACGAAGGCCGAATGGAAGAATTCACACCTCATCAAAGGCAATCTGGTCGAGGAACTCAACAAGCTCAAGCAGCAGCCCGGCAAAGACATCAGCGTGGTGGGCAGCGGGACGCTGGTGCGCTCGCTGTTGAAAGCCGACCTGGTGGACGAGCTGCAACTGATGCTCTGCCCGGTCGTGCTGGGCGTCGGCAAGCGGCTGTTTGATGGCGCGGACTTCATGAAGGCGATGCAGGTGCTGGAAATCCGCTCCTTCAGTTCGGGCATGACCTATCTGCGCCTGGGGCCGCAGAAACAGGGGTAAATGCCTCTAATGAATTGATGTTCGTCGTATTCCGTAGGGGCGCACAGATGCACGCCCCTACGGAATCACCTGTCCGGCCTACACCGGGCGGTCTTCCGTCCGCAGCGGCGCAATCCAGTAGCCCTGCGGCCCACCCTCCGCCAGCCAGCCCGTCACATCCGGGCGCGAGAGGATGCGAATCTGCCACCAGTTGTAGCCCTCCGCGCACACGGGGCCGCCGATGATCTCGAAGCCGATGCCATCCAGCAGCGTAGCGACCAGTTCACCCTCGTCAGTGGGCAAGGCGCGCATATTCTTGGGGATGCGGTCGGCATAATCGACATAGGCGCGTGAGCCGACTGCCAGATTGAGCGGCGGGGCGCATACGGGCGCGTCTGCTTCGCCCTCGGCACGCAGCCAGCGGTTGCCGTCCGGTTGGGCATCCGCCACCCAGCCTGTGTAGACGACATCGACCACGACCACGCGCACGCGCCACCAGTTATACCCCTCGCCACAGCGCGGCCCTTCCAGCACATCGACCAGCGCCCCGGTCGGCGCGACCGTCAGCACCAGCCCGGCAGTGCTGGCCGCGTCGCGCACGCGCAGGTCACGCAGCAGTTCCGCTCGTGCACCGATGGTCAACCCTGCCGCCGTGCCGCACAATTCGCCGGGAAGTTCACCCACGCTCATGAAGTAGTTATCGGGGCGACCTTCCGCCACCCAGCCGTCATTGCCCGGCCCGCTCACCTTCCACCAGTTGTAACGCGAGCCATCGCACACCGGGCCGTCGGTGATCGTCACCGTCACAGCCGCTTCGTAGTACTCGACATACGGGCTGGAGAGATTCGGCAGCGTGCGGACGAACAAGCCGCCGCTCACATAGGCCGTCGCGCCCACGACCAGCGGCAGCGGTGCGACACACCCGCTCACTGCCGTCGGCTGCGGCACCGCCGTCCAGATGAACGGAGGTGGCGTGAAGGTGGGGAAGGTTTGCTGCGCGGCGGCGAAAGGCGTCATCAACGCGCCGAGCAGCAGCAGGACGACCAGCAGAACGAGTAATATGCGATTCGGCATCTTCAGCCTCCTGGCGGAGCGCATCGTTGTCTTAGTTGGAGCATTGTCCAAACTCAACGAATACCATAGAATCGGCGCATTCGCTACCATACAAGGATAACCCCCGTGACCGCTGCCGCCGCTCCTACTCGTCAAGCCGACCCGCTCGTGGTCGCCATTGCCTATCTTGGTTTCATCGTCCTGGGTATTCCCGGCGCGCTGCTGGGGGTCGCTACACCGTCGATCCGTGAAAATTTCGCGCTCACGCTGGACACTTTCGGCCTGTTGTTCATCGCCACGACCAGCGGCTATTTCCTGGCCAGCGTGATCAGCGGGCGCTTGTTCGCGCGTTTTGGCGCAGCAGCCATCTTCGGGGCAAGCGCGGTGGTCAGCGCGGTTGGGCTGCTGGGGTACATCATCTCGCCATCCTGGTTGATCATGCTGGCCTTCGGCGTCGTGGCGGGGCTGGGTGCGGGGCTGCTGGACGCAGGCATGAACATCTACTTCGCGGCGCACTTTGGCCCACGCCTGATGAACTGGCTGCACGCCTGCTTCGGCATCGGCGCAACGATTGGCCCGCTGCTCATGACCTTTATCCTGAACGCGGGCGGCACCTGGCGCACCGGCTACATCATGGTGGGAGGGCTGTATGGCGGGCTGGCGTTGTTGTTCTTCCTGACTCAAGCCCGTTGGGGCGGTGGCGCACCGCAGTCCAAGACGGATGCGCCAGCACCAGTCAGCGCGTCGGCGCAGGAAACGCTGCGCCTGCCGATTGTCTGGGTCGGCATTCTGCTGTTCATCGCTTACGCAGGGTTGGAGATGAGCGCGGGGCAGTGGGCCTTCAGCCTGTTCACCGAGGCACGCAGTGTCGATCAGAATACTGCCGGGTTATGGGTTAGCATCTATTGGGGCAGCTTCACGGTTGGGCGCATCGTCTTCGGCGCGATTGTCACGTATGTCAAACCCGCGACGCTCATCCGGGCTTGTACCGGGCTGGTGCTCGTGGGCGCACTGCTGCTGTGGTGGAATCCAATTCCTGAGAGCGGATTGATCGCCCTGTCGCTGTATGGCTTCGCGCTCGCGCCGATCTTCGCGCTGCTGGTCACGAACACGCAGGATACACTCGGACCAAAGCACGGGCCAAACGCTATCGGCTTCCAGGTGGGCGCCGCCAGTCTCGGTCTGGGCGTCCTGCCGGGGCTGATCGGCGTACTGGCGGAGGCGACAGGCTCGCTGGAAGTTGTGCCGCCGATTCTGCTCGTGCTGGTGGCGATCATGGCGATACTGTACGAACTGACGCACAATCCACGCCTGGCACATGTGCGCGACGACGGCTGAGTAGTGTCAAAACAGCGTTACGTGATGAGGATTACGCTCGGCGTGGCAGCGAACCCTCATCACGTCCTGCATGACCATATGTATCGCGCTGTATTTCAGAACCAGCGGCTAACTGCTCTGTCCTGTAAATTCTTGAAGCGGACACGGCAGTGCCGTGTCCCTACAAATGCTCGCGATTTGTGCTGGATAGTTGCCGGATCAGGCGCTAATCCACCCCCACGAGAACCCGTCTTCTGCAGGGCGGACTGACCCGCAGAACGGATATCCTGCTTTTATCACCGAGTATCCCGCACAACTCGAACTCCACCCGTCACGTATAGATCAGCAGCACCTAAACAAGATGAGGATCGTTTCACATGGAATTTTCACCCCTGTCGCCGGAGTTTCAGGCCAATCCCTACCCGGTGTATGAGATGCTGCGCGCCAACGCCCCGATCTTCTACTGGGAACAATGGGGTATCACCTTCCTGACGCGCTACGAAGACTGCGCCGCGCTGCTCAAGGACAGCCGCTTCGGCCACGAAATCCTCAACGTGATGACGCGCGAACAGCTCGGCCTGCCGCCCGAACCGCCGCAGGAATACAG
>JAEUQX010000630.1 GCA_016788625.1 Anaerolineae bacterium
CGCTCACTATTTTCAGGCAGGGCGACAAATGCCTGAAACTCGGCGATTGTCCAAACCCGCTGACGCGAAAGTTCCATCGGTTGACCTCATCCGCACAATCATGAATCTATAATAGCATCTCACGCTCGAACACGTCGCCGAAGTGCGCGATCAGCCGCGCTGTTACGTCTTCCACATCGACAGGCGCGCCCAGCAGCGACGCCAGGCTCGTTACCCCTTTGTCACGGATGCCGCAGGGGATGATGCCCTCAAAGTAGCTCAGGTCAGTGTTGACGTTGAGCGCGAAACCGTGCTTAGTCACAGCGCGCACGTTGATGCGCACGCCAATCGCGCACACCTTGGTATCGCCCACCCACACGCCCGTCAATCCGGGGATGGGCTGCCCGCTGATGCCGTAATCCGCCAGCAGCCGGATGATGACCTGCTCCAGCTTGCGCACGTAGCCGATCACGTCGGCGCGCAGCGTCTCGCCGGCGCGGGGAAGCTGCATGATCGGATAGCCGACGATCTGCCCCGGCCCGTGATAGGTGATGTCGCCGCCGCGATCAACACGGAAGGTCTCGATGCCGCGCCGCGCCAGTTCATCCGGCGTGAGCAGCAGGTGTTCGTCGTGTGCAGATGTACCCAGGGTGTAGGTGTGCGGGTGTTCCAACAGAATCAGGCGGTCGGAGATCTCGCCGCGTCCGCGCGCCTCGGCCAGCGCGTTCTGCCAGTCCCAGGCCTGCTGATACGGCATACGCCCTGGTCGAAGGACTTCGCATATGGCTGCGCTGCGTTCGTCAATCATCGGGAATAACCTGTGCCTGTTCTGAAAAACTCATCCGTGCATATCGGATCTGCGGGAGGATATACGCGCTGACGGAAGGAAGCAATGCATTACGCCCCTACCACACATCCTCTCTGTCTGCCTCTGTGGTGAAGCCTTCTATGTTCGTCCCTCGGTGTGCAGCGCATTCATAGTGACTCTGCGGTCAATGCTTCTCGTTCCTCATCACGCATCACTGCTCTAATACACCTGCCGCGCGGGACTCTTCTGCGGCCCACGCAGGTGCTGCTCCAGGAAAGCGAAGGTTTTCTTCAATGCCTGCCGCCCTACTTCGCGTTCGGCGTCGCTGGCCTCCTCGTGGAAGAAACCATGCCCCGCGCCCGCGAAGGTGGCGATCTCGTGCGCCAACCCGCCGCTGTTGGCCGCCAGTTCGTTCCGCAGTCGGGCGATCACAGGGGGCAGGATGTAAGGGTCATCTTCGCCGTAAAGCCCCAGGATCGGCGCATTGGCCTCGCTGAAGCGACCGAGGTAGCGCTGTGGAAAGCCATAGAACGCCACTGCCGCTTCCATATCCTCGCGCACAATCGCGGCTTCATACGCCAGGCTGCCGCCCATACCGATGCCCACCGCCGCCACATCACGGTTGGTGTTGTGGTGCGATTCCAGGACGCTCAGCGCGGCATTGATGCGCGGATAACCGTCGTCGCCCAGCGCTTGCAGCAGCTCGATGGCCTGCTGCGGCGTGCTGGCAACCTGCCCGTCGAATAGATCAGGCACGATCACATAGTAACCCGATTGAGCGAAGAAGTTGGCGATGCGGCGGATGATCGGCGTGATGCCCCACCAGTCGTGGATCAGGGCGATGGCCGGGAACAAGCGCCCGGTGTTGGGGTGTGCCCAATAGGCAGGCAGCGTTTTGCCCGCCTCGGTGACGATCTGGATATGGCCGCAGGTGATTCCGTATTCAAGACGCTCAGCGCTGTAAATCGGCATTGGGCAATTCCTCGGCACGGCGGATAGATGCCCTGATTATAACGTGTTTGTGGCGGAAACATCCCGGCGCGGCGCGGATTTAAGGGTGCATTTGATGGGGTGCGCTGCTGGAGGGCAGGCCAAGCGGGCTGAACTCGATCTCCCATTCGGCGGGTTCTTCGGACGGCTCGACGGTGCAGAAGTACTCACCACCCACCGCCATGAACTCATGTTCACCCTCGCCCGCCTTGATCACCAGCACTTCGGAATCATCGCCCGCGGCGCTGAACAACTCGACTTTGATCAGCACATCATCGGGGAACCAGTAGCGCAGACGCTGACGCCCCGCCGTCAGCGGGAACACATCGCTCTCGAAGGTGAACTGTCCCTCGAAGACGATCACATCCGCCCAGGGGTCATCATCGTCACTCTGTTCAGGCGGGCGGTAGAGCGCATTGAAACGGCGTTCATCGCGCGCCAGCTTCTGACTGACGATGAAGAACAACCCACCAGCCAGCACCAGCGCGACGATCAGAACAATCAGATCCACGGGTGATTACATTCCTTCTTCCGGCATTTCAGCTTCGATGGGCGCAGCCTCACTCTCGGGCTGTTGTACGCCGACCCAGACGACGTATTCCTGATATGACTGGTTGATCTCCTGCCAGACGCCCAGTTTATACTCGCTGTCGACTTCCGGGCAAACTGCGAACGTGGCGTAGGGATCGGTCGGCTCACCCTGGAAATATACCGCATCCGCGCCACTTGCGCCCCAATACAGGTTCGTGCATTCGCCCAGTAGCAGCGTCTCGGCCTCAGCGTAGAAGTACACGTCAGGCGCGGCGATGGTTGCCGTCACGATGATGACCGCTGGCGGCTGAGTCGGCCCAACGATGACGATAGGCACGCTGGTCGTCAGCACAACGGCCGTGGGCTGCGGCACGCCTTGAGACACTGAAGGCGGGGCGGCAGTCGGCGCTTCCTGCCATGTTACCGGCAGAGTGCGAATGGCAATATCCGCGCGGATGTTACGCGCGAAGACCCAGCCCATCGCGCCATCGGGCAGTTCCGTTTGCAGCCAGAAGCCATTCTCGGTACGCCCGATCAGGTGCAAAAGGGTGCCCTGCGGCAGATTGATCAATATGTCGAAACGCGGGTGCGGGCCAGGACGCAGGTTCGCGCCCTCTCGCCCACTGACGACCGCGTTGCTGACGAAAGACGGCGTGGCGCTTGGCTGTGGGCTGGACGTAAGCGTAGGCGAGACCGTCGTAGAGGTATAGGTCGGCGTAAAGCTGGCGACCAGGGCGCTCAATGTGCCTTGCAGCGCGAGATCGACAACCTGATCACGATTCGTCGGCGTGGCGCTCGGCATCAGGCTGGGCGCTGGCGACGGGCTGCCCGCCGCAGTCCCTAACAGATTCACCCCGCCAATCATCAGGACGGGGATGAGCAGCATCAGCAGGCCGATGAGCAGCGGACGGCGCAGCGAGCGCGGGCGCTTCTCATGGTTCGCCAGCACGGTGGCGATCTGTGTTTGCGTGGTGGGCAGGCCAGGATTGACGGCGTGCGGCTGAATCACCGTCGTCAGCGCCTTGCGGTCTTCAACGGCCTCGCGGAATTCCTCGGCAAAGACGGTCGCGGAGTTGTAGCGCTCATCGGGTTTCTTGGCTAACCCCTTGAGCAGTACCATATCCAGCGCAGGCGGCAGGTTGGGATTGATGCTGCTGGGCAGCGGCGGCGGCATGGTCAGATGCTGGTTCATCAGCGCCAGCGGGCTGCTGCCTGTGAAGGGATAGTAACCCGTCGCCATCAGGTAGGCCATCACCGCCAGAGAATACAGGTCGGAGCGATGGTCGAGCGTGGTGCTGCCCATCGCCTGTTCCGGCGACATCATGAGCGGCGTGCCCGGCACCAGCCCGGTCGAGGTCAGGCGCGTGCCGTTGCGCAGGCTGGCGATGCCGAAGTCGCTCAGCGCCAGGCGGTTCTGGTCGTCGAGCAGGATATTCTCCAGCTTCAGGTCGCGGTGGATGATCTGGTAGCGGTGCGCATAATCCAGCGCCGCGCAGATTTCTTCCAGCAGCCGCGCCGACGTTTTCAGGCTGACGCTGGTCGGGCGGTTGAAGCGCCGCGCCAGACTGCCGCCCGCCATGTATTCCATCGCCAGGTAGTGCTTACCGTTGATCTCGCCGGAGTCGTGCAGCGTGACGATGTTGGGATGCTTGAGCGTGCGGATGATGTCGGCTTCGCGGCGCAGGCGTTTGACGAGCAGCGGGTCACCTGCCCAATGATCATACAGAATCTTCAGCGCGACGGTGATCTGCAAATCGCTGTCGAAGGCCTTGTAGACGGCAGCCATGCCGCCCGCGCCGAGCTTTTCGATGATCTCATAGCGCCCGAAGGCTGTTGAATGTTGCAGCGGTTCTGCGACCATTACAGGACATCTTGTTGACTGCCAGTTATGGTCATTCTAGGCTGCGATCATGACGCAGTTGTATGAGATTTTGTGACTATCTGGTCATATTTCACCGCAGCACGCTGTAGAGCATCTCCTTCCAGCGTGGGATGTCGATTTCCCAGACAACCTTCACGTTCGGCTGGCGGCTGACCAGTTCGCTCCACAGTCCTCGGTTGCGCCCATCGCTGGCAACGTCGAGCTGATCGACGACGGTCATGCCGCGCGTCAGATCGCTGCTGGTTTCGACTTCGACATAATGCAAACTGGCGCGTTTGACCACCGTATCCGGGTCGAGCGCGACGGACATCGCCACCGGGTCGGGCAGCGCCATGCCGCGTTCACGTGACTGACGGTAGTTGGCCTCGATAGCGACACGGTTGCAATCCACCGTGAAGTGCGCCAGCGCCGTGTCAAATGCCCTGATCTGCTCGATCTCATTCATGCGGATATTGGCGTCACCCCGGCACAGTTCCCAACCAACCATCTCGACGGGCATCCCGGAATGAAACACGATACGCGCTGCTTCCGGATCGCACCAGATGTTATACTCGGCGGCGGGCGTCACGTTACCCACCGTGCAGGCCGCCCCGCCCATCACCACACAGCGGCTGACGCGGTTGGCGATGTCCGGCGCCTGACTGACGGCCAGCGCGACGTTGGTCAGCGGGCCGAGCGTGACCAGCACAATACCGGGATTGGCGCGTATCGTCTCGATCAACGCATCGACGGCGTGCTGCCGTTCCGGGTAGCGCCGGGGTGCGGGATAGTTCATATCGCCCAGCCCGTCCTGCCCATGAAACCACTCGGCAGCAGCGGCAGGGCGCACCAGCGGTTTTTCCGCGCCGCGATACACGGGCACGTCCGCGCCGCACAGTTCCGCCGTGTAGAGCGCGTTGCGCACGCACTGGTCGAGGCCGACATTGCCAGCGACAACCGTGATGGCCTTCACGTCCACATCCGGCCAGCGCAGCGCCATGATCAGCGCGACGGCGTCGTCGGAGGCGGTATCAGTGTCGATGATGAATGGGCGGGGCATAGGGATGTCTCCTCTGGGTTGGGACGGTTCGGTAAGGCGCTGAGTATAGCATCGCGCTGCCCGACAGCCTAACCAGATGGATGCAACCCAGGGCGGGAAAGTGTCGTATACTGAGGTATAGCGCTCATTGAAGACAGCGGTAGGACGGCTATGCGGATTCGACGACGAAATTCAGTCTGGTTGGCGATTATCGGTGCACTCACAGGGATCGCGGTGCTGTCAGGCGTTGCATCCGCACCAGTCACGGCGGCACTGCTGGCGCTGTTCGTCGTCGCGCTGATTGCCACATTGGTCGAGGTACAGCCGCGCCAGATTTTGCAGAGCGTCTCCAGTTCGCCGCTGACCATGATGAAGATGAGTTCGCAGGCACGCGAGGCCACCGAACGGGCGCGCCGCCGCAGTGCTTATATCCCGCCGGGACTGACGCTGCTCGATATCGGGCTGATCAGTCTGCATTCGAGCTTTGACGGCATGGTCATGCGGCGCGGGCGCAGCGTCTCGCTGGATGATCGCGGCGTGCGCCCCTATATTACGCTCAGCGTAGGCGCGGCAGAAGCCGACCGCCATGCGATTGTGCGCTTCGAAATCATTGACAGCAACGGCCAGACGCAGTACGTCCACGAGATGAAGACCTACCTGCGCGATGGCGAAATCAATGTGCTGGCCGATCATCTGCTGCCGTTGGCGGGCAATGAGAAGCTGCGCGAGGGCGAGTGGGATCTGCGCGTGATGGTGGATGGCGCCGTGCTCGGCCTGCTCTCTTTCACGGCTTTACCCTCGATTGCTGCCCGCCAGCGCATGATCGACCGCGAGGCGAATGCGGCGGCTATCCGGCTTCAGGACGAGATTGAAGACGATTCTCCCGTGAGCCTGCACGACCTGCTGCGGGATGACGCCCAGAACCGGGCACAGCGCCGTTAACTAGCCCTGTGGAGCGACCAAATGGATAATCAAAATCAACGCCGCGTTGGTGAATTCGTCGTCGGACTGGTTCTGATCCTGATGGGGCTGGCTGCGTTTGCCGAAAGCTTCCTGCCCGCGCTGTTCATCCTGGGGCTGGGCGCGTTCATGCTGTATCGTCAGTGGGGCGGCGAATTCCGGTTCGATTTCGAGGGATTTCTGGACAGTATCAACGCCCCGCGCGAATCCGCGCCGCGCCGTGCCCGCTATGCCGAACCGGAAGAGTATGAGCCGGAACGCCAGACTGGCGCGGAGAAAGTCTATGCCCACGCGCTGCGGGCGGTCGAACGCGCCGGTTTCAGCCCGGACGAGGTGCGCGTGCTGCCCGTTGACCTGGGGCTGATGGTCTTCCGCACCGACCAGGACCCGATTGTCTACCGCACGCAGCCCGTGCCGGACGACGCCGATTATGTGCAGCCGTTTGTGCAGCTCCGGCTGCCCACAAAAGCTGTCGGGCGGGTGAAGTTCGAGATCATCGACAGCGACGGCCAGGTGCTGTTCATCCACGAGGATATTCATCAGTTCGAGCGCGGACGTAACCTGATTACCCCGTCCGCGCGGCTGCCCGTCCACGACGCGCAGGCGATGCACCGCAACTGGCAGCTCCGCATCAGCGCGGATGGCACGGTGCTGGCAAATCATCACTTCACCTGGCAGGAATCCGACACACGCCGCGTGCGCCGCCACGTGCGCGAAGATGGCGAGATCAGCAACGAACTGCGCGCGACGCTGGAAGAAAACCGCCTGCACAAGCTCAGCCTGGATGAACTGCTGGCCTTCCAGGATGAGGACGACGAGGCCGCCCGCCAGCGCCGTTAAGCCTGTGTTTTTATGGCTTTTTAACGGCTTGCGTCAATTTCACAAAGTCTTGAAGGATCAAAGTATAGAAGTGATATAGAATGGCGAATGGGGTTGACCGAAAACCCATTCCGCCATAGAGTAAGTTCAACACTTACCTTCAGCAACAGGATATCTGAAAGAAGGAGCTAAAGAACCCATGCGTAAGATGTCTCTTGTCGCTTTACTTGCGCTGGCACTGGTTGTCCTCAGCGCCGGTGTGATCGCCGCCCAGGACAAAATTCCGCTGGAATTCGGCCAGTATGTCGAAGGCGAGCTGACCAATTCTGCATATGAAGTCAAATATACTTTCTCTGGCAAGGCTGGTCAGGTTGTGGCGGTGGAAATGCTGCCCAAGCCCGGCACGTATGACCTCGATCCCGCAGTGATCCTGCGCGACAGCGATGGTGATGTGCTGGGTCAGAACGACGACTGGGACTATCCGCTGTCACTGGTTGTCGCCGAACTGCCCGCTGATGAAGAATACACGATCCTGGCGACCCGTAACGGCGGTTCGACGGGCAGCACCGAAGGCGCTTACTGGATCCGTGCCACGCTCGTCGAGCCAGTCGAAAGCGGCGCGAAACTGGAAGCCACCATCGTCAGCGACTTCGAAAAGGAAGTCCCGAACATCTTCGTGCTGCGCCCAACCGAAACGGGTGACGTAAAGCTCGGTTTCAGCCAGGAAGTCAGCGAGCTGTTCGCGGCGATTGATCTGGCACTGTGGGAAAACGACAGCTATGGCGGCGCGACGGTGATGTCGATGGACGACACCGCCAAGGTCAGCAATGCTACTTTCACCGTGAGTCTGGAAGCGGGTCAGATCTACGTGCTGACGGTCAAGCGCGCGTTCGGCTCGTATGTCTTCGATGATATGCAGTCCACTGTGACGATCACAATCAACTGATTTCAACGCAGTCTGATACGACAGGGGTACTTCGGTGCCCCTGTTTTATTTCCGATGATGAATAGTTGTCAAGAGACTGCAAGCACATTCTCAAAATCGGCATATAATGAGTATACGGCATAGTGATAGGAGTGTTAGATATGGCAGATAAAGATAAGAATAAATCTGGCGGCAAGAGCAAGCCCCAGCCGAAACCCGTCTCCGACAAGGACATGGACAAGGTCGCTGGCGGCGCCAAGCCCCAGGAAAATCCGGATGGCAAGGGCTAACCCCTGCTGCTGAGTCGCAGTTCCTGTAACCTGCGAATTCGATGAACTCCGCTCCTCTCCCTGGCTAAGGGATGGGGTAGAAAACGGCTTACAAGGCGTCCTGGATGTTCCGCCTCCACGTGTGGCGATCCTTCAGGAATAGTGTGAGCCGTTTTTGATTCACACATCCTGCGCATCCCTGAGCAGGCCAGGGGTCAGGTCTTCTCTGGCGAGGGCGGCAAAACTGTGTTAGATTGCAGCGTCTACCTTTCTCGCGGCGACAGCAGGGTGATGCCCATGATCTTACAGGAACTTTCAGAGGCAGTCGGCGTTTCGGGCAAAGAGGACGCCGTCCGCAAAGTCATTCTTCCCGCCATCAAGGATCACGTTCAGGACATTCGCATCGATGCGCTCGGCAGCGTGACCGCGCTCAAGCCAGGCCGCAAGCGCAAAGGCCCGCGCGTCATGCTCAGCGCCCACATGGACGAAGTTGGTTTCATGGTGACCGGCTTCGATGGCGATGGCAGCATTCGCTTCACGGCCATCGGCGGGGTTGACGAACGCATCCTGCCGGGGCTGCGCGTCAAAGTGGGCGACAGCGCCATCCCCGGCGTAATCATCTGGACGCCAATTCACCGCAACCGCGACCAGAACACCGTCGCCCTCAAGAACCTGCGCATCGATATTGGCGCAGGCAGCAAGGACGAAGTGAATGGCAAGGTCAAGGCGGGAGACCGCATCGCCTTCGACAGCACCTTCATGAGCATTGGCGAGACGATGCTGCGTGGCAAAGCCTTTGATGATCGCGTGGGCTGCTCGCTGCTGGTGGATGTGCTGCAAGGCGGGCCGTACCCGGTCGACGTGCTGGCAGCCTTCACCGTACAGGAAGAAATCGGGCTGCGCGGGGCGCGCGTGGCGGCGCAGACGATGCAGCCAGATGTGGCGCTGGCGCTGGAAGGCACGACCGCCAACGACATTCCCAACCCACTGGCCGAAGCGGACGACGAAGCCGAGAATAACCCCGCCTGCCGCCTGGGCGCTGGCCCCACGCTGACGGTGATGGATCGCAGCCTGATCGTCAATCCGCGCCTGCTCAACTTCCTGCGACAAACCGCCGAGCGGCACGGCATCCCCTACCAGTTGAAGACACAGCTTGGCGGCGGCACGGATGCCGGGTCGATCCACACCAGCGGCGTCGGTGTGATGTCCGGCGTGATCTCCGTGCCCTGCCGCTATATTCACAGCCCGCACGCCTATCTGAACCGCGATGACTACGCCAATACGCTCAAGCTGCTGCAGGCCTTCCTGCGCGACCTGACGTGGGATGTGCTGAAGCGAGACGCCAACCATGCGTGAACTGCGCTACCATCTCGTTGATGTTTTCACCACAGAGCGTTTTGGCGGCAACCCGCTGGCCGTGTTCACCGACGGCGCTGGCCTGTCGCCCGCGCTTATGCAGCGCATCGCCAAAGAACTGAACCTGTCCGAGACGACCTTCGTGCTGCCGCCGCAGGACGCGGCCAACGACTTCCAGCTCCGCATCTTCACCCCGGCGGTCGAACTGCCGATGGCCGGACACCCAACCGTCGGCACGGCTTATGTGCTGGCGCGCGAAGGTCTTGTCACGCCGTCCAGCGAGAACCCGGTCATCCACCTGGAAGAACAGGTTGGCGTGATTCCGGTGCGCTTCCAGTTCCAGGACGGCGCGCCCGGCTTGATCACCATGCAGCAGCCCGCGCCGACCTTCGGCCCAACGCACCCCGACCGCGTGCTGATCGCCGCGATGCTCTCGCTGGATGTCAGCGAACTCGATGATCACCCGCTGGAGGTTGTCTCGTGCGGGGTGCCGTTCCTGTTCGTGCCGATACGCAATCTGCCCGCCATGCAGCGCATCAAGCTGCGCATCGACATCTGGGAGCGGGCGCTGCGTGACTTCGTGACGCCGCATGTCTTCGTTTTCTCGCGCGAGACCGAACACCGCACGTCGACCGTGCACTCGCGCATGTTCGCGCCCGCGATGGGCATCGCGGAAGACCCGGCGACGGGCGGCGCGAGCGGTCCGCTGGGCTGCTATCTGGTCAAGCATGGTTACGTCAAGGGCAACCCGGCCAGGATCATCAGCGAGCAGGGGTTGGAGATGGGACGACCGAGCTTCATCACCATTGAGATCGGACAGCAGGACGAGCAGATCACCAGCGTGAGTGTGGGCGGGCAGTGCGTGAGCATCGGCAGTGGAACGCTCATTGTGGAAGAATCCGACGCCCGCTAATGGGCGTTTTCATACGTGCATCAGCCTGAATACGACGAGGAGCCGTTAAACGTGAAAGACTTGATTCAAAAGCTGGTCGAGGCCTGGGGGCCATCGGGCTATGAACACCATGTCCGCCGCCTGATTGAGGCTGAAGTCGCGGATCTGGCCGACGAGGTCAGCGTGGATGCGTTGGGCAACCTGATCTGCCGCGTGGGCAAGGGCGGCACGAAGATCATGGTCGCCGCGCACATGGACGAGATCGGCGTGATGGCGACCTATGCCGAAAAGAAAAGCGGTTATCTGCGCTTCACGGGCATCGGCGGTCTGCTCAACACCACGCTGATGGGCAGCCGCGTGCGCTTTGAAGATGGCACGATTGGCGTGATCGGCGCGCCGGACATGTTCGGCAGCAGCCGCATGACCGCGCCCGACCTCGACGAGTTCTACATTGACGTGAGCGACGGGGACGGCAACGGCGCGATTGACGCCGGGATGCCCGCCACATTCTGGCGTCCGCTGGAAGTGCGCGGCAGCCGGCTGATCGCCAAGGCGATGGACGACCGCATCAGCTGCGCCATCGCCATCGAAGCGATGCGCCGCCTGAAGAAGAGCCGCAAGAAGAAGCCCAACGAGGTGTATTTCGTCTTCACGGTGCAGGAAGAGGTCGGGCTGCGCGGCGCGCGTCCGGCGGCCTACGCCATCAACCCGGATCTCGCCATCGCGCTGGATGTGACCAGTTCGGGCGACATGATCAAGAACGAGAAGATGGCGGTGCGGCTGGGCGCGGGCACGGCGATCAAAGTCCACGACAGCGGCTTGGTTGTGCCTCCGGCTGTTCGTGACTGGATGGTGCAGCGTGCCGAGGCCGACGGCATCCCTTACCAACTCGAACTGCTGACGTTAGGCACGACCGACGCGGCGGGTATTCAGACGGCGCGGGCGGGCGTGGCGAGCGGCTGCATCTCGACGCCGTGCCGCTATGTGCATACCACCAGTGAGACGGTGGACATCAACGATGTGGAAGCTGGCGTCAAGCTGTTGGTTGGGCTGGTGGCGAACCCGGTGGCGCTCTAGGGTGAGGTCAGATCATCAGGAGGCGGCATGTCCGTCTCCTGATGACGCACAGAAGCAGTCTCTGCCTTTAGGTCATTCAAGCCTGCATCTGGAGGTTGCGGCAGGTCGCCCGTTACTGCGCGGGCTGTTCCGGCGCGGCGGGCATCGGCACGTCCAGCGCGATCAACTGCTGGATGATGTCGCGGAAGGCCGGTTCGGGCAGCGCGCCGGGCTGATTGAAGACGATGGTGCGGTTCTTGATCAGCATGATCGTCGGGATGCTCATGATGCGGAAGGCCTGCGACAGGCCGGGGTTCTCATCCACGTTGACCTTGGCAATGCGCACCTTGCCAGCGAACTCACCCGCCAGCTTCTCCAGCGTCGGCGCGACCATACGGCACGGCCCACACCACTCCGCCCAGAAATCGACCAGCACAGGCAGTTCGTAGTTCAGCACCTCGGCCTCGAAGGTCGCGTCGGTGACGATGAACGGTTTGTTGTTGGGCACAGGCATATTCTCCACAGGGGGTATCACTTTCTCCTGCTCAGCAGGCACTACAGCTTTGGCCGCCGCTTGCAGCATCTCAATCGCCAGCGGCACATCCGCTCCCCAGGGGCGGGGGCGGCGGAGGATTTCGTTCCCGTTGAACAGGCCAATGAGCAGCGGCTTGCTGCCCACCTCGAAGCGCGCCGCGGCCTGCGGGTGGCTGGCCGGGTCAATCGTGGCGAACACGATGTCGGCGTGGTCGTTGGCCGCCTTCTTGAAGGCCGCGCTGAATTCGCTGCGCAGCCCCTCGCCGCTGCTGAACAGCACGAGCGCAGGCTGCTTGCCGCGCAGCACGTCGTCAAATGTGGCCGCCGAGAGCGCAATCGGGTCAGGCATCGCTTCTTCCTCCATTACATCGTATAGATGCAGCGATCTGCACTGTTATTACGTGGGGTGATTGGGGAGGGGAAAACCTGCTCCTCGACCTTGAGGATAACCGCAATCACGCAAAACAGTAGGGGCGACCTGGCAGGTCGCCCCTACAAACACCACCGCACCTATTTTCATTGCAACGGGTGTTGTTGGCGAATTCGGACACGGCAGTGCCGTGTCCCTACAGAGATGCAATCCGGGAAAAGACACGATAGGTCTTTTACGCCTGCTTCAAATCAGGCATATCGATTCGCCAACAACATCTGCAATGGCTGTCTCCCTAGAGGCGAACTGGCAGGTCACCCCTACAAACAACCGCCACACCTGTTTTTATCCCTTCGCGGTGTACCTTGTATTTGTGCATAGCTCCCCAGCGACTCTGCATTCCCCTCTCCACGAACGCAGTGAAGTGGGGAGGGCCAGGGAGGGGTTACTGCCGCTTCTCCGCCTCCAACTTAGCAATCAGCGCGCGGATCTCGTCCTCGTAAGGGATTTTCTCGACGCTGGCGGGGTCGAAGGGCGGCAGCGACGGCTCCGGCACGCCCAATCGTGCCAGCAGCTCGCGCGCCTGCTTGAGGTCGTACCAGCGAATGTAGGGCGGGCCATCCGCCCAGGCGTAACGGTAGGCCGTCAGCGCATAATCCTGGGCTGCCTGGTGATCACCCGCCGCCAGCGCCACCCGCCCGGCGGAATTGTAGATCGCGGCTCTTTCGCCGGGAACGTTGATCATCGCCAGCGCGTCAGCCAGGGTGGTTTGCGCCAGGGCTGTTTCACCGCGTGCGGCCTGGATTTGGGCTAGGAGCGCGGTATACGATGTTTGGTTAACATGACCGGATTGCCGTGCTATCGCCAACGCTTGATCGAGCATATCTTCAGACGCAACCAGGTTGTTTTCCGAAAGCTCAACTTGGGCAGTTAGTGCAAGAAGCTGCATCTGAACTTTTTTTGCCCGATCTTGTGACGCAAGATTTAACCCTTTCGATATTACGCTTCGCGGGTCAATATTACGATAGAATAAGACCCGTGCCCATCGATCCTCTATTTCGCCAGGTCTATAAAGATGGCGTGGCGGAATTGGTGAAGCTCTAAAGGTCTGGTAAGCGCCTTCGGCATTGTCCCAATCGCCAACAATACAATAATGATTTACCAAATCTGGAAGCATTGAATTTGCCCCATCAAGATCACCAGATACTGAGAACACTTTTTCGGCCAATCGCAGAGAAATATCTTCTTTTGCAAGCTGATTGAGGTCTGCTAAACAATATGTGAGATTTGAGAGACCTACTGCAAGATCATCAACGTAGCCATTATTGACTCCAAGTTCGATCCTCGCCTGTAATTGTTTGAGTGCATCTTCAGTACGTCCTAAGTTACGTAGTGCAATTGAGAGCATATTCCGGATGTAACTTGCGCTATGCGGCCTAATACGTGAATGTAATGTCTGCACAAGGGGATCAAGAAAAAGAGATCTGAGAAGCTCCACGATTGTTTCGTAATCTGAAACATTATAAAGTAGCGCACCTGAAAATCGGTCACGATAAAAAGATATTGCTCTCTCATATTGGTTTGAGCCTACGAGAGCACGGTAGATCTCTATACTGTTACGCAAGTCGACTAATGATTTTGCTTCTTTGTAGTTATCTCGCGGTTTCCTCACAAAAATGTCGTGAATGCGGCTAAAAGTCGCAGCGTGGTCTTCAAGGCGCTCAAAGCTATAGCCGCGCACGACTGGGTGCAGTTCGTAGCGGTCAGTATCGCGATCCCATTGCAACAGCCCTCGATCTTCTAATTCGGTGAGGGCTGCATCAAAATCTGCTGCTGCTCTTTTGCCAGGGTATGGATTAAAAATCGAGATCGTCTCGTAGTCCACGCTGTCACTGAAGGCGGCGATCTGGCTGAGCAGCTTGCGTTTCTCGTCGCTCAACCCCTCGAAGGCGTCGGCCAGGATGTGTGTGCGGCGGTGTTCATCGGTCAGATCGAACAGCTTGAGGTTGCGGCCATCGATCTCGTACCAGGTCTCGAAGTGCCCGCGCGCCCGGCGGTGCGTCTTGATGCGCCCGGCCACGATCTTGAGCAGCAGGCCGTGATAGCCGATCTGCTTCATGAAACCGTCAATCGCAGTGGCATCGTCCCACTGCACGCCGCGATCAGCCATCAGCCGGAGCGCGTCGTCGGGATGGAGACCCTTTAAGGTAACCCGCCGCACGCCGGGGATCGGGTCGCCGGCGTTCTCCAGCGCGCGCGGCATCAGGCGGCTGCTGACCAGCACGCGCGTCTTCGTGACGGTCGCCAGCTTTTGCAGCAGGCGGTTGTCCTTCTCGCTGATGCAGTCGCGCAGGTCACGCTGCACCTGGTCGTCGCGCACCTGGGCGGCGTCCAGGCGGTGATAGGCCACCAGCACGCGCTCTAATCCGTCCAGCGCCAGCAGCCAGCGCCCCTGGCTGAGCAGCGGCAGCAGGCGCAGCATCAGGTCTTCCTGGCTGACGGATTTGAGGTCGTCGGGGTTCTGCTGCGTGATATAGGCCAGGGCGTGCCGCAGGCAGTCGCGCATCTGCGCCCCACCCTCGTAGAAGCTGTACCAGATGATGCCGTCGCAGCGCTGCGCCGCCGCCTGCTGCCGCACCCATTCCCAGGTCAGCGCGCTCTTGCCCATGCCGCCGATGGCCTCGATCACCATCACGGGCTGGTCGCCGCGTGCCCATTCGTCCAGCATCCGCAGTTCCGCCGCGCGCCCGATGAAGGTGTTGGTCAGCGCGTAAGGCGGCAGGCTGTAGAGCTGCGGCGGGCGCGGGATGCCGAGCGGGTCGGGGGTCGGAGTGGGTTTGTCGCTTTCGCTCGCTTTGGCCTCGGCGGCCTTGATCACGTCGGGGTCGTGCAGCGACTGGATGATCAGCGCGCGCAGTTCCTCCGGCGACCGGAAGTAACCAACGACATGGTTTTTCTCCATCTCGGCCTTCAGCGACTTGAGCTTGTCGATGCCCTCGGCGCTCTGCTCGGTGAAGGTGTCCGCTTCGCCAGCCTTGCGCGGCGGAACAGGGTGATCGGGGTGCATCAGGTAGAGCAGCACAGGGATGCCGCGTTCGCGCGCGCGGCGGTATTCCAGCTCGGTGACCGAGAGGCGCTGCGGGTTGCGCGCCGGGTCATCGGGGATATAGCCGTAGCGCATCCCGATGATACCGATGTAAATCTCGGACTTATCGACCAGCTCGAGCGAGACGCTGATGGCATCGCCCAGCGTGGCCGTCAGGTGTTCCATCGTCCATGCCGACATCAATGCGCGCGACACGGCATCCTCGGCCTGCTTGCGGTGGTCGGGC
>JAEUQX010000635.1 GCA_016788625.1 Anaerolineae bacterium
GCCAGAGCGATGGCAACATCCGGGTTTCCTGCGTCGAGGAGCTGTTCACCGGATGATGCCAACGCCTGTGCGCGCGCCTGCTGCTCGTTGAAGATGGCAGTCTCCTGTGCAGCGACGGCGGTCACGGCGCTGTTCTGCGCCACAGCCTGGGCGGTAGCGTTGGCATTAGCCTCCGAAACAGCGGTGGCCGCGCTGTTTTGCGCATTGTACTGCGCGGTGGCGTTGGCATCCGCTTCGCGCTGGGCGACGGCCTGCGCGGTGGCGTTGGCATCGGCAGCAGCCTGTGCGGTGGCGGCGTTGTTCAGCGCGTCGTATTGGGCAGTTAACGCGATGGATTGCTGCGTGGCACGCTGATCGGCCTCACCTTGCGCGACCCACTGGGCAGTGGCGTTAGCGTCGGCGGCGGCCTGAGCGATGGACTGCGCGGTAGCGTTAGCGTCAGCTTCGCGCTGGGCGACGGACTGGGCGGTCGCGTTGGCGTCGGCGGCTGCCTGGGCGGTGGCGGCCTGGATGAGCGCCTCGCCCTGAGAAACCGTAGCGATTGCCGCCTGTGTGACGGCCACGGACTGGGCGGTCGCATTGGCGTTGGCATTGAAGACGGCGGTGGCGGCACTGTTCTGCGCGTCATACTGTGCTGTCAGGGCGATGGACTGCTGCGTGGCGCGTTGATTGGCTTCACCCTGAGCGACGGCCTGGGCGGTGGCGTTGGCATCGGCTTCGCGCTGAGCGATGACTTGCGCGGTGGCGTTGGCGTTGGCATTGAAGACGGCGGTGGCGGCACTGTTCTGCGCGTCATACTGCGCTGTCAGGGCGATGGACTGCTGCGTGGCACGTTGATTGGCTTCACCCTGAGCGACGGCCTGGGCGGTGGCGTTGGCATCCGCCTCCTGCTGAGCAATGGCTTGTGCGGTGGCATTCGCATCGGCTTCGCGCTGCGCGATGGATTGTGCTGTCGCGTTGGCATCGGCGGCGGCTTGCGCGGTGGCGGCCTGCGCCAGTGCTTCGGCTTGCGCGGATTCAGCTGTCGCGGCGTTGTTCTGCGCGCGTACCAAATTGAACTCTGCGGCAATCTGGGCGGTGACCGCTATGAACTGCTGCGTGGCGCGCTGGTTGGCTTCGTCCTGCGCGTTCGCCTGGGCGGTGGCGTTGCTGTCCGCCTCGCGCTGGGCGATGGCCTGGGCGGTGGCATTGGCGTTGGCCTCGAAGACGGCAGTACCTTGTGCGGCCTGCGCAGTCAGAAGGTTGCTCTGTGCCAGCAGATAATTGGCATCGGCAGTACGAGCGTTATCTTCTGCGCGGTTGGCCTCGAAGACAGCAGTGCCTTGCGCGGCCTGGGCAGTGGCAGCCTGCTGCGCCACCTCGGTCACGCGCACCTGGGCCGTTGAAGCGTTGTTGCTGGCGATCTGTGACTGCGTGAGGCCGAAGATTGCCAGGGCGATGGCAACGACAAAGGCCAGCGAGACACTTAGCAGGACGATGCGCTGGCGGCGACGTTCGGCGGCGCGGCTGGCGAGCAGATAACGCGTGTGCAGTTCGGTCGGCGCGGGCTGCTTGCCCATAGCGGATGCCAGCCAGGCTTCGGCAGCGCGGTGTTCCGTCCCGGTCAGCAAGCCGGCGGCGCTGCGCTCCCATTCACGTGCGCGCACCAGCAGCCGGGTGTGGTCACGCACGTAGCTCAGGTCAGTATCCAGCGATTGCAGCAGCGTTTTGAAGGCGTTGTTGAAATTATCTTCGTCGCGGAAGTAAATCCAGTTGTGCGAGTTGACCGCCGCATGGACGTTGAGCGCGCCGAGTTCTTCCTGGGTAGGTTGGCGATAGAGGATGGGTACGAAACGTTTGTTGCTGCTGACGGCGTGTTCGATTTCGCGGCGGCATACATCCGAAGCTAACGAGTCGTAGCTGATGATGAAGACAAAGGTATCCGCCGCGTCTATGCCTGCCTGGATTTCCTTCCACCAGTCTGCGGTCGCCGGGATATCTTCCCAGTCCACCCAGACATCGCGTTTCTGCTCGGCCAGGGCAGCGTGCAGCCGTTGGACGAAAGATCTGTCGCGCCTGGAGTACGAGACGAACACATCAGACATAGCCGCCGCTCCCCGTCATCTGGAGGTTGCCAAGAGCGGTGATTATAGACAAGTGAATATTGAAAAACAAATAATCTGTTACGAAGGCCACCATCGAATCCCGGTAATGTCCTGACCGCGCCGCGTGATCAGCCGGACGTGGAGACCACGCTGCATGTCCGCGACGAACAGACTCAGGTCGCTGCTCGCTCGCGTGCTGAAGCCGGAATAGGCCAGATAGCGCCCCTCCGGCGACCACTGCGGCTGTGTGCTTTGCCCCTGGCGAAAGGTGAAGCGTTCGATTGTTTGTGCGTTCAGGTCGAAGAGAAATAACTGCTCCGCTATACCCCGACCAGAGACATCAGCCGAAAACACGATGCGTGTACCATCTGGCGCGAGGTGTGCCCACTGCGGCGGAGACGGCGCGCGACCCGCTGGCAGCAGCACTTCCAGCATTGACTCGCATGTGTCTGGCTGTGCCAGACAGGCGCTGTCCAGCAGCAGCAGATCGCGCGTTTGAATGTTGCTGAAGGCCAGCCGTTCGCCATCGGCTGACCACCCTGCCAGGTTGAGGGCATAACCAGAGAGCCGTGCTTCCTGTCGCAGACAGCGACCCGGAGCACTGTCGTCCCAGCAGCGGCGCGTCAGCACGTGCATTACGCTGCCTGCCGTCGTGACTTCAATGTAGGCCAGCGTCGTGCCGTCCGGCCCCCAGGCGATCAGGACGCCGTTAGCCGGTGGGTTCAACGCTGCAGGTGAGCAGGCCTTGCGTTCGTAAAAGCAGTCCACTGGCAAGATCAGCCAGCCATCCAGCCCATAGATCGCCACATAATCACCGCCGGGCGACGGCAGCCCAGCGACCGCACCCATACCGCTCAGGCGTGCACTGCCATTCAGCACGCAGTGGTGCAGCAGTGACGAGCAGCCCAGGCGCGTTTCGTAAAGCTGGATGTCGGCACTGTAAAGCAGTTGTGGAGGCCACGTTTCCCAGATGCGGGATAGGACAGCCAGCAGCGAAGCGGGGAACAACAACAACACAAGTGCCCATGTCAGACTGAAAAACAATCGTGTCATAACAGTATTCTAACGCGTGATAGTACAGAATCCATATCACATATAAGCCGTTGCAAGGTTATGGTGAGAATATAGTGCAACATGGCATAATCGTCATAACAACTCATTGAATTCTGAACCCTCAAGGTCGGTATCGATAGAATCAATTTACAATTAACGGAAAGCAAGGCTCGCGAGGCACTACAATGGTTACACTCATGCACAACGAAGTCGAATCGGCGACGTTGACCCCGAAAGACATCATCGAGAATTACCAGCGTGCGTATCGGCACATTCACGGGCAGGAGCCACATGTGTCGCACCTGTTCGCGGAATGGTATCAGGTCAACGGTGAAACAGTGCATCGCGTGAGTTTGTTCGGTGAAATCAGCCGCCTGCGGGGGTTGGCACAGCAGCAGCGTTTGCAGAAGGCTGACAAGGGCGTTCTCCAGCGCCTGATTTCCCGGCTGCGCGGAATGTGACCTGTCCTCCGTCCTCCTGATGATCTCTCCATGCCTTGCTGAATAAAAAGACGCTACAATAACCTTCGTTACACCCTTAACGAAGGAGTTTTCCATTGAAGAAACTGATTATGATCATCACGCTGCTTGTCGTGCTGGTGGGCTGCGGCGGTGCGAACCTGCCGACGGCAGTTGGCGCGAACCCGGTCAGCGTGAACCGCAACGTCGCGCTGGTGCAGGATAGTGGCACGCCCGCCGAGTTGTGCGCGACCGCACTCCCTGCTGCCGACCCGGCTAACCGCAGTTTCTCACAGGCCGAGCAGGTGCTGGAGGCGGATGCAGATTACTTTGCTATTCTGTGCACGAGTGCTGGCCCTGTGTTCATCGATCTCTTCGAAACCGATACACCCGTCACGGTGAATAACTTCGTCTTCCTGGCGCAGCAGGGCTTTTTCAACAACACGACCTTCCACCGCGTGATCGCGGATTTCATGGCGCAGGGCGGCGACCCGACCGCGACAGGTACGGGTGGCCCCGGCTACCGCTTCCAGGATGAATTCGTCGGCAAGCTGCGCTTCGACGGCCCTGGCAAGCTCGCGATGGCGAACTCTGGACCCGCCACCAACGGCAGCCAGTTCTTCGTCACGACGGTGCCAACCCCGCATCTGAACGACGCACACACCATTTTCGGCCAGGTGGTCGAAGGACAGGCCAATGTCGAGAGCATCGAACTGCGCGACCCCGCCAGCGCGACCGGGCCGGGCACGGCACTGCAAACGGTGCTGATTCTGACCGACCGTTCGCTGGTTGAACTGAGCGCCAAAGAGCCGCCAACCCAGGCCGAGGTCGAGACTGCGCTTGACCAGATTAACACGATCATCACGCCGGATGTCGCTGAGCTGCTGGAGGCAGTGCGCACTTCGCAGGCCACCGACGCAGTGCTGGATGCCGCGCCGGAAGCCGCGCGTGCGCTGTTGCAGCCGCTGCTGGAGACTTACAACCATCAGTATCGTGTCAGTGGTGTGGTGAACAACAAAGCCTGCGATCTGGCGAGTGTACAGTTCATGAGTGTGGGCTATGCGCTGGATGCGTTTGCGTCGCCAGATGATGCGGCGGGCGCGCTGGCCGACCCCACGATGGCGCAGATTCCGCTTGTCAACGGCTTCAGCACCTCACAGGTTTCCGACAATCTGCCGTATCCGTACTTCACCGGAGAAATAACTGCCTGTGATCAACCTGCGACGCGCGCGATGACCTACTACCAGCGCGGCCCGTTCATCATCACTGTGGAAATCACAATTCCCACAGGTGCGCAGGGCAGCGAGGATCTCGACCGCGTGTTGACTGAGTTTGTGGCGCAGCGCATCTTCGAGCCATTCCTGGCCGACGTGCTGTACCGCGACATTCGGTAGTAACCAATGGTGCGAGTTCAAAACTGAGGGGGATTTTCGTAGGGATGGGATATACCCCGTCCCTACAGACTCTCTCTATCGGAGCGGGGTGGTTGAGTGCAGCGGAACGGGGTGAGGCTCGCCGCCGCACCGATAGCAGAACACGCTGTTTTGGCGTGAGGTTCAGCCCAACTGCCCGCGCAGAATTTCGAACATCGTGCGCTGCTCGTCGGTCAGATTTTCGGGCACCATCACCAGGATGCGTGCGTACAGGTCGCCGTATTCGCCGGATTTCTTCATCACCGGCATTCCCTTGCCCGCCAGCCGGAAGCGTCTGCCAGACTGCGTGCCGGGTGGAATCCGCAGCTTCACGGGGCGCTCAAGCGTGGGTACCTGCGCCTCGCCGCCAAGTATCGCTGTGAACATATCCAGCTTGACATCCACCTGCAAATCGTTGCCCTGGCGCTCGAATTGGCTGTCCGGTTCAACCTCAACGATCAGATACAGATCACCGGGGGCAGCGCCGCCGCTGCCCAGCTCACCTTCGCCCGCCAGCCGCACGCGCGTCCCCGTCGTTGCTCCTGCCGGGATGTTGACCTTGACACGCCGCTCGCCTTTGCTGATCAGCCGTGTCGTGCCGTTGTAGGCCTCGCGCAGGCTGATACTGACGGTCTGCTCGATGTCCTCACCTGGCACTCGCCCAAAACCGGTTGTGGTCTGCGTGCGCCCACCACGCCCGCCGCGTCCGCCGAGACCCCCGAACAGTGATTCGAAAATATCGCCAAAGGGTGACTCGCCCATGTCGACGGTCTGCCCGTAGTTCGGGTTGTAGTAGCCGCCGTTCGCGTTGCCGCCCATGTTCGGCGTTGCCGTGCCGAAGCGGTCGTAGTTTTTGCGCTTCTCAGCGTCGCTCAGTACCTCGTAGGCTTCGTTCAGTTCCTTGAAGCGCGTTTCGGCGTTGGGATTATCCGGATTGGTATCCGGGTGATACTTCTTCGCCAGTTTGCGGAAGGCCTGTTTGATTTCTTTCTCGTTGGCGTCGCGCTTGACGCCGAGAATTTTGTAATAATCTTTGCTTGCCATAGTTGATTCACCCCACATCGCCCTGCCTGGCAGAGCGATGTCATACCAATAGAACACTCGCTCTGTTGAACATTGTAAGGCGGCCTTGCAGGGGCGTCAATTAGCCGCCAAGATTTCTGATGTAACGATTACATTTTGTGACTGCTTCGTTGGATATGCCATCTGATGAAGGCTTGTCCGTCCCGTCTTTGTCCCAAAAACCCAATCTCAACAATTGGCTAGTTGTTTTAAGAGTAATCTTAAAAATGACGATTTGTTACTTTAACGCAGGTGCATTCATCATGGCAACAGTTCTCGTGGTTGATGATGACAAACAAGTTCGCGATATGGTGGTGGCGACGCTCACCCATGCTGGATATGATACCATCACCGGCATGGACGGCGCGGTTGGCGCGCAGCTTGCCGAGCAGCACATACCCGACCTGATCATCACCGACGTGAATATGCCGCAGGTCGACGGCTTTGAGTTGCTCAGGCGTATTCGCAGTTCGCCAAGTACCAGCACGATTCCGGTCATTTTCCTGACCGCGGAAAGCAACACACCGTCGCTGCGGAAGGGCATGTTGGGTGGGGCAGAGGATTATCTGTTCAAGCCGATTTCTCCCGCTGATCTGCTCTCAACCGTAAAGGTGCAGCTTGAGAAGCGTTCCGCCATAGAGCAAAAGCATCAGACCACGCTCCGATTACTGCGTAAGAATATCACTTACGCCCTGCCGCACGAACTGCGCACGCCGCTGCACTCCATCTCCGGTTATGCCAATCTGCTTGTCATGGATAAGGGCAAGACCGATCCTTCTGAAGTACTGGAATTTGCCGAGAACATTGTCGCTGCCAGCGCGCGGCTCAGCCGCCTCATCGAGAATTACCTGGTTTACGCGCAGCTCGAACTCGCTCACGCTGACTTATCCGAACTCCAGGCGATGCGCAACCATATCGTCAAGGAGTGCGGCGCGATTATCTCCAACACTGCCACGCAGCGCGCGAAACTGGTTAAGCGCGAGGACGATCTGCAACTCGACGTTTGCCGCCTGGCGCTGCGTATCTCGGAAGCCGATCTCGCCAAGATCATCCTTGAACTGGTCGATAATGCCTTCAAGTTCTCCAAACCGGGTACTCCGGTCGTTATCCGCTCGGTGCGCCAGGACGACCAGTTGATTATCACGATTCAGGACAGTGGGCGCGGCATGGCGCCGGAAGAAATTGACATGCTCGGCGCATATATGCAGTTTGGGCGCGAACTTTACGAGCAGCAGGGACTCGGACTTGGTTTCGCCGTTGCCAAGCGCCTCATCGAACTGCACGAAGGTGCCATCAGTATCACGTCACAGCCCGGCGAAGGCACGACCGTTTCAGTCCGTTTTTCTGTGTATTAGATGGGATCTATTGGCACAGGTTTTCGCTGCCTCATTGATTAGTCGTCTGACAAAACGATAGTTACAATATACGATATCAAATAGCCACTTCAGTCTGAATTTGGATGTCATGCACCTTTCAAACCGTCCCCTTCTACTGTGCTTATTAGTATGTATTTGTTATTTTCTAACTGCTGATAGCTTTGCTGCCGCGCTGTTCCCAATCGAGATTGTCAGTATCTCATCTGCTGGGGTACAAGGAGATGATCGTAGTGGCTATTTCTCAAATGCGGTCAGTGCGGATGGTCGATACGTGGTTTTCGCTTCTGAGGCCAGAGACCTAGTAGATGGAGAAGAACCTGAAGACGTTTTTAATACATGGGATCTTTTTCTGCGAGATCGGCTTAACAAAACGACCGAACTTGTAAATCTATCTAGTACAGGATTAAGAGGAAACGCAAACGGAAGTGCCCAACCATCGATTAGTGCTGATGGACGATTCGTCGCCTTCGCTTCTGTCTCAAACAATCTTGCCCCAGGAGATCCAGATGATTCCAATGACATTTATGTGCGTGATCGACTGACTGCGACAACTGAACTCATATCCATATCCAGCGCAGGCATCAAGAGTAACGGCCAAAGTGTTTATCCGTCGATTAGCGCCGATGGGCGTTATGTCGCATTCCAGTCTTCTGCGACCAACCTCGTGAGCGGAGATACCAACGACTATGATGATATCTTTGTTCGTGATCGTCTTACCAGAACAACACAGCGCGTGAGCATATCAAGTGCAGCGGACCAAGGAAATGCGGCAAGTACATCTCCAGCATTAAGCGCTGATGGGCGCTTTGTCGCTTTCGAATCTCTGGCTTCGAACCTGACGTTGGATGATGACAAATTGTGTGATGATGCGCGGAACATTACCTGCCAGGATGTTTTTGTTCGCGATTTGGCGAACGCAACCACTGAAATTGCAAGCCTATCAAGTTCTGGAAGCAATAGTGATGGTGACAGCTATTATCCAGCCATCAGCGCTACCGGACGCTTTATTGCTTTTCACTCCCTCGCGAACAACTTCATACCCGGGGACACAAATCTTTGCCGATTAATCTATAACTGTTCAGATGTCTATCTGCGAGATCGACAGACTGGTACAACAGAGCTTATCAGTCGTTCAAGCAGTAACATCCAGGGCAATAGTGCCAGTGTTAATCCAGCAATTAGTGCGAACGGGCGCTATGTTGTCTTCGAAACATATGCGACAAATTTGGTGGCAGGCGATAGCAATAGTTACATTGATGTTGTCGTGCGGGATCGCTTATTGGACATCACCGAATTGATCAGTCAATCTGTCGGGGGGCTACCAACCGACGATCACAGCGAATATCCTTCCATAAGCGCAGATGGTAGCTTGATAGTCTTCAATTCCGATGCTGAGAATCTTGTACCCAATGACATCAGAGCGGGAAAAGATGTCTTTGCAGTTGTTAATCCTCTTTATGTTCCCCCAGACTTCAGTCAGAGGCCAGCGCGCAACTACTTCACGGAACTGCCGATTACGTTGAATTGGACCCGTGTCAGTTGGGCTATTGGCTACGAATTGCAGGTCGATACTTCGACCGCATTTAACCAACCATTGGTATTCACAGCTATGGTTGGGAACGGTGTATTGGAATTGACGATTGACAACCTGCCTTCCGGAATCTATTTCTGGCGGGTTCGTGCCATCGCGCCGTTCACGTTCTTGAGTTCATGGGCCTTGTTTGATTCGTTTACCATTGCCTTGGAATGAGGGTTTAGATCATTACCTGCTGAAAACATGTTTCCCTGGAATAAGCTGCATTTAGAGTGCTTAACTTTTCTTAAGAACCAGCAGATTACCTAAAACCCTCTCTCACGGATCGATGTTGCGCTGGTCAATCGAACGCCGGGTGACTTGCGACGAGAGGATCAGCGATGTGCGTACCTCGCCATAATCCTTCATTTTCCACAACAGTCGTTCCAGATGCTCCACGCTCGGCACAGCCACCTTCAGTACATAGCTTTCGACGCCCGTGATTGTATGGCACTCGATGATCTCCACGATGTCCGCCACCGCCTCACGAAAGCGTATCGACTGCCGCACGTTACACGTCAGATGTACAAACGCCCGAATCGGCAACCCCACCCGCGCCAGATCGACCTCCGCGTGATAGCCGCTGATCACCCCGGCATCCTCGAGGCGGCGAACGCGTTCCGCGACCGCCGGGGCGGTCATACCAATCGCCTCACCCAGTTCACGGAATGAGAGCCGCGCCTGCTCCTGCAAGCGCCGCAGTATACCCCATCCAACAGTGTCGATTTGTAAATCCATTATCTTCAATCGCTTTCGTTTTATAGCCTGATTTCAGCGTATTAGTTTTGATAATGTCTGTCAATGCCTGCGGAAATCCCCTACAATGCTGTTACCTTCAAGTCATCAAATCGAGGTTCTAATGACGACCCCACAGGCTTCACTGTCAGCCCAGCCTGTCTCTGTGCAGCGTTTCGGAATTCGGCTCAATCAGCGCTTCTGGGTCATCGCGGCGCTGCTCACGCTCTACATCATCTGGGGGACAACCTATCTCGTCATCCGCTTCGCGTTGGAAGGTTTCACGCCGTACTGGATGATGGCGCTGCGTTTCGTCATCGCGGGCGGTGGCCTGTTCATCTTCCTGCGGCTGCGCGGCGCGCCGATGCCCACGCTGCGGCAGTGGCGCAGCGCGACACTCGTTGGAGCATTGCTGCTCGGTGGCGGCATGGGCAGTGTAGCGCTGGCGGAACAATCGATCTCGTCCGGTCTGGCCGCGACCCTGGTGGCCGTCGCTCCGTTGTGGGCGATCCTGTTCTCACGGTTGTGGGGGCGCGTGGCTTCGCGCGGGGAATGGGTCGGTGTGATCCTGGGGATGGTGGGCGTCGCGCTGTTGAGCCTGGAGGGGAACTTGCAGGCCAACCCGGCAGGTATTCTGCTGGTGCTAATGGCGTCTGCACTCTGGTCGTTCGGCTCGGTGTGGATGAATCACCTGGATATGCCCGACGGCATGATGGGCAGCGCCGCTGAGATGCTGATGGGCGGCTTCGTGTTGTGTGGCATGGCTGTGCTGCGCGGCGAGGCATTCCCTACCGCGCCGACGCCCGGTTCGCTGCTCGCGCTGGTTTACCTGATCACGTTTGGTTCACTCCTGACGATGACAGCCTACTTCTTCCTGCTCAAGACCGTCTCGCCCACGCTGGCCACCAGCTACTCGTTCGTCAACCCGGCTATCGCGCTGTTCCTCGGCGTTGTGCTGGGCGGCGAGGTATTGACGGGCAGCGCACTCATCGCTTTGCCGATTATCCTGCTCGGCGTGGCCTTCGTCTTCCGTGCCAGGTCTGCGCACGCGCAGTGATGTCGCCCGCATGATCAGCCTTTAGGGGAGGCGCGCTGTCGCCACGGCCTGCCTTCCCCTCTCCCTCATGACTCATATCGCTTCACTTTGTAACATCAGTTGACATCCTTCCTGAACTCTGCTATGCTGACCCCGTGTGTATGATCAATTTTCCCCCTCCGATTGACGAAACAAGACGAGACCGGAAGGCGACCGAGCCAATCGCCCCTCTATAATCTGGCTCTGTGGTAGGTGACTTCAGGCTGTTGGCGTTCCACCACACCATTCCCACACTTGTATTTTCAGCCACCATCCCGACCACCTGAGTTAATGGAATAACCATGCAATTTTCAGACTTGAACCTGATCGAGCCATTGCTGCGCGCTGTGCGTGAAGAGGGCTACACCACCCCTACGCCGATTCAGCAGCAGGCTATACCGCACGTTCTGCTTGGGCGTGACCTGCTGGGCTGCGCACAGACCGGCACGGGCAAAACCGCCGCGTTCGCGCTGCCTATTTTGCAGCGCTTGAACGAGAAGCCTCGCACGGGCAAAGGGCCGCGCGTCCTCGTGCTGGCACCCACCCGTGAACTGGCCGCCCAAATTGGCGATAGCTTCGATGTTTACGGTCGCTACACCCGCGTCAAGCAGGTGACGATCTTCGGCGGCGTCGGCCAGAGGCCGCAGACCGATGCCCTCGCTCGTAACCCCGAAGTGCTGATCGCCGCGCCGGGCCGCCTGCTCGACCTGATGAACCAGGGTTTCATCCGGCTCAACAGCATCGAGATCTTCGTCCTGGACGAAGCCGACCGCATGTTGGATATGGGCTTCATTCACGATGTGCGCCGCGTCATCTCCGCGCTCCCGCGTGAACGGCAGACGCTGCTCTTTTCGGCTACCATGCCGGGCGAAATCCGCGAGCTGGCCGACCAGATTCTCAAGAATCCGCAGTATGTCGCGGTCACGCCCGTCGCCTCGACCGTTGAGACCATCCAGCAGTCGGTGTACTTCGCCGGGCAGAAGGAAAAGCCCGCGCTGCTGCGTCACCTGCTGGGAGACAAGGACATTCGCCGTGTCCTGGTTTTCACCCGCACCAAGCACGGCGCCAATAAGGTCGTGCAGCAGCTTGAGCGTGGTGGCATCCAGGCGGAGGCCATTCACGGTAACAAGTCGCAGAGTGCTCGCGAGAAGGCGCTGGCGGGTTTCAAGCGTGGCAGCACCCGCGTGCTGGTCGCCACCGATATCGCCGCGCGTGGTATCGATGTGGACGACATCACCCATGTCATCAACTATGACCTGCCGCACGAGCCGGAGACCTATGTCCATCGCATCGGTCGCACCGCGCGCGCTGGCGCATCCGGTTTCGCCTACTCGTTCTGCTCGAATGAGGAGCGCCCGCTGCTGCGCCAGATCGAGCGGCTGATCCGCCTTCAAGTGCCTGCCGCTGATGCTGGCAGCTATATGAATGTGCTGAAGGCCGCTGCTGCGGAACTGGCCGCGCAGCCCGTTCAACCTCCTCAGTCGACGCCTGATCATCGCGCTTCGCGTCAAACTCGCGACAGCCGCTCAAGTGGTGGCTCACGTCCGGCGCGTGATCATCAAAGCAATGGGCAGACCACTCGCCCGCAGGGGAATGCGCGCCCGGTCTGGGATGACCGCGCTCGCGGCGCGCGCGCGACCTGGGAAGATCGCACGGGCGGGCAGGGTGGCCGCACCCATGGGAATGCGCGCCCTGCCTGGGACGACCGTTCTGCAAACGGCTCGCACCTGTCGGCCTGGGATGATCGTTCCAAGGAACAGGATCGCAGCAGCAGCCCGTATCCTGTGCGGAATGCTCCGCGTTCGCACAGCCATCTCAATCGCGATGCGCTGCCCACGCAGCATCACGACACGCACCCGCAGCACAATGCGGCCAGCGCCAATAATGCTGCGCAGAACATCAACGAAAACGAGCCGTCGCGCAAGCGTCGTCGCCGTCGTCGCAAACCGTCGCAGGGTGGCGAACAGCGCCCGACGGGGTAGCGCTCTGCCAGCTTGAATAACAGACAACAACGCGGAAGGCCGCACGCCGACCGCGTTGTTGTGTTTATACTGGCAAAATCACGCCGCATCGGGCACTATTGGTTCACAGGTCATCCTGTCTACCGACTTCTGATTGGTGAAAACTCCATGCTGCGCCTACGAATCGCCATTGCTGCCCTGATCGTCGCCTGTTTAGCCGGAATTGTCGCCGCACAATCTTCAACGCCATCGCCTACTCCGACAGCCACACCCACACCGTCCGCTACCCTCGTGCCGGGCAGCATTGAGATTTTTGCGCCGGAAGTGTTAGCGACCTATCCGCATGATCCAACTGCCTACACCCAGGGATTGCTGCTGCACGACGGCTATCTGTATGAGAGCACCGGGCAGCGCGGAAAATCGGATGTACGCCAGGTCGAGCTGCAGACGGGCGAAGTGCTGCAACAGACTGCCATGAGCGACATCTACTTTGGCGAAGGGCTGGCGCTGGTCGATGACCGCCTGATACAGATTACCTGGCAGGAACAGCACGCTTTTGTCTATGACCTGGAAACCTTGACGCCCACTGGCCTGTTCACCTACGAGGGCGAAGGCTGGGGGCTGTGTTACGACGACGATGTACTGTGGATGAGCGACGGCAGCGCCACGCTGACGCAGCGCGACCCCGCTACCTTCGAGATCATCGACCAGATCGACGTGACCGCGCAAGGCAACCCTGTCACCAAGCTGAACGAACTGGAATGCGTGGGCGACATGATCTATGCCAACATCTACTTGCAGGACGTGATCGTCCTCATCGATAAGGCGACAGGCGTCGTGACAGGGGCGGTGGATGCTTCCAATCTTCTCACAGCCGACGAACGCAGCGCGCTGTTCTCCGACGAAGTGTTGAATGGCATCGCCTACAACGCGGAAGATGAGGTCTTTTACATCACCGGGAAACACTGGCCGACGTTGTTCGAAGTTCGCTTCGTCAGCGTTGGTGTCATACCCCCGCCAGCAGGTTAATGGCATCTACTGGACGATTTGTCGAAACAATCGTAAACTTGGAATCGTTGGAAGGGGAAACAGGCGATGAAAACACCACCTATCAACGATGTAAATCTAAAAGTTCTCATCATGGACACCGATTTCTACGCCTTGCACGCCCTCAACGGCTTTCTGGCCTGGGATCGGCGCACGCGCGTCACGCACTTGTCTGAGAACGTCCAGCAGATGTGGGATTATATTGGGCGTACCCCGCTGGCGGAACTCCCTAACATCGTCATGCTTGGCGTAGACTATATTGGCGGCCCGCAGTTCCTCCACGACACCATCACCGACCTGATGGAGCAGATCAAGGATTTGCGCGTGATCTGCGTCTCGCAGCACGCCGACCCCGATATGGTCGAAGCAGCTGCCGAAGCCAACGCCTCCGCCTTCTTCCTCAAGAGCGATGTGCGTCTGCAAATTGCCTGGGCGATTGTCTACACCCTCAATCGTGACCTGGTCGTCACAGCGGGTATCGCTAAAGCCTGCGCCGGGCGCTTCAACCGTCGCATCTTCCACGCGCACACGCTGCCCGAAATGCGCAAGTTCCCGGAACTGACCGAACGCATTCGGCAGGCGCTCAAATTGTGCGTGCTGGACGGGATGCCTGCGCACCTGGCTGCTGACGAGATGGGAATCAGCCTGCACACCATTCGCGGTTACATCAAAGAGGGCTACCGCATTCTGGAAGCTTATGATGAAACCGAGTATCCGGTGGATATGACGCCGCAGGAGCGCGCCTTCATGCGGATTACCGCCTTTGCCGACGAGACTGGCGAAGGTGATGATGACAGCCATCCGCATATCCTGGATGCACCCGACGCGAAAAACAACTGATGGTTGAAGCCGATCCCGTCCTGGGCGCGTTCGTCGCCGCCTATCCGAGCAACCGTGCGCGCCTGCTCATCCCCGCGCTGATCGTCGGCGGAGCAGTTGCCGTAGTCCTCAACTTCACTACTGGCGCGGTTGAAGCGTGGTGGGGGCCGGTCGTCACCGTCGCACTGATGGCGCTGGTCGCATTGGGGTTAGGCTGGCGCGTGCTGCACTTCTGGAATCGTGAAATCATGCTGTTCGAGCAGGGCTTTAGCTACCGCGAGGGCGCGCGAACAGTCTTCTTCCACTACCTGGAGATCATCAGCATTCGCCAGCGCGCTGAACGACTGGCCTACTTCGGCGGCCTCATCCGGCGCACGAGTTACCACTACACGGTCAGCACGATCAAGGATGAGCAGATCACGCTCAATAACCTCTACAAAGATGTCGATCAGTTGATGGAACGTGTCGAGGCCAAGGTCACGCCGCTGCTCGATGCCCGTATCACCGCGCAGATCAAAGCCGGGGAAAGCGTCGCATTTTCCAAGTCACTGCGTATCAGCCGTGACGGACTGCACGAGGGTGGGCGCGCGCTGCCGTGGGCGGACTTCGCCGGATACAAAGCCAGCGCCGGGCATCTGCTCCTGCTTGCCCGTCCCGGTGATGCTGAATGGTTCCGCATCCCGCTGGCGGAAATTGATAATCTCGCTGTGCTGATCGGGCTGCTACGCCGCTACACGACCCGATGATCTACGAAATCCACCTGTATGTGCCTAAGACCGGGCAGATGACGCCCACAATGCTTAACTGGCTGTTTGAGTACGGCCAGAGCAGCGACCAACCGGAGGCGTATTGGCCTGTGCGCCGTCTGCGCCCGAAAGCGCTCGCCCGCCTGATGCTCCAGCTCGATCCGGCGCTCGTGCCTATCCAAGGACCGGGGCAGGATGTTGAACTGCACTACCCGAACAGTGAACTCGGCATTGTGCTCTACCTCCATGACCGGGGCGTGATCATCTTCTTCCCGTTCATGGCGTACAGCATCTACTCGCGCATCGTGCTGGGCATCTGCTACACCTACATCCGTTACCTTTACGATGCGGTCGGCTTCTGGAGTTATGACCCGCAGTTGGATGTGCTGTCGTATGCCGACGATTTCCAGTCGATGGAAGATACCGCCCGCCTGATGGACGCCATCATGCCGCGCGCCCTGCCGGAATGAACGCGGCTGATGCTGCCTTGAACATCCGCACGGCGACCGAGGACGACTTTGGGTTCCTCGCCGCGCATGACCCACACATCACAATAGTCATGTTGCGCGCGAAGGTCGCGGCAGGCGAAATCCTGCTGGCTCTCGTAGGTGATGAAGCTGTCGGCTTTCTACGCTGGGGTTGGTTCTGGGACAACACGCCATTCATGAACCTGTTGTTTGTGGTCGATAGCTGGCGCGGCCAGGGTGTCGGGGCGCGGCTCACTGCACACTGGGAAGCGCGGATGGCACAGAACGGCGCGGAATTCGTCCTCACTTCTACCCTGGCAAACGAGACTGCCCAGCATTTCTATCGCAGACAGGGCTACCAGGACATCGGCGGCTTCGTCCTGCCTGGCGAACCGCTGGAACTGCTGCTCTATAAGGCGCTGCGTCCGCTCTAAAAAGTGCCGTGTCTGCGGGAGGATATACGCGTTTCGCGCTACCCCCCTACAGCACAGCCCCCGATCCTCTTTGTTCCTCTGTGCCGCTGCGGTGAAAGTTTCCGCCTTTCACCCCTGTCCTTCCGGCATGTGCGTTTCGTGGCCGTCCGCGATGCCCAGCAGGGTAATATCTGCCGCCCTGTCGGGATACTGCGCCAACAGCTCTGACTTCGTACCACCGATGAACATCGCGCTGGTGAACCCAGGCGCCATCGTGCAGCCGTAGAGCGAATAGCGACCACCCGCCAACATATGCCCGGCCTGCCAAACGCCTGCTGGGACGACGAACTGAACTTGCTGTCCGGACAGAGGGTTGCTGCCCAGGATCACATCACGGCTGCTGCCGTCTGGATAGAGTAGAACCAGCCGCATCGGATCGCCTGCATAGAAGTGCCAGACCTCATCGACGGTCAGCTTATGGAACAACGAGACGCTGCGCGGCTCGTCGCAATACAGTCCCACGATTGCTGTGCCATAGTTCCCGCCATCCGGCAGGAGAGTCTCGGAACGGTAGGTGCTGGCGAAAAGCGTTGATTCAATGGGCAGCGGTTCAAGCTTGAAATGATCGATCAACGCTTTGACTTCTGGCAGCATCAATTAATCTCCTTCAGCGTCGGCCAAACGCTGTCTAGTAACCCCTGTGTGCGTTCTGCACGGCGGATGCTGGCTTCGGCTGCGTCGCCCGTTGGGTTGCCGCAAATCGCTGCGAAGTTGATCATCATCAGTGTAGACTGCGACCGCGCGGATGGCGTGGGGATCTGGGTGTAACCCTGCGGATTAGCGACGCCTTTGCGCTGCGTGAAGCTCACCGGATATCCCGGCGTTGGCAGCGGCGGGATGGTCTCCCAATCCAGGATGTAATCATCCATACTGATCACGCCGCGTTCGCCCATCAGGTTGAGGTCCATCACCAGGTTGCCCACGGTGTAGCCCGCGTCCCAGGTGGAGAGGCAGCCGTTCGAGAGGCGCAGCACGCCGCTCAGCCGTACGACCGCGCCCGTGACCGCATCGCGCTGGAAATACCCGCTGCTGTCGACGAGTTCAGCATCATCCGGCGTATATTCGACGATAGCACGCATATTGTACCAGACCATGTCACCGAACGCCCCGGTCGGCTCTTTGACCGGGTTGTAACGAATGTTGCTGCGGTCATCGTTGGGAAAAAAGAAGGCACTGCGGATGCCGCCGACCGTGCCGACGCGTTCCGCCAGTTCACGCCGAATCTGTGCCGTGCGCGGGTGATGCGTGAAGTGCGTCGCGTCCATGAAGGCCACTCCGTTGGCGCGGCAGGCAGCAATGATTCTTTGGAGCGAGTCTAGGTTGGCGAAGGGCTTATCGCCCAGCACATGCTTGCCGTGCTGCGCGGCGGCCACCGCGACTTCCTCGCGCACATCGGTCGGCGTCGCCACATAGACGGCATCAACCGCATCCGACGCGACCAATTCCTGCCATGTGTTGAACACATTTTCCACGCTGTATTCTGCGGCAAATTCGTCGGCGCTCTCGCGGCGGCGGCTGGCGACGGCAGTGACTTGCCCATTCGGAACGTCGCGCATGGCCCTTGCGACCACGCCTGCAATATATCCTGCCCCGACAATGCCTAGTCTGAATGCTGCTGTCATTTCAGGACTCCTTGAGTTGCCATGTTGAAGTCCCCTCTCCAAGCGGAGAGGGGATTTGGGGGGTGAGGTTTGAGAGCATAACGCGCTTGAAGCGACTTTACGACTACCAGTCAAACACCACCCGTTCGCTCAGGTTGGCCTCGATCTCGTCTCGCGTCAGCCAGGCGTCGCGTAATTCCTTGCGGCTGAACAATTCAAGCTGGTCGCCCACATGTGGTGAGCCTGGCTGAGTGGCGTTGCCATAAGCCAGCAGCACCTTCGCGCGCAGCGTCTCGCCAAACTCGACAACGGCGATGAACGAATCACCCTGTACCGGGCGGAAACGCAGATCGCGGTCAGGTTCAAAGGTCAGTGTGCGGAACGAGCCGAGCAGATCGGGCGCGCCGTTCGCGGGCAGATCGACCTCGCCGTAGCGCAGGCGGAACACGTCGCCCCAGGGTACATCGATGCCGCCGCCCAGCAGTCGCAGCGCCTCAAGCTGTGTAGCGACTTCGCCCAACGCCGTCACTGCTGCTTCCGAGTCTGCCAGTCCGCGCGGCGTGTTCAGCGGGTCATTGACATCCCAGGGCACGGCGAGCGCGTCGAAGCCAAGCGGCTCGATGTAGGCTTGTGCCCACAGTGCGAACAGCACCGCGCCTACACTGTCCGCATTGGCCTGTCGATCCCAAGCGCGCAGCACCTCGACCGCTCGCTGTACCATCTCCTCGTCCGATTGATCTGCGGCCTCAATCAGGTCATCCAGCACCCAGTTGGTCAATTCGATGAAAGTGGATTGTTTGTATTCGACCAGTTCGTCGAAGGTGATTGACGAGTCATCGTTCAGCAGTCGCATCGAAACAATCGGGCGCGGCCAGACGAACGGCGGCGGCGACATGTAGGCCGGGTAATCCGCCGGGTCGAGCGGGTAGGGCAGCGTCGTCGTCCAGGGCGCTTCGTTGGCATTTTGCAGCCAGCCGGACTCCGGATTGAGCACACGCGGCAGATCTTCATAGGGATGATAGCGGTAGTCCCAGACATAGCGCGAAGTGTCACCTGGCAGCACCGCCGGGTCACCCGGTAACACAGGCGTGGTATTGTTCCAGAACGCCCAATCGCCCTCTGTGCGTACCGGGATTTGCTCGTTGAAGACGTGCAGGATGTTGCCCTCACGGTCGGCGTACATCACCGTGAACATCGGGATTTGCAGCATCCGCAGCGCGTCCTCAAACTCCGCGAGGTTGCTGGCATTGCCCATCGCCCACCACTGCTCGCCCGCGCGGAAGCACGTCTGGCACACCACTCGCAGCGCCAGCGCCGTGCCATCCTCGCGTTCACCAATTACCGGGCCATGAATGGACTCGCGGATGGTCAGCGGCACTTCACTCAACGTGCCGTCCTCTTGTTTCACGCGGATGATCTCTTCGCGCGTGATGAAGGCGCGTTCCTCGCCGTCGAATAAGTAGCCACCCGGCGTCAGAGTCAGTTGATACAAATCCCAGCCATCGTGTGTATTGACGGTGTGCGCCCATCCGAGGTTGGAGTTAAAGCCTACGCCGATGAACGGGTTGCCCACCAGCGCCGCGCCGTAGAGGTCGGTTTGCGGCCCTACCAGGTGCGCCTCGACCCACAGCCCGAAGCCGAACCAGGGCTGGTGCGGATTGATCACCAGCATGGCGTTCCCGCTCGCCGAACGAGACGGCGCAATTGCCCAGGCATTCGACCCCAGTTCGCCCGCCTGCCATTCGTTAACCGCGTTCAGCCCGCGCCGCGCGACGAACTCATAGCGCAGCACGCGGATGCCGTTGGCGATAATGTCCTGTGGAGTAACAGGCAGTACCAGTGCCGCTGCTGCGTCGATGCGCTCGTTGTGTTGCGCCGCGTAGTCGTTGATGCCCATCGCGAAGGCTTCGACATACGCGCGAAACTCGTCATCCAGCGCGGCATACCCCTCTGCGGCCTGCTGTGGGATGCTGAGCGTGCGGATGCGCTGGTCGCTTTCCAGATAGCCCTCGCCCCAGTATTCTGCCGCCCGCCCGCGCACTTCGCCGTAGAGTCGCAGAATCAGGTCGGCGTGGTTCTGTGCCTGCGCCCAACCGAACGCATAGAACAAGCCCTCGTTGGTTGGGGAGAAAATGTGCGGCACACCCCAGGTATCCCACAGGATTTCGGGCTGTTCTGTCAGCGACTCATCCTGCGCACCAACGGGCAGCGCGGCAATCAGGAAGAACAAGGCCAACAAGGCAAAACTGCGCTTCATGCTGATCACGCTCCTGCTGTATAAAAATTTCACTAGAGATTAGCAAACACCCGTAGACAGTGCTAGAAATTGTTGTATGATATGGAGGTCAAATGCTTTGACAATCCGTTTGTGTTGAGGTGAGTTCCGTATGCCGACGTATACCTATCGCCGTGAAGATGGCACCGTGTTCGAGGTGCGTCAAAAATTCCTGGATGAACCGCTGACCGTTGATCCCGATACTGGGCAGAAGGTAGTGCGCGTGGTTCAGGCTGCTGGCATTATCTTCAAAGGCTCTGGCTTTTACGTGAATGACAGTAAGAATGCGTCGCGCAGCAGCATCAACGCCACTCCCAAGAGCGAGTCCGCTGCGAAGGCGGAGACGACTACAACGGAAGCCAAGTCGGACGCGAAGGAAGTGAAATCGGAAACCAAGACCGAGACCAAAGCGGCTGCTGCCGATTAGCCAGGTCTGTCTTCTGCCAAAAGCAACAACGCCCGCTGTCTCGTGGGCGTTTTGTATTAGAGCTGGAACTCGCCCGTGTTGCGGACGACTTTCTGTTTGTAATTGTTGACGAATTCGATCAGCCGCTCATGCAGCCGCTGCCACTCTTTGCTCTTCAGGATGCGGCGCATCGTTTCCAGGTCTTCGGCCAGCCCTTCGGTCATGATCTGCGATTGGTGTGTCGCGCTGTAAGCTGTGTACCACGCGCCCGTCGGTTCCAGTCCCAGGCGCGTGATGCCCGGCACCCACTCGCGCACGACGAATTCGAAGTACTCCTGCTCGCGTTCGGACTTGATATCCCACTGCATTAACAGCTTCACGGGGTCTTTGTTGAGGTCGGACATGGTGTCGGCTCCTAGGCACTGATCTGCGGTTTCAACAGGATGACCTGCGACTGTTCCTGCATTTCCCCGCCGCTGATCTTGAGCGTGTCCATTTCCTGCACGCTGCTGACACCCATCGCCTTCAGGAACTTATCGACAGGTTCGAGTTCAAAGCGCAGATCGGGCAGCGCGTAGTGCATCGGTATGATGAAGTGCGGCTCAATCAGGGCGACGACTTCCGCCGCCTGGCTGGCGCGCAGCCCTTTACCGCCGCCGACGGGCAGCAGCAGCACGTGTACCTCGCCAAACTGTTCCAGTGTCGATTGGTCTGGGATATGTGCCAGATCGCCCAGATGCACCACTGTCAGATCATCATAGTCAAATTTGTAGGCGATATTCCAGCGAACGGCATCTTCCTGGATGTAGTGCAGTTGAATGCCCGTGACGAAGACCCCGCCCATTTCGTATTCGCCGGGGCCAGTGAGCAGGTGTGGCGTGCCTTTAACAGCGGCGTAGTGATTATGCCCCGCCTCATCGTGACTAATCGTGACCACATCGGCCTTCAGGCGCAGCGGCGGCAAGCCGATCTCTTCCGAATAGGGATCAGTCACAATCGAGATACGATTGCGCTCCGCAAAGCGAAAACAACTGTGACCGTACCAGGTGATATCCACTGTGTGCTGTACCTCACTAGGTCAAACTTCATCAGCGCAGCATCGCGCTTCACATGTTATGATAGCCTTTTCACGCCTTTTTCTCAAGCGGCGATGTGAACATTTATGCTATATGTGACGGACTTTCGCAGGCCGCTGACTGCCCCCTGGCGCGTGACTGAGATTGGCGCGGGTGTTGTTGAGTTCACGCCAGGCGCGGCACATTTGCGGCTGCCTGCCGGGTTGACGGAGGGTTATCACGACGCACAGATCAGCGACTATGCCGGGCGCGCGGATTTCCGCTGGCGTCCTCCGGCGCGCATGACTGTGCGAGCGCATTTCAGGGGCGATGCGCTGCGCGGCACGGCGGGTTTTGGCTTCTGGAATCATCCATTTGTGCCGGGTGAACGCGGTTTTCGGCTGCCACAAACCGCCTGGTTTTTCTTCGGCGCGCCGCCGGGTGACATCGCACTGGCACAGGGCGTCCCCGGTGCAGGCTGGAAGGCCGCTACGCTCGATGCCACCCGCTCGGCATTTCTGCTGCTTGCCCCCACCGCGCCGCTCGGCTTCCTGCTCATGCGCGTGCCTATGCTCTACCGTTGCCTGTGGCCGCTGGCGCAGCGTGCCGTTGGCGTCAGCGAATGCCTGCTCGATCCGGCGCTCATGCATACTACGCACGAGTACAGGCTCGATTGGGAGCGCGACCACATCACATTCTACGTGGATGGCGCGCCCATCCATCGCACGCCATCCGCGCCGCGCGGACCACTCGGCTTCATCGCCTGGATCGACAACCAGTACGCCATCGTCACGCCGCAGGGACGCTTCGGCTTTGGCGTGTCACGTGTGGAGCAGGAGCAGGTGCTGATGCTGGAGAATGTGCGGGTGGAAGGATTGTTAGATTGACAGTGCATCAATGTTGGCTTCTAACCATGTCGTGAAATGTTGTGCTTCATGCCGGAATGCTTCACGCATCGAAACGATGTTGATCTTGCTGATACCCATAACACCTCTTTCTCATCACTCATCACTTTGACCTCACCCCAGCACCCGGAACTCCCCACGCGCGCTCCAGCCGCCGCACAACCCGTTCGCCTGCACCGCGCACACGCGCCAGTAGTACACGCCGGGCGTGGGCAGGGTCGCCTCGTCCTCAAGTGTGTTGGCAGGCAGGTTCAGATTCGCGTACTCCGGGCTGCTGAAATCGGCGTTGTTGTCCACCTGCAGGCGGTAGCCTTGCGCCCAACTCACCCGCGTCCAGCTCAGCGTCGGCGTCAGCGTGTTGTAGGCGTTGATGCCGGGCGCAACACCCGGCGCATCTGCTGACATAATCGGGATGCAGGCAGAGAACTCGGAAGTGCTGTTGTCCGGGTTGGTTGCGGTCGCAGTCAGCCAATCCCCGGCTGTCACTACACTGGCAAGTTCCGCGCTGAACGATAGATTGCCATCGCCGCCGGTTCCCAGGCTGGCGCTGCCCACATAACGCTCACCCTCGCCGCTGCCGGATGAGTCACAGGTGGCGCTGGCGAAGAACTCCAACATGAATGTGGTGTCAGGTGTGCTGTTGAACGTGCCTTCCACCAAGAGCGCCGCGCCTGTTGTCGACGCGCTCAGCAGCACGGGGAAGTTTTGCAGATCGTTCGCGCCTGTGTCCAGGTCGTCAGGATCATTCGCCGTCACACCATCGCCGTTCAGGTCGATACCTAGTGCCCCATTGCTGAAGATGCTGTTGGTCGAAATCAGATTGCCGTATCCTCCGCTCACGTCGAACTCGCCCAGGATGCCGCGTCCAACGTTATAGGCGATGCTGTTGCCAGCGATCGTGTTACTGCTTGAGGTGTTGCTGATCTTCACGCCATCGCCCGCGTTGCCGAAGGTGCTGCCGCTCGTGTTCCGAAAGCCGAGCGAATTGCCCTGCACGGAATTGCCTATTGCGCCCGGTCCCTCGAAGTTCACGCCATCATCGCTATTGCCCGCGATGATGTTGCGGTCGGCTTCGCTGATTCCGCCCACTATGTTATCTGCTGAATTGAAGATATATACACCATCACGGTTGCCCGCCGCCTGCGTCAGCGCCGCGTTCATGCCGATCAGGTTGCCTGCAATCGTATTGCTGCCGCCCGTCGAGAGCAGAATGCCCGCGCCGGTGAAGCGGTTGATGATCAGGTCGCGCACGCTGCTGTTCCCGGCCATGATCACCAGTCCGTTCGCCAGTCCCGCCAGGCTGCCATCCAGCTCGATGACTAACGCAGCCCCCGGCGTGCTTTGCCCATCAATGTTCACAGGGTCGGTGATCGTCGGCAGCGCCGAGGTTGGCTTGATCGTCTTGATGCCGCTCCCGGCGATGGCGAAGGTGATATTGTCTGTGCCCGCAGCAGCGTTAGCAGCGCTGATCGCCTCCCGCAGCGAGCAGTGCGCGGCGTTGCACGTCCCGTCGTTGGTGTCATCGGTTGTGTTCACCGTGAAGGTGGTTTGGGCGCGGACGGGCAGGGCGCAAAGCAGCAACACTGTGATGCAGCAGATACGAATCATGTGTGTATCCTTTCAGTGGACGTCTCTGTAAAGCGAAACCAGTGACAGCCGCTTTCCTCGATCGTTTCGGCGTCACAGGGATTCGCTGGTTTTATGCAGGCGTTAGCGTTTGTTCGTCGTCAACCTGTTCCACCGCCCAGCCTTCAATTCCATCCGGCGTGCGAATTCGCCACCAGCGCAGCCCGTCGGCCTCAATAGGCCCTTCCAGCAGCGTCACTACTGTCCCCGCGGACAGTTTGGCAACCAGTTCGTAGCCTCGTCCCGCGCCATTTCGCATGTTCAAGGTGTCGCCGCCCGTTGTCGTGACCGTCGCCGTTCCGCCGACCTGCAATGTCGGCGCTGTCGTCGGGGTCAAAGTCGGGATCGGCGTGGTCGTAGGTGCCCTCGTCGGAGTCGCTGTCGGCAGCACAGGGAGCTTCTGCCCAATGCCCCACAGCCGCACACCATCGTTGAAGGCCAGCGACGCCAGCAGGTCGCCCGCCGGATTGAAGGCCATCGCCCAGATCGAATCCGGGTGGCCGGTCAGGGCATTCAGCAGCGCGCCGTTCTCCGGCTCGAACACATATATTTTGCCACCAAAGGAATTGCGGACGGCCACCGCCAGCAGTCCGCCATCTGGCGTGAAGTCGACACGGTAAACCACATCCTCCGCGTCTGGCATGTCTAACACTAACCGGTCTTCCATCGTGTTTGCATCGAGAATGTGAACGTTACCCGCGTTGCTCAGTGTCGCCAGCAGGCTTCCGTCGCCGCTGTATGACAGGGCGTTGAAGTACGAGTCGCTGCCCATATTCATCTCACGGGCGTTTATTTCTGCTCCAGTGTCTGCATCCCATACCCGCAGCTTGCCGTAGATCGTGGCATAGGTCAGGGTGTTCTCGCCGGGGCGAAATGCCATATGCTTCCAGGTCGTCTCGTCTCCTAGCACCCGGATCCGGTTGATGCGATAGGCGTTCGCCCGCGTGATGGCCGCCCCGCTCGCAAGCCCCCATATCTCAACACCCTCGGTGTTCAGCCCTAAAGCCGCGACCAGCCTTCCATCCGGGCTGAACAGTGCATCCTCAACGATTTCATTGCCCAGCGAGAACGTCGCTACTCGTTCGCCTGTCTGCGCATCCCACAACCACACAATTCCATCGCTGTCACATGAGACGATCAGCGCGCCATCTGGCGAAAAAGCGACACAACGCATCCAGGTTTGCTGGATATGCAGACCTCGGCGCGTTCCGGTGGGCAGCAGATCATAGACCAACACCCCCGTATCGACAGCGAGCGCCAGCCGTGTCCCATCTGGCGACCAGGCCATATCCAGCATCTGATTGCGCGTCGGACGTGGGATGAATCCCAGTTCATCTATCGACTCAGCGTTGCTCGCGCTCAACGGTTCAAAAGGCGACTGTCCGAAAGCGGGTAGGACGCTGAGCAGCAGTGCTGTAAGAAAGAGACAGGAGAGGCGAATCATATCGTTTTCCTTTTGCACAGGTTGTCAACCAGCGGTACACGAACGCCGCGATAAACCGCATTTGACCCAACAGGACGCATACTGTCGTTCCGAATAATGATGACGCGATTTGTCAGTACTCCACAAAGTTTAGCGGAAAACTTCTACAGAGTTGTCGCTGGTTTGCCTGGTCTGTCTCTGATATGATCTCAATCCTAACACCCACCAAAACAGTTGATAGGAGCATTTGGCTATCGCAAAGGCCCACTGAGAGGGCTATATTCACGTTCACAAACCTTTTCTTCACATATGTGAAGAAAGTAAAGGGGGAGTTGGAATGACATTGATGAAACGACTGATGTGGCCGCGCCGGGGGGACGAGGTCACAATCTATCAGAACGGCAAGCTGGCTGTTGAAGGCCACGTCATTTATGCGGCGGACGACAACATCACTGTGATGGGTCGCAACGCCGTCACAGCCAACTTCAAGCCGAGCGCATTGGCGGCAGGCATCGAGGATGGCAGCATCGTCGTGAAGAAGAAGACCGGCCCTCTGCATAACAATTAGCTCGCCGTTTGTACCTCGCCCATTTCGAAACCGACACTGCACGCTGTCGCCAAAATCCACTATCATCTGGGTCATGCACCTTCTGCATTTGACCCCCTACTACGCCCCGGCCTATGCCTTCGGCGGCGTTGTCCGTTCGGTTGAAGGGATGGCGCGCGCCCTGGCTCGGCGGGGACATCGCGTGACCATTCTGACGACTGACGCGCTCAGCCAACACGAGCGTTATGTCGGAGCGGATGATGAGACGCGCGACGGCGTGCGCGTGCTGCGTGCCGCCAACCTCTTCCCGGCGCTGCGCGGGCGCTATAACCTCTCGACTCCGGCGACGTTGCGCGCATTGGCTGAAGCGCTGATCCCGCAAGGTGACGTGCTACACTGTCACGAGTTTCGCACTGTCGAAAACCTGATCGTCACGCGCATTGCCGCCGCTGCGGGCAAGCCGATGCTGCTCTCGCCGCATGGCACGCTGGCGCAGGACACTGGTCGCAGCAGCCTCAAACGCGCCTGGGATCGCTTGCTCAGCCCGGCGGTCGCGCGACGTTTCGACCACATTATCGCGCTCACCGAGGCCGAGCAGCGCGATGTACAAATGCTCTGGCCGCAGTTCGGCAGGCGGCGCATCCCGGCCACCTTTAGCGTCATTCCCAACGGCGTAGACCCCGCCGAATATGCTGACCTGCCGGGTCGTGAGGCGTTTCGCGAACGTCACGGTCTGGGCACGGGGCCAGTCTGCCTGTTTATCGGACGGCTGCACGCGCGTAAAGGTGTTGGCCTCCTGCTTGAAGCCTTCAAGCAGATTGATTTGCCGGATGCGCGCCTGCTGATCGTTGGTCCTGACGAAGGCCAGCTTGATGCGCTGCGCCAGCAGGCCGACGCGCGCACGGTCATCACAGGCTACCTCGGCGGCGCAGAACGGTTAGCAGCGTTCGCGGCAGCGGATGTGTTGGCACTGCCCGCAGTGGGCGAGGGGCTGCCGATGGTTGTGCTGGAAGGTATGGCTGCCGGACTGCCCGCCATCGTCTCGCCCGGCTGCAATTTGCCGGAAGTGGCGCAGTACGGCGCAGGCATCGAGGTTGAACCGGATGTCGATCAACTTGTCGAAGCGCTGCGGCGACTGCTCAGCGATGCGGACGAGCGTGTGGCGATGTCGACGGCGGCGCGGCGGCTGGTGGCGAAGCATTTCACCTGGGATGGCGTGGCCGCGGCCCTGGAACGCTGCTATCAACAGGTGCTGGATGCACGATAGCGCGCAGGGGTTAGATTGCGGTAACATTCAACGCAGAAAGAACTCAATTGCGACAGAGAGGACATGATCATGGCGGAAATTACCCGTAAGGAACTCATTCTGGCGCTCGTGCAGGCTGGCACAAACCCGCGTCTCTCCGGCGTCGATCTGAGCGCGCTGGACGTTACCCGGCTTAACCTGGAAGGCGCGAATCTGCGCGGCGCGAATCTCTTCGCCGCCACCTGCCGCGAGACCATCCTGCGCTCGACCAACATGACGGGCACGGACTGCCGCACCGCACAGATGCCCTTCGCGGATTTCAACAACGCCACGCTGCTCGGCACGAACTTCGAGGGCGCGACGCTGACGGGTGCACGGTTGGCGGGCGCGAACATGACCAACGCTGTCCTCAACGGCGCGAACCTGCAAAACGCCGACATGAAGGGCGCGAACGTCAACGGCGTCAAGTTCGATGAGAAGACCACCTGGCCGGACGGCAAGAAGGGCAGCCAGAGCGCGCCGATCAATTACACGAAGTAGATAGCGATATCGAAACAAGGCAGCATGTTTGCGCAGGGGCGTTCTTGTGCGCCCTTGCGTTTTCTGCTTGCGGGAGGCTTGTGGTTAGTCCGGTATATATGCGTGAAAGGACTGTATCATGGGGCTTAATCTCTATATGGTCGGCGTCATTGTCGAGGACATGGGTCGTGCGGTGGAGTTTTACCGACGCCTCGGTGTTGCTATCCCGGAAGGCAGTGAACAGCAGGGACATGTCCCAATCAAGATGGGCGAATTGACTTTCTTCCTGACAACAAAGCGCTTCAACGCGAAATGGGATCCAGCCCGCACGGACGCCGCTGGTGGCTACCGTATCATCCTGGAGTTCTATCTGGAGACCCGTGCGGCCGTGGATGCCAAGTATGCGGAACTCATTGGTTACGGCTACCAAGCGCATGTTGCGCCCTACGAGACAACCTTCGACGCCTATTTTGCAATGGTCGATGATCCGGATGGCAACACAATTCTGTTGTCTGCCTGAGCAGTGAAATCGGCTATCTTTCACCCCTCCCGCACGGGCAGTTCCGCGCATGACGCCGTCACATTCAGGAACTCGCCCTTCAGCCAGCCCGTTTGCCCCTCATGCTGCGCCAGCCACCAGCTTGAGTCCCCATTGCGTCCAAACAACGTCACCGTCGTATCGAACGGAATCACCAGCAGCACCTCGGCTTCCAGATCGGGCAGCGCTCGCAGGTTGACGTTGAAGCGCGTCAGAGCCAGACACGGGTTCGGCAGTGTTGGCGTTGGTTCCGGCGTGCGCGTGGCGAAGCGGAAGCGTGTAGCGGTTGGCGTGGGCGAAGGCTGAATGCGCGTCGCGGTCAGGGCGGCCGTCGGGCTGGGTGTAGCCGTCAGGGTCGGGGATGCTTCAGGTCGTGCAGTGCTGTCGGGCACATCGGTGGCCGTCGCTCGCACCGCCGCGATACTGATCGGCGTGACGGTCGCCAGTGCGGGTTGCAGCACATTTTGTGAGACACCCGGCACGCTCAGCGTCGTGATGATCAGCAGCACGCCCGCGCCGATGCTCAGGATGCCGCGTGAGGCCTTGAGGCGCTCTGGCCGGAAGACTTCGATCAGCGCGATGAGCAGC
>JAEUQX010000649.1 GCA_016788625.1 Anaerolineae bacterium
TTTACATCAGCGGCGTTGTATACCCAGAGTGACCAAAACACACTCCATTTCTTCGAGGAATGCAAGCGTCTCTGTGCGGGTGGCGCGACTGTCATCGTCACGCTGCACGCCCAGGCAGTGAGTAATGACCTGATGTCGCCCCTGCGCTCGATGTGTGATGCGCATTTACAGCTCCGCAGCGAGCAGGATGGGCAGAAGCTGGTCAAAACGCTGGAGGTCGCGAAGATTCGCGGCGCAGGCAGCAGCACGGGCGCGATTGTCGGTTTCGATGTCGAACCGGGATGGGGGATGCGCGTCATCCCGATCAGCAAGGCTCGGGGTTAGGTGCTGCGATGGCGCTCAATGTTCTGCCGTTCAGCTTCGATCTGCACCACCCACGCAACACCTGGGAGACGTTGCAGTCGCAACTGTCACCTGCTCTGCTGGAAGCCTGCTCCACCTCGCCCTTCCTGAAAGCCTACATGCTCTATCTGCCGATTGACGAGATTGGCGTGCCAGATTACTACATCAAGCCGCCGCGCAGCCTGGGCAATGCCGAATTTCGCAACCTGATTTACCCGATCAAAGAAGGACTGTTCGTTCATATCTATCCCGATGCGGTCGGGGCGCGCGATCACTACATCTCGATTGAGCCAACGGTAGTTGTGAACATCGATCATCTGATGCCGCGCGTGAACGAAAAATTGGTGGCCTGGGCGGAAGAGATCGGCAGGATTGAGGACAAAGAAGAAAAGAAGGCCTTTTTGCTGCGGTTGGTTGATAGCATGTGTACGACGCAGCGCAAACAGCAGGACGGCAAGAAACCGCGTATTTTCGTGACGCCGGAAGAGCTGGAAGCCGTACGCTATCGCGTATTGCGCGATAAGGTCGGCCTGGGTGTGCTGCAACCGCTGCTGCTGGACAACTTCATTGAAGACATCAGTTGCAGCGGCGTCGGTCACATCTTCATTGAGCACAAGATTTTCAAGAGCGTGCAGTCTTCGATCACCTTCGTGGATTATGAAGATGTCGATGATTTCGCGGTCTGGTTAGGCGAGTGGATCAAAAGCCCGGTGACGGTGCGTAATCCGCTGGTGGACGCGGTGCTGCCGGATGGCTCGCGTATCAACATCGTTTATGGGCGCGAAATCTCGAAGCGTGGCAGCAACTTCACTATCCGTAAGTTCTCTGGCACGCCGACCAGCGTGCTGGAACTGATCGAGTTTGGCAGCCTGAACTACACGATGGCCTCATATCTTTCCATGATGCTGGAAGCCGGGATGAACGCCTTTGTCGTCGGCGCGACAGCCTCTGGCAAAACGACATTGCTGAATGCCATTACCGCCTTCATTAAGCCGGAAGCCAAGATCATCACCATCGAAGACACACCGGAAGTGCAGGTACCGCATAAGAACTGGCTGCAAGAATCAACGCGGCACGGTGGCGGTGAGAAGAAGGGCAGCGATGTAGGCATGTTCGAGCTGCTGAAAGCCGCACTTCGGCAGCGCCCAGAGATGATCATCGTTGGCGAAATCCGCAGTGTTGAAGCGGTGGTGGCTTTTCAGGCGATGCAGACGGGGCACGGCGTCATGTCCACTTTTCACGCCGCTTCGGTCGAGAAGCTGATTCAGCGTCTGACAGGTGACCCGATCAACATTCCGAAGACCTATATTGACAACCTCAATTTGGCGGTAATTCAGTCGGCCGTGCGGCTGGCTGATGGCAAGTCGGCTCGTCGTGTGATGAGCATCAACGAGATCATCGGTTATGACCCGCTGACGAATAGTTTCTCGTTCCTGGAGGCATTCCGCTGGAATCCGGCGACCGACACCTTTGAGTTTCCGGGCTACATGAACAGCTATCTGCTGGAGCAGGTGATCGCGCAGAAGCGTGGTATTCCCCCACACCGCCGCAAAGAGGTGTACAACGAGGTGAAGCGCCGCGCCAAGATCTTCGAAAAGCTGCATACGGAAAAAGGAATCACGGACTTCTATGACTTCTTCCAAGTCCTCGCCGAAGCCAGGCGACAAAAACTCCTTTAAGATGGTCTCGCCGTTCGACATGTTCTATCAGTTGACATATATGTCAGCGATGGCGTCGGCTGGGATTTCCCGCGCGAAAACTTTCGAAATTGCCGCGCTGTCGAAGTCGAAAGCGGCGGTCTATTTCAAGGCCATCAACACCCTTGTGGACGAATTTCGTTACGACTACCCGGAAGCATGTCATACGATTGGCCTGAAAGCCAAATCGGAGAACATTCGCAGTTTCCTGCTGCGTTTGGCGGATGCGCTGCGTTCTGGTGAACCCCTTGCAGAGTTTTTGGCGCGCGAGGCTGAGGTTCAAAGCGAAGACTACGAGAATCGCTATGAACGTGATCTGGAAGCGCTCAAGCAGTGGGCGAATGCTTTTTCATCAATCATCATGTCGGTGGCGCTGATCGTCATCATTCAGGTCATCACCTCGATGATTTATTCGATGGACGTGAGCGTGATGGGCGGTCTGGTGGCGACCGGGCTGCTGATGAGCGCGCTGGGAGCGTGGGTGATTTCGCGTTCTGCGCCGCGCGAGGTGATGAATGTGTCGCCCAGTGTGGGGTCGAAGGAACAGAAGCGCGCGCTCAATCTGTTCAAGTTTCTCGTGCCCGGCGCAATCGTGCTGGGGCTGCTGATGAACATGCTCGGTGTACCGCTGGGAGTGACGCTGCTGATCGTCGCGGGGATGCTGCTGCCGGTTGGAATCGCCAGCATGATCAGCGACCGCCGCATGAACAAGAAGGACGTGGAATTCAGCACGTTTCTACGCTCGGTCGGGGGCATGGCAACTTCGAGCGGGACGACATTGAAACAGGCGCTGACCAAGATTGACCTGAGTTCGTTTCCCTATCTGGAAAGTGATATTGACCGCCTGAGCACGCGCTTGCAGGCCTTGGTCGAGCCGGAGATCTGCTGGCATAAGTTCGGGCAGGAGACGGGCAGCAAACTGATCAGTGAGGTGAGTGACATCTTTTACAGCGCTGTGAAGATCGGCGGTGAACCGGAGCGTGTTGGTTTTCTGTGTTCGCTCTTCACGGCCAAGACTGCTCAACTGCGCGCCAAGCGGCGGCTGACGGCCAGCACTTTCAGCGGTCTGACGACCGTCATGCAGGCGGTGGTAGCCGGGCTGATGGTCTTTGTGCTGTCCATTGTGATCAACTTTGCCACGATGGTCGAGACACTAATGCCCCAGAATGATGACGCGCTCAGCGGTCGCCCGATGATGAGTCTGGGCATGGCCGAGTTCAGCCCGGAAGACTTGCAGTTCCTCAGCGGCGTCACGGTGTCGATGGTGCTGCTGTTGGCCGTGGTCAGCGCCTCAGCGATGATTGCCTGTGACGGCGGCTATAAGCTGAAGGTGTCGCTGTATCTGTCGATGATTATGTTCATCTCTGGATTGAGTTTCTTACTGGTGCCGCCGATGGTTGCAGGCATCCTGACGATGTAGGAGGATGGCTATGTCGCTGATCGAGACTCTGCTCAACCAACGCATTATCCTGCTGACTGTCGGGTTGGCCGTTCTACTTCTGGTCACAGCGGTGGCGCTGGCAATCATCCCTCGTATCAAGCAGTCGTTGAGCACGCGCGCGGCCAAACGCCGTGCTGCGCCGGCCAGCGCCAGCAGGGAAGAGGCTGTACCAGACGCGCCACAGGCTGTCGCCGCTCGTGCATCTGTTGTACCACCCGTGATCACATCTGCTCCTGCTGCGCCCGTACCTGCCGCAAAAATGTCCGTGCTGGCCGCTGCCCCTGCCGCTCAGGCCATCCCGGCGACAGACGCGCCTGTATCCGCAGCCATGCAGGATATTCTCTCCAGTGTCTTCACTGATGAGGCCAACTCCGAACGACAAACGGCGCTGCTGCGCGGCGTTGATCAGATCGAGATGAGCGATTTGCTGATGTTGAGCCAGCGCGTGCTGGCTCAACTGCATGGCGACGAGACCGGTACCGTGATTGACGCGAAGGAGACCATATGACAATGGCCGAGCGTTCAACCGTCGATGTGCGAAAAGTTACTCGTGAGCTGAGCGACGAAATCCTGCGCGAGCAGTTGGATCGTGGTGAGGAACTGATTTTCACACCGTTTCCGCACGCCAATGCTGTACAGCCAACCTGGCGCATTCGCTTTGATTCAACACTCGATTCGCACACGCGCGGTGGCCTGGATCTTAATGGCGAGGCGGTGCTGGGTCGCGATCAGGATGTGCCAGGATTTAGGGAGTTATTCTCTGCGGGCGACGAGAATAACCTGGGCGTGTCGCGCAAGCACGCGCTGCTGCGCCCCACCGAAAGCAAGTTGTATCTCGTTGATCTGGGCAGCACGAATGGCACACGCATCAACGGCCACGCGATTGGTGCGAACATCCCTTACAGCGTTGCCAATGGCGACATCGTTCGGTTAGGGCGCATGGAATTCACGCTGCACATCCTCAAACATCCGGCGCAACTGATCGCTCGACAGCAGAACGGGCATGAAATGCTGCTCAATGCAGCGCGCGCCATTACCTCACAGCTTGATCTGGCCGAAGTACTGAAGCAAACGCTTTCCGCTGTGTTGGCCTGTACGCCAGCCGACGAGGTTTCGATCTGGTTGGTGGATGAGCAGAGCGGCGAATTGTTCCTGGAGGCGGGACGCGGTATGGAGACAGAGCGCATCCAGCGCTTACCAGTCGCGGATAGTCTGGCGGGGCAGGTCGTGCAGACAGGCAAGCTGATCTGTGCCAATCGTGAGCGTGATCGCGCGCCGATCAAGATCAAGACAGGCTATCTGGTTGAGGCGGTGCTGTACGTACCGCTGACGCTGGCAGGCAGCACATTTGGTGTCCTCTCGGTCGCGCACCGTGAGCAGGGCAAGATGTTTGCCACGGAAGATGAGAAGATGACGACGGCGATTGCCGAATTTGCAGCGGTGGCGATCCAGAACGCACGGCTGTATCAGGTCACGGCGCGCGCTTTGCAGCAGCGAGACAAGGTGTTGGCAGCGATTAACTTTGCGTTGGCGAATAACCTGCGGTTGATGGCAAATTCTACCGTTGGTTATGCTGGGCTGCTGAACAGCACAACTGCGCTGACCGATGAAATGCGCGAGATCAGTGCCGAGATCGCCCATAACGGCGACGCGATGAACCATCTCATTCACCTGTTGACTGAGGCGGCTAATCTGATCGTGGGTTATGCCATCCAGGCGTCACCAGTCGATCTGATTGAGGTTGTGAATTGGGCCTTGGAAGAGCACAGGGCTTTTGCGCTCAGTAAGCAGATGGTGCTTGATTTCCAGGTGAGCGGCAATCCCTATTTGATCCAGGGTGACGCGGTGGTGCTGCGCCGCTGTGCGCATAACCTGATCGATAACGCTATTCGCTATTCACCTGCCGGGGTGCATATAGAGGTCACGCTGGTCTATGGTGCGCGAGAAATCATCCTGCGCGTAAGCGACGATGGCCAGGGCATCGCTGATGGTGATCTGCCATTCCTGTTCAGCCGCTATGTCCGCAGTGAAGAGTCATCGGGCATTGGTCTGGGACTGGAATTCGTTCGCGTGATCGTCGAGGCGCATCGCGGAAATATTGTCGCGCGCAATCGTGAGGGCGGTGGCGCGGAGTTTATCGTGACGCTGCCCTCGACGCTGCGCGTGACGTAAGCCAGGGGAGTGGATGTGGTGATGATCTTTGCGTTTGCGCTGCTTGGCCTGCTGTTTGGTTGGTTGGTGAACGCTGCGTCGGAGTATCTGCCGCGCTTTGCCACTAAACCGCCCTCAGGATTATCTGCCAGGATGCCTGGGCTGGCGCTACTGCAATTCCTGCCAGGACACAGATCAGCAGCGCCATATTTCCGGCTGCACTTGGGTATCGAACTGCTGAGCGCGGCTTTTCTGGCCGGATTGGGGGTCACCCGCTCGTTCAATGTTGCGTGGGGATTGTTGGCGTTCAGCTTTCTGGTGTTTCTGCTGATCGCCGTGATTGATCTCAAGTATCGTCTGATCCTGAACATCGTGACTTATCCGGCGATTGTGGTTGTGCTGCTGGTGCAGTTGCTCATCCTGCAACAGGATGTGCGTGTGATTCTGGTTGGCGGATTGCTGGCATTCTCGATCTTCTTCCTGGTTAGTTATCTCAAACCGGGGCAGCTTGGTGGTGGTGACGTGAAGCTGGCCGCGTTGATCGGCCTGACATTCGGCTTTCCGCAAGTCCTGCTGGCCCTGCTCGTGGGCGCGGGAGTAGGGGCGGTTGCAGCAGGCGTACTGCTTGCGCGGAGGGCGGGGCTGGATTATCGTATACCCTATGCGCCGTTTCTATGTTTCGGCGCGATGATTACGCTGCTCTTATAGCCCGGCGCCGCTGCCTGAGATCGAGGTTTCACATGGCTCTTCCCAACGTCACGCCAACGCAGGAGGAAAACGAGGATGCCGCGTCACCCCGCCAGTCTCGGCTGTCTGTGTGGCTGATCATTTTGGGGCTGGCACTGCTGTTCGTGCCACTGTTCCTGACAAGTACTACCATTCAGGAACTGACGGTGACACTGGACTTCGAACGAACTGTCGTTGCCGCGACACTGAATTACACCCCGCCGCCGAATCCGACTGTTGAGGTGCTTTCCGCCACACTGCTTTGGGTGCGGCAGCAGGGTAATACGGTGGAGAGCTTGCAAGGCACGCTGGCTGCCATGCACATCAACTGGCCGTCGGTGATGGCTGTCCTCGGTGCGTATGACCCCGCACAGCTTTCTATTCTCGCGATCACACAGAACCCCGACAACATCCTCGTGAAGGGGCAGGCCGTTGACCAGCGCGTGGTTTCGGCCTACGCCGACATGCTGCGCGAGTCTGGTCTGTTCCAGCAGGTAGATGTCGGCTCGATCACGATTGAAGATGTGCCGACCGCGACACCTGCGCCAACGGCAGAAGGAGCGCCAGAAGCAACAGCCGAGGCCACGGCGGAACCGCCGCAAACGGTTACGGTTTTTGAAATCAACCTGCGTCCGCAGACGAAAGCGGAGTGACATATGATGGAAGACGCTGGGACGCCGATATTCGCACGGATCATCCGCCTTCTGCCGATTTTGATGATCGGTTTGCTGATCATGGGCATGATCATGTTCGCTTCGACGAGTATTGTTCCGCGCTGGCGGGCACACGAGGATGCGCGTGTGGAGCTTGAAATCGCCAACGCGGCACTGGCCGAGCGAGCCGCGGCTGAGGACAATGACAACCAGACGATTCTGGAGAGTCAGATCGAACGTGCGGCATCCGGTCTCGATGAAGCAATCGCGCGGTTCATGAGCGTTGCGCAGGCTGATGACCTGCTCGACAACCTGTATATCTATGCCAACCGCAGCGGAGTACAGATCACCAACCTGCAGGCGCAGCAGGCCGCCCCCGTTGCTGCTGAGTCTGAAGTAGAAACGTCGCCACAACCCATCAGCAGCGTGTACCAGGTGCAGTCGTTCAGCCTGCTGGTAGATGGTTCGGTGCCGGGCCTGATGCGCTTCATGACCGAAATTCGCGAGGCTGCACTTCCGGGTATCGTGATTACCAACGTCAACCTGACTGCGGGCGCGGAACAGAGCACGCTGACACTGTTCATGCTGATCTACAGCTCGGAACGCTCTGCCGGAGAAACTTACCTGGATTTGCCGAGCGTGGCGATCCCCCCGGCGCTGGTAGTCGTGTTGGATGAGCCGATCGATCCGCTGGTGACGCCTGGCGCGGAAACCCCTGTCCCGCCACCTTCGGTGTTGCCAGAACTGCCGCCTGACCCGCCGCTCGCGCTTCTGCTGGACGAATCCTTTGACAGTGGCGATCTGAGCAACTGGACACTGGGCGCGAGCTGGTTCCTGACAAATGAAGGCGGAGGGCAAGCCCTGGCCGTGACCGACAGCGCCAGCGAAACGCTGCTGGCCTATGATGGGCTGCGCGAGGTAGCGGTGCAGTTTCGCGTTTGGATGGAGACGGGAGGTGTGCGGCTGAGTTTGCACCAGAGTTCAGCCGGACGTTATGCCATAACGTTGAACGCTTTGGGGCTGGTGGCGCTGTACGAAGGTGAACGCCTGGTGCAGTCGAGTGCCAGCACCGTGAGCGGTATGACGCGCTGGCGCACCCTGCGCGTGACGACGCTGCGGGACATCATCCGTGTTTACGTTGACGATGTCGAAATCCTGCGGTACGCCACCAGCAGCCCACTACCACCAGGCACTATTTCGCTGGCCATGACCGGGCGCGGGACAGTGAAGGTGGATGATCTGGCGGTCTGGATTCTGGATAGCGCGCAGTCTTCCTGATCGTCGAATATCGCGGCGATGCAGCCAGCAAACGCACTGGGGAACGAGGCACAACGGCTCACTTGTTCATTGCCAGCCACGTTTTCTCTATGTTATACTCACTTTTTGTTCCGTTTCTCACAATCAAACGTCTACAGAGGTTTGTGATGAGCCGTTACATTCGTTTTGTCCTGCCGCTCCTCGCTCTGCTTATCGCCGCTTGCGGCAGCGTAGCAACCCCGGTCTGGTCGGAACAGGCACAGGGTACTCAGGCAGCGCTGGCCGTGACCGCCGAGCATTTGACGGAAATCGCGCCGACCGCGACGCCGCTTCCGCCGACCGAAACACCGACTGCTCTTCCACCTACGCCGACCCCTATTCCGCCGACCGCGACGCCTACCGTCGAACCGCCCACCGCGACAGCCGCTCCGCCAACGGAGACGCCCGCTCCGGTCGCGCAGGCGGTTTCGGGCAATGCCGAAAACGGCCAGGTGCTGTTCAACGAAGTGCGCGGCGAGGTGAATTTCGCCTGTGCAACCTGCCACTACCCGAATCAGGAAGCCCAACTGATCGGCCCAGGCCTGCTCAACGTGGTTACGCGCGCGGAAACGCGGGTGGCGGGAGAGACTGCGGCTGAATATCTACACCAGTCGATTGTCCAGCCTGGCGCGTATGTGGTTGAAGGCTTCCCTGATGGCCTGATGCCACAGATCTATGCGCAGATTTTCACAGAAGAACAGATCCAGGATATCATCGCTTACCTCTATACCCTGAAGTAGCCGACGGGCGACCTTGCCTCAGTCCAGCGGTTTCCGGAAAGATCCGCCAAACTGGGTGCAAGGTCTCTGTTTTGTCGCGAGGCTGTGCGACGAGGATGGGGTTCCGGTGCGAAGGTGAAACCACGCTGGGTCGGAATAAACCCTATCCTCCCATCCCTGTGCCTCCAAAGTTGGCGGGATAGACGAACATCAATGGCAGTTGGGCATCCAGTGCCCATTCCAGGGTAGTAGCATCTTCCACACTGACGGCCAACGTGACGACTCGCTGGGTTTCATCGACGGTATTGATCTGCACAACCTCAGCATCTACAGCGATTCGTTGAATGTTCATCTGTGGCGCCGCATTTGGTGTGAGCGTCGCACTTTGGAACTGCTCATCCACGCTCACATACAACATCGCCGCGTAAACATCGATGGTCTGACCGGCAACAATGGCCTGCCGTACTGTTGCAATCCGGTCCAGCGGTACCGTCACTGCGACCTTACCGGTGGGGATGCGCCCGTTGGGATCTTCGTTCCCTACGTTATTCGCGAGGATAGGCTGCCACTGCTGTACCGGGTTCTGCAGATACAGATCGGCCAACGCCTGCGCCTCTGCATAGGTTCCTTCCGGAACAAGCGCTTCTGGCCAATATACGGTGTATAGTTTGGCCATGCCGTTTTTATCGAACTGCATCGCGCGTGGTAGATCGTAGGCGGCGATCAGTACCGGGCGCAGATTGCCGATGCTGCTAAGGGGAATGGAATAGGGCGTTGCACTGGGTGTAGGAGACATCGTCGCTGTTGTGAATTGGGATAAGCTCGGCTGTGGCTGACCGCCAATCAGCGCTATTGTGACGATAACCCAGACAGCCGCCAGCGCCGTCAACAACGTCAGCGGTACGGGTGTTCCGGCGGCTTGTGATTGTTGTGCTGGCGCTATGGGGATCATGATGTTCTCCTCCTCATTCACAGCGGGCTGGACTTGAAACTCCATGAGCAATTGCGCCTCAAGGTTTTCGCGGAAGCCGCGCCGTGCCTGCGGCACTGTCTCGCGCAGATCGTCGTTGATCAAGCGCTCACCGGGACGACGATTCATATCCTGATTTGGGTTCATGGCTGGTTGTCCTTGTCCAGTTCGTTTTCATAGCTGCGCTGAAGGTCGGCTAGCGCGCGTGACAGGTGCGAGGCGACGGTGCGCTCATCCAGCCCCAGGATGGTCGCAATCTCCTGGTTACGCAGACCACCGAAGGATCTGAGCGTGACGATTTCCTGACGGCGTGGCGATAGCTCGGCTATATGAGCGCGCAGTCGGGCAAAACGTTCTCGGAGCAGCAGCATTTGATCGGGAGAAGGCTCGTCGGATCGGATGTCTGGCAGTTCGTCGAACCGTGTTGTTTCGTCGCGCTGCTGGCGGAAGAAACCACAGACCTCAGTGTAAGCAATGCGGAACACCCAGGCGGCGAATGCCCCCTGACCGCGATACTCGAACTGCGGCAGCCCACGCAGCACTCTAATGAAGACTTCGGTAGTGACATCTTCCGCGTCCCAGGCGCGTCCCACACGATAGGCGACGTATGCGTACACGCGCGGGAAGTACGCCCGGTACAGGCTGCGGAAAGCGTCTGGATCGCGGGGGGCGCGCTCAATCAGATGACGTTCGGGATCTTCGGTCAAGGTGCATCCTCGCCCAACAAGCTGTTCTACACCTTGAAATGCGTGTGCCAAGCGAAATACTGCACAATGTGCGAAAAGTCACTTACGTTCTCGGCGGCGGTGTACCTTGATGGCGCGGTCGGGTTGCTTGCGAACCCACTCCAGGTAACGGGCAATTTCCGGTTCAGCACGCAGTCTTTCAATTGTGTGCAGCTCGTTGAGCAGGGTGCGGTTGCTGTAGAATTGATGTAGTGTTTTGTGACACGGCGCGCACAGATTGACGACCTCGCGCCCGCCTTCTGACCGAGGGATGAGGTGGTGTTTGCTGGTCTGCCGCACCCGTCGTTCACAAAGGGCGCAGATCTGCTGGGCTTCGTTCGCGCGGGTGGGCCGTGTCTTCATGTCACTTTCATCTCGGTCTTGTGCTTGATCGTCGTGTGTTATTCTCGGCGCAGATGCGTCAGCGTGCAACATGTATACCCCCTATTTCTGGGGGGATACGTAGGTGAATGATGTGAATATGACGCCCTGCTCATGTAGTTCTAACAGACATCGCGTATCTTTGGCGTAATTGTTGAAAACGGGCGACCCGCCTTGTGCAGGTCCAACCGTCTTACCGATAGGGGTAGTAACTGTGCAACCACCCAAAAACCCCCAGAATCAGCCCCCACAGCCACCTCAGTTCCGCATCCCGCGCTGGGTGTGGCCTGTGTTGTGGATTGCTCTGCTGGGTTGGACATTCTTACGCCTGCCCTCGATGATGGGCGATGGGTCGGGCGATCAGCCTGTGCAGATTTCATATTCGTACTTCAAAGAACAGGTTGTAGCGGGCAATATCGCCCAGGTGACATTCCAGGAGACGCAGGCGCGCGGCAGCTTCGCGGAGTCCGTCGTCTATCCGCCGAACGGTTCGCCGCTTCTGTCGCAGGGCGTTGAACAACGTAGTTCTGACCGCTTCGTTACCACCTTGCTGCCATTCGATGACCCGGAACTGGCACGCTTACTGGCCGATCACAATGTGGTCGTCACGTCGCAGTTCTCCGAGCCTTCACCGATTCTGCTGTTCTTGCTGAACTTTGGGCCAATCCTGCTGCTGTTAGGCTTTTTCCTGTGGTCGGCACGCCGCACGCAGGGGCAGATGGGCAATGTCTTCGGGTTTGGGCGTACTCAGGCACGTGAATACACTGTTGAGCGTCCCCATGTCACCTTCATGGATGTTGCCGGACAGGATGCCGCCAAGAAGGAACTGGTCGAAATCGTTGATTTCCTCAAAGAGCCGGATAAATACATCGCGCTCGGCGCACGGATTCCGCGTGGCGTGCTGCTCGTCGGCCCGCCCGGTACCGGCAAGACGTTGTTGGCGCGCGCGGTGGCCGGGGAAGCTGCTGTCGCATTCTTCAGTATCGCTGCTTCAGAATTCGTCGAAATGTTCGTTGGCGTGGGCGCGAGCCGCGTGCGCGACCTGTTCAAGCGCGCCAAAGACGCCGCGCCGAGCATCGTCTTCATCGACGAAATTGATGCGGTCGGTCGGCATCGCGGCGCAGGTCTGGGCGGGGGCAACGATGAGCGCGAACAGACCCTGAACCAGATGCTCGCAGAGATGGATGGTTTTGATCAGACCGAGAGCGTCATCGTCATGGCGGCCACTAACCGCCCCGACGTACTCGACCCCGCGCTGCTGCGGCCTGGCCGCTTCGACCGTCAGGTGACGGTGCAGCTCCCCGACAAGACCGGGCGGTTGGACATCCTCAATATTCATACCAAGGGCAAGCCGCTGGACTCTGATGTTCGCCTGGGGGATGTCGCTAAAACCACGATAGGTTTCTCTGGCGCTGATCTGGCGAACCTGGCGAATGAGGCCGCATTGACCGCCGCGCGGCGCAATGCCCGCCGTATTTCGATGCGCGACTTCTCCGACGCCTTCGACCGTATCGTGCTGGGCACGGAAAGCCCGCCGCTGAGCAATCAGGAAGAACGCCGCATTGTGGCCTTCCACGAGGCTGGGCACGCATTGGTCGCGGCGCTGACGCCCGGTGCTGACCCGGTGTTCAAGGTGACGATTGTGCCGCGCGGGCAGGCTTTGGGCGTGGCTGTGCAGCTCCCGGATGACGACCGCCGCAATGTCTCGCGCGAGTTCCTGATGGCGCGCATGTTGGTAGCGCTGGGTGGTCGTGCCGCTGAGCAGGTCACGTTCAGCAGCATCACAACAGGCGCGGCCAGCGACTTGCGCTACGTGACGGACATGGCGCGGCGCATGGTATCGCAGTTCGGCATGAGCGACGCGATTGGCCCGCTGAACTTCGGCGACAACGAACGACAGCCCTTCCTGGGCTACTCGATTTCGCAGGGACGCAGCTACAGCGAAGAGACCGCCTCACGCATCGACGCCGAAGTGCGCCGCATCGTGGACGAAGCTTATGAAAAGACCGTGCTGCTGCTGCGCGAAAATCAGGACAAGCTGCGCGTGCTGGCGGAGGAACTGCTGGAGAACGAAATCGTGGACGGCGAGCGCGTGGCACAAATCGCAGGCGTGCAGCCTGCTGCTCACATCGTCGATGCCGCGTTCGGCGACTGAGTGAGAACATCCATACAGGGGCATGGCACTGCCATGTCCACCACTGAAACACTGAAGGCGACTCAAAGGCGAGTCGCCTTTTTATTCCAGGCGGTGAATGAATCCCGGTGCGCCCAGATACATGCCGCCATCCAGATTTACGACCAACCCATCGGCGTAAATCAGCGGTTCGTTCACCTCTGCAGGCTGACGCCCGGTGACTGCGCTGATCGGCGTATGTCCGTGCAGGATTTGTGTCCCGCCATAACGCTCCAGGAAGCTGCGCGCGACCCGCACTCCGCCAGGGCGCTGGATGAATGCTTCGCGCGTAGCAAACTCATCCATCAATATGTCCCAGCCATCCAGATCGTCACGCGCGATGATGTCACCAATGCGCGTGTTGACCTCATCAATACTTCTGCCGTAGCGATGATAGAGGAGCGAGTCGGCATGGATGAGCAGGCGGTCGCGCACCAGGAGCATGACAGGCAGCCGTCGCAGCCACTCGATATGGGTATCGGTCAGCAGTTCCAGATCGGTCTCACGCCCGCCATTACGCTGCCAGATCTTGTAATAGCTGGTGCCCTGACGGTTTTTCTGCTTGGGGAAACGCTGCGCCAGGAGCATGATCAGGTCATGATTTCCCGCGACACAAGCCACCTGTCCGCCCGCCTTAAGTGCCTCGGATTGCAGTCGCATGACCAACTCGATTGCGCCCACCCCGTCCGGTCCCCGGTCTACCAGGTCGCCGGTCATGCACAGCGTGGATTCTCTGCCCGACCATGCGCCATCAGCGTCCACAAGTCCCACCTGGAAGAGCAGCCCTACCAGTTGGTCGACGTGCCCGTGAATATCCCCGACTGCATACAACCCACCCATGATACTCCTTAACGAATCGTAACTTAGTCTGATCGCCTCTGGATCGCTGAACACATCATAAACGTATCTTTGATTACCTGTCAGAGAGAAGCGCAAATACAGAAGCGTGGAACTCTGCACCTAATCTTACAACGCATAACGACATCGGAATAGGGAAGAAGGTGCGGGGAAATATGCGGCACAGCATATCTCACTAGCACTGTATCCCAGTATTTCTGGCTGCAACTCGTGTACATGCAGGTACGTAATAGAGAAGAAACATGTAGGAGCGCGCCATGTGGAACAGCTATTTCTCATTTTTGGACTACCTGGAACTTCGCCGCCGCATCGAACGACGCCTTGCTCGCGGGCATTTGCTCTTTTTGCACACATTCGCTTTTGTAAGTTTTGCCATTCTAATGGCTGCCAGCGCCCAACACAGCCTCGGTTCTTTCTATAGAAGCTATTTTGTCGATTTGGGCACGGGTCAATTTACGGCTATATGGAGCATTGCTCTGGCACTCCACGGGATGCTGGTTTATGCGCGGTCAGGCGCATTCGCCGCGCGGCGCGGTTGGGTTGTTGAGGACGAGATGCGCCATCGCATTGAAGCTGATGCAACATTCCTGAGTGACGAACCGAGCGACTTGTTTCGTTTACACGCGCTTCTCGAAGACGACATTGCCAGGCGTTCCAGTTTCGTCACGCCGCTTTCTGCCTTTACCATGATTAACGTGGTGATGTGGGTGACGTGGTCATTTGTGGCTATCCACTCTGCTTTTTCTTGGCATATGGTCTTGGTGTTCGGGCCAATCCTGCTGCTCCTGCTGCTTAGGTCATTCGTACAACAACAGCGCCACAATTACCAATTGCGCCAGCGCATGTTATCTGCAGAACGTCCGCGCGAGGCGAAAGAAATGCGTCAATATGCACAGGAAGCAGCAGCCTACAAGCCCGCTGCCCGCCTGAGCGCAGACCAGGACGAACTGCTTACGCTGGAGGAGTATCGTGAAAAAACAAAACGAGGTTCCTGAAAAGAAGGGTTACTTGACCAGTCCCGCTTGAAGCGCCAGGCTGACGGCCTCTACGCGGCTCGTTACGCCTAATTTGGACAGAATGCTGCTGACGTGAAATTTGACGGTCGAGCGCGCCACCACCAGACGGTCGGCAATCTCCAGGTTGTTCAGTCCCTCGACCATCAGCACCAGCACTTCCATCTCACGTTCTGTGAGGTTGTAATTCAATTGCGGCTGCGATGAGGCTTTGAGCAGCGCCTGTGCCGCTTCAGGCGCCAGGGTCAGCTTACCGGTCATCGCGGTTCGTATCGCACTGCCAAGTTCTTCAATCGAGGTATTCTTGAGCAGGTAACCGACTGCTCCCGCTTTGAGCATATCACGTACGAGGTCGTCTTCGGTGAAGGTCGTCAGTCCGATCACCTGCGTGTTCGGATACTTCTGGCTAATGATGCGTGTAGCTTCAACCCCGTTCATCTCCGGCATGATTACGTCCATCAGGATTACATCCGGGTGCAGCTTGTCACATGCGTCAAGCGCTTCCTGGCCGTTCGCGGCTTCCCCGATGGGTTCAAAATCCTCGAAGGGACGCAGGAAGAGCATCAATCCCCGGCGTACCACTTCGTGATCGTCAACGATCAGGATGCGGATTGGCTTTGCAGGAGTCATTGCTTTACCTCGTCCCATGTGAGAACTACTTCCGTGCCTTTGCCGGGTTCGCTGTGCACGGTGAGCTTTGCGCCTGCATCTGCGGCCCGTTCCTGCATAATCAACAACCCAAGATGCCCCGACGCTACCTTTTGCGGATCAAAACCGCGACCATTGTCCTGAATCCGCAGCGTGGTACTTCCAGGTGAGTTCTTCAATTGTACCGTGATTTCGGTTGCTCGCGCATGTTTGACAATGTTGTTCAGTCCTTCCTGCGCCACTCGGTAGAACGTCAACTGCACATCAGGCGGCAAGATGCGCTGTCCGGTTACATCCAGCGTGACCGGAACTTGGGTGTGCCCGGTCACCGCATCGACCAGATGCTTGAGCAGCATACTCATCTCGGTTTCCAGAAGCGCGTGGGGTCGTAGTTCCAACAGGAGATTGCGCATTTCGGCCAGCGCGCCGCGCGTAAGGCGCTGCAGTTCAGCCAACCCGGTCTTGACCTCGCCAGGGTAGCGTTCCCACAGACGTGGCAGCGTTTCGGCAACCAGGCTGGCTGAGAATAACATCTGGCTCACCGCGTCATGCAGTTCACGTGCGAGTCGCTGGCGTTCTTCAACCGTTGCCAGTTCCTGCGCCTGTCGGAACAGTCGCGCGTTCTGAATCGCGACCGCAGCCTGGTTGGCGAAGCTCATCAGTCGTTCAGCGTGCGTTGAGGTGAAGAATTCCGGTCGGTAGCTATCTACGTCGATGAATCCGATCACCTCATTGTTCAGGATAATCGGAACTCCCAGAAATGATCTGACGTGGGAGAAACTGAGATTGGGTGTCCACTGGGGCCAGGTCTCGGTATTGTTGACAATTAACGGCTTGTGCGTTTCCACGATCTGCTTGAAGGTGGGTACTTCGTCCACCGTTCTGCGAGAAAACTCGCGCAGCGCATTGAGTTCAACTTGCTGGTAGCCGCGATAGCGCATCATTCGCAGCTTGCCTTCGTGCAGCAGAACAACATTCGCTGCCTCGTGCGGTACTACTCGGCTCACGTTGTCCAAGACATGATCAAGGACTTTGTCCAAATCCAACGTACTGCTGAGCGCGGCAGCCGTATCGCGCAGTGCTTCGGCCAGCGCTCGCTGTTCCTGCTCCGCCGCCTCGATTTGTTTGCGTTCGGTGATGTCGAATAAGCTGGCACGGCTGTAGAGGAAGTGACCTGCTTCATCGCGCTCGGCTGCTGCATTGAGCAGGACATACATGGTGCTGCCGTCTTTGCGAGTGATCTCGTATTCAAGCCCTTCGACGCTGCCCGTCTGTTTGAACTGGCGGAATTCGTTCCTGAAGATCTGCTGTGAAGATGCCGTCAGCAGATCGGTCAACTTCATTTTGCCGATGACTTCCTCGCGCGAATAGCCGAACCACTCCAGTTCAGTTTCATTGATTCGGACGAATACACCTTCGTCATTGAGCGAATGATAGCCACAGGGCGCGTCATGATACAGGCGCTCGACCTCCATCGCATAGTTGCGGAGCTGTTCTTCGACCAACTTGCGTTCGGTCATGTCGTGCGAAATGCCGATGAGGCCGGAGATGCGTCCGTTGATGTCATACAGCGGAGTCTTGAATACCTCAACTTCGTGGAGCTTGCCATCACTGTACACACTTGTACCTTCGATCAGTTCGCGCGTGCCGGATTGCATGACATGCAGATCTTCTTTCCAGTAACGCGCAGCGTATTCTGGTGGCCATACCTCAAAATCGGTCTTCCCGACCACCTCAGCAATGGGTTTGCCACAGGCTGCCGAGAACGCTTCGTTCACGGCGATGTAACAACCCTTTTCGTCCTTCAGCCAGGCAATATCAGGGATATTGTCCAGGATCGCCTTCTGCTGACTCTGGATTTCTTGGAGTGCCTCCTGCGTCTGATGAATTTCGATCAACTGATCTTCTAGCAGCGCGTAGAGTTGGGCGTTCTCCAACGCAATCGAGGCGAGGTTGGCGAAGCGTGAGAGCAGGTCGAGATCTTCTTCCCGGAAGGGGCGATCTCCATCCACAAAGCCCAGGCAGATTACGCCGACAACCTCATGACCGGATTTCAGGGGGACTCCTGCGATCGCATGAGGCGACTCTGTCCCCAGGTCTGGCAGATGATCATCTGTGTGCTGGTAATCATTAACCCACATGGGCTGACCACTTTGCCAGACGCGTCCACTGATCCCTTCGCCCAACTGCAAACGGAAGTTGGCCGGGAATACGCCTTGAGTTGCTACTGC
>JAEUQX010000677.1 GCA_016788625.1 Anaerolineae bacterium
TTTCGACGAGAGCTTCATCGGGCTGACGGGCGATGATGCCACGCTGACGCGATTGGGGAGCGACTACAACCTGTACTTCGCCCGCCGCGCCGACCCCAACGGCTCAGCCGACGATTACATCATGGATCACACGTCGAGCGCCTTTCTCGTCAACCGCACCGGGGAACTGGTGGCCGTCTATGCCTATGGCACGCAGTCCGAGGTGATCGCTGAAGACCTCAGCGCGCGGCTGGCGAACAAGCAGTAATCGGGGTAATCAATGGTGCTAGATGTAAGTTCTAAATGGTTGTTGGCGGGTCTGCAGGGACGGGATATATCCCGTCCCTACGAAAATCTCCGCTCAATTTCGAACTAGCACAATGATCTTGTAGTAGCAGGGACGTCCCAAAAGAGATTTCCTTTTGCCGCTTGACTTAAAGTTTACTTTAAGCCGTACATTTGATCTATCAGCACAACCTCGTTTCAATCAAGGAGATAGATCAATGCCCCCAGTAGAGGTCAACATCGTTGCAGTCATTATCGCCACTATTGCGGCGGTCGCCATCGGCGCCATCTGGTTCAATGCCCCCTTCGCCTTCAATGCCATTTGGCTGAAAGGTATTGGCAAGACCAAAGAGCAAGTCGCGGCTGAGGCCTCGCCTATCAGCATCGTAGCCGCCATTATAGGCGGTTTGGTGACGGCCCTGATTCTGTCGGTGTTCATGGATTGGATGGGCGTCAAGACACTGGTGAACGGCGCGTTGGTTGGGCTGCTGTGCGCTGTCGCTTTTGCGCCCAATCTGGCATTCATCAAAGACCTGTTTGAAGGCCGCCCGCGCTCACTGTCAGTGATTAACGCCGGGCAAGATATCGTCATTCTGGTGGTCGTGGGAGCCATTATTGGCGCGATGCCATAAGCGGAACCTCACGTCGGAGTATAAGTGGCGCATCCCGCAGAAGCAGACCTTACCCCCTCCCACGGCTCACGGCTGGCGAACACGTCCAACGCCGGACTGTAGTAGCGCGCGCGGAGGTAGACGAGGCCGTTGCTGTCGGTCGGCTCGCCCGTGAAGCCGTAGGGGCGTTTGGCAAGTCTACACTCTCACCTAACTTTGAGTGTCAGTCCTTTTCCTTTGCTTTTCTCTATAAGCACCCGCCGTATCAAGAATACGAGTGATGATCCGTGATGCCCGCATAATCGATTCAGTGAAAAATGCAACATTCTTCCCTGCATATTGGTCGACTAAGGTTTGATTGCCAAGCGAGGGATCCTCATGAAGGGTTCTTGACCACAATGTGATAATGTCATTTTCTTGTCGGATCTCATTCATTATTATTGCCAGGAACGATTCTGGTGAATACTGTAAAAGGTTATCGACATTTTCCGGATCGAAAAATCGGCGAATTACCTCTTCCCTGTCCCATATTTCATTATCACTCATCGTTGTAGCAACCCCTCACACCAGTTTAGCGCATTCATCTGGACTCCTAGCGCCGCGCCGAACGCGGCAGGATGCCCGTCACCACCTCATAGCTGATCGTGCCGATGCGCGCCGCCACATCGTCAGCGCTGATGGTCTGGTCGCCCTGTGTGCCGAGCAGCACCACCTCGTCGCCGATGCTCACATCGGGGATATGCGAGACGCTGATCACGGTCTTCTCCATGCTCACGCGGCCAATGATCGGTGCGCGCTGGCCGTGTACCAGCACCTCACCCCAGTTGTCGGGCGCACGTCGGAAACCGTCCGAGTAACCCACCGGGAGCACGGCAATCCGTTCATTCCCCTCGGTGACGTATGTGCGACCATAGCCTACCGAGTGACCTTCGGGCAGCGTCTTGACCTGGGCGACAACCGTCTTCCACGTCAGCGCCGGGCGCATCTCCGGCAGGATACGCACCTGCTGGGACGGAGACAGACCATAGATTGCCAGCCCGCAGCGCACCATATTGAAGTGGTTCTCGTGCGTCGAAAGTGTTCCTGCCGAGTTCGCCGCGTGAATGTAGGCAAAGTTGAGACCACTGGCGCGCAGCGGGCGCAGCACATCGCGAAAGGTCTTGACCTGCTGCGCCGTAAATTCCGGGTCTTCGTCGGCGGCAGCGAAGTGCGTATACACCCCTTCGACTTCCAGGAAACTGAGCGATGGCAGGTAACGGAAGAGATTCAGCGCATCTTTCGCCAGGATGCCCAAGCGCCCCATGCCCGTGTCGATCTTGATGTGCACCTGCAGACGCGCCCCCAGTTCACGAGCTACGCGGTCATAGGCGCGCGCCAAATCCAGATCGTAGACGGTGAGGGTGAGATTCTCGCGGATGGCCTGGCGCACCGCGCTGACGGGCGTGTAGTTCAGGATCAGGATGGGCGGCTTGATGCCCGATTCGGTGAGTTCCAGCGCCTCGCTGACAGAACTGACGGCCAGATACTCCGCGCCGTTCAACAGCGCAGTGCGTGCGACCGTCACCGCGCCATGCCCATACCCGTTGGCCTTGACGACAGCCATCAACGCCACCTGCTCGCCCACATGCCGCTTGAGGGCACGCACATTGGTGGCGATCGCATCCAGGTCAATTTCTGTCCAACTGAGGCGAGCCGGTTCGACCAGCAGCGCGGCATCCGGGTTGGTTGACTGGCGCGCCAAACGCTGACGATCCGACGGATCAGCCAGCAGCGCCGCGACAACCTGTTCCATCCGTGCAGACGCCCCCCCTGCGATAATCACCGTGTCGCTGGCGGCGAGGCCAAAACGATCTCGTAAGGTCGTCACCGTGTCCTGCACACTGTATGTCGAGCAGACCTGCCCGCTTTCCAGCCCCTTATCCAACGCCGCGCGTGCCGCCAGCGCCGCGTCCGTCCCCTCGGTGATGATCACGTCAGCCACTTCCGCGGCGCGATGTCCGACAGCGCGATGTCCAAACTGGCTGTAAGAACCGAGGTGATCCATATCCCCCAGGACGAAGATTAGACGGCTGCGGTTCTCCGGGGGCAGGCCGCTGTTCATGGCGTGCAGCCACTCCAGCGCGGCCAATGCCGACTGCGGCGTGGTGGCAAACGTGTCATCAATGAGCGTGCTGTTGTTCAAGCCAGTCAGCGGAGTCATGCGCCCTGGCATGGTCGGCAGCGAGGTCAGCACACGCAAGGTCTCATCATTGAGCGGAATATCGTAATGCAGGCCGACCGCCAGTGCAGCCAGTATCGCGTATAACTGATGTTTGCCCAGCCAGTTCGTCCAGCGACCCACATGTCGTTCACCGCCAAAGCGCAGATCAAACCCTGTGGTAGTCATGCTGACGACCACATTGTAGGCCATCAGGTCGGCGCCGAAGGCATCAATGCCAACCGTGAGCTTACGAGCCTGTGTCTGACCACGCAGACCCGCCACCAGCTCATCATCGAGGTTGAACACGGCCAATCCGGTCTGCGGCAGACGATCCAGCAGCAGGCGATTCTCAGCGATAATTTCCGACAGTTCGCCGAACGCATCGGTGTGGGCGTGGCTGATCGAAGTGATCACCGCCACATCAGGCAGCACGGCCTGAATCATCGCGGCCATTTCACCGGGTTGATTAACATCCAGTTCAATGACGAGGAAATCATGCTCAGCAGTCAGCCCGGCCAGCGCCAAAGGCAGGCTCAACCGCCCGCTGTTCTCGCCATTGCTGCAATGTACAGCGTAGCGCGTGCCCAGCACCTGACGAACAGCCTCGACGGTGATGGACTTGCCCACAGAGCCAGACACAGCCACAACCTGTGTGCCATGCTTATGCAGGATGAAGCGCGACCAGTTGATTAGCGCCGTTTCGGTATCTTTGACGATGATGACCGTGATACCAGTGGTATCAAAATCTGGCGGACGGGTGCAGAGCAGGCCAAGCGCCCCGCGTTCCATCGCCTCGCGCATGTGCTGGTGCGTATCGCCCCGATCGGTTTTGAGCGCGATGAAGAGGTTGGCTTCCTGGGTTCGCTGTGCGTCGAAGCAGAAATCCGTGAAGATATGTGCGGCGGGTTCGCCAAATAACTGCCCGTTGGACGCCTCGAGGATATCGTACAGATTGATCATGAACTGACCTCGTTCGCCTGCACTGGATAGATCGACTACAGTATTACAGCTATGCGCTATAATACCGCCCATTGTGATAAGGGCACAGCTACATGTCATTGTATTTTGAGATCATTAAAACACAAGGCCATGCGAGAGCAGGCATACTCCATACCCCGCACGGCCCAATCCCCACGCCGGTCTTCGCGCCCGTCGGCACGCAGGGCACGGTCAAAGCTGTCCCGCCGCGCGACCTGCATGAACTGCACGCATCGCTCATCCTGGCGAATACCTATCACCTGCACCTGCGACCAGGCGATGAACTCGTGCGCGACCTGGGCGGGCTGCATACCTTCATGAACTGGTCGGGGCCAATCCTGACCGACTCCGGTGGTTTTCAGGTATTCAGCCTGGCCGAGATCAACAAGATCGACGACCAAGGCGTGACGTTTCGCAGTCACCTGGACGGCAGTAAACACCGCCTGACGCCGGAATCCTCGATGAAAATTCAGGAAAATCTGGGCGCGGACATCATCATGTGCTTCGACCAGTGCCCCAAGCCAACCGAGAGAGCCGAGGTCGAACGCGCCGTCGAGCGCACTACGCGCTGGGCGCAGCGCTGCCGCGAGGCACATCCCGACGACAGCCGCCAGGCCTTGTTCGGCATCGTGCAGGGCGGCATCTTCGAAGACCTGCGCGCACGTTCAGCCGCCGAACTAACCAGGCTCAACTTACCCGGTTACGCGGTGGGCGGGCTGGCCGTCGGCGAGACGAAATCTGAGATGGTTAACGCGCTGGACTTCACCGTCCCGATGCTACCCGCCGACAAACCCCATTACCTGATGGGCGTGGGCGAACCGGATGATCTGGCGCAGGGGGTGCTGCGCGGCATCGACATCTTCGACTGCGTAATTCCCACTCGATTGGCTCGGCACGGCGCGGCGATGACCCGTGATGGCCGTGTCAATATGCGTAATCTGCCTATGGCGACCGACCCGCGTCCGCTGGACGAACAATGCACCTGCTACTGCTGTCAGAACTTCAGCCGCGCTTATCTGCGCCACCTGCTGAAAGCCGGCGAAATCCTTGGTGCGTACTTACTGAGCATTCACAATATTCACTTCCTGATTCAGCACATGGAGGCCATGCGGAATGCTATCCTTGAAGGCGATTTGCAGCAGTACGTAGATGGGTTCATGCAGCGTTATCTGCAACTCGCCTGAGCGATTATGCGGCGCACCAAACGAACACTCGCCATCGTGGCCTTCACCCTGGTCAGTTGCAGCACGCCCATCCTGCCGGCCTCAACGCCAACCTCTGGCCCGGTTAAACTGCGCGTTTATGCGACCACGGCCACCCTGCCACTGCTGAATGATCTCATGGCGCGTTATGCCGACCTGCACCCGACCATTACCTTCGAAATCTTCAGCGGCAACTTCGATACAACCTTCGAGCACCTGATGGCCAATGACGAACCGTCGTATCTGATCACGAATCATCTGCCGGATGAGGCAGTCACAGACGCGCCTACGCTGGCATGGCCGATTGGACAGGATGGCATCGCGGTGATCGTGCATCCTGATAACCCTGTAAGCGAGCTGACGACCGATCAACTGCGCAGCATTTACCTCGGCCATTTGACCAATTGGTTGGATGTAGGCGGCGATGATGACGACCTCACGATTCTGAGCCGTGAGGATGGGTCCGGCACGCGCGCCGAATTCGAGCGCCTGGTGATGGGCGAACGCCTGACGACGCTGGCCGCGCAGATGGCCCCATCCAGCGAAGCGCTCGTCACGATGGTGGCCAATGACCCTGGCAGCATTGGCTACGTATCGATAAGCTATCTGGACGACAGCGTGAAGGCGCTGGCAGTTGACGGCATCCTGCCCACACCGGGCAGCGTGTATGAAAATCATTACCCACTGCGGGCTACTCTGTTCATCATCGGTTTGGTGGAACCAGAAGCGGCTGAGCGGGACTTCATCAGTTGGGTGCAAGGTGTCGAGGGACAGCAAATCGTTGGCGAACGCTATGCGCCACTGCTGCGATAGGAAGGCACGACATGGACGAACGCAAGATGCAGGTGCAGGCGCGCTTCGGGCAATATGCTCAAGGGTATGTGCAGAGCGCGGTGTTTTCGCAAGGCGCTGATCTGGATCGACTTGTCGCTTTGGCCAACCCGCAGAACGATTGGTTGGCGCTGGACATCGCGACAGGCGGCGGACACACGGCGCTGCGTTTTGCCCCGCTCCTGCGCCACGTCGTCGCGGCTGACCTCACAACCGGAATGCTGCAAGCCGCGCGCGACCACCTCAACGGACAAGGCGCAGCCAACATCAGCTATAGCGTAACCGACGCGGAAAATCTGCCGTTTCCGTCGCAGAGTTTCGATCTGGTCACCTGCCGCATCGCGCCGCATCACTTCTCTGACTGCTTTCGCTTCGTGCAGGAATGCGCCCGTGTCCTCAAACCGGATGGGCTGCTGCTGATCGAAGACCATCTCTCCCCGGATGACGAACGCGCCGCCCGCTACATCGACTCCTTCGAACGACTGCGCGACCCCAGCCACGTCCGCACCTACGCGGGTTACGAATGGCAGGGAATGCTGCTGGACGCCGGGCTGACGGTCGAGCATGAGGAAATCTTCAGCATGACGGGCGCCAAGCTCCTGCCCTGGGCACAGCGGCAGGGCTGTACGGCGGAGGTGATCGAGCGGCTGCAAGTGCTGCTGGTTCAAGCGCCGGACACAGTGGCGGAGTGGCTGCATCCGCAGTGCGCCGGCACAAGTGATGCCACCTTCGACCACCACTTCATCATCATCATGGGCCGCAAGGCTGTGTCGTAGTACCAATCCAATATCGAACCCATCTGTAATGGTGATTGTATCTAAAGTGCAGACATGATAAGGTTCGTTCTGAACCTTGCCTACCTTTCATAGGATTGGTTACAGGAATAAGGGCTCTTTTCCAAGGAGGAAACAGTGAAGGTTTCGCTTCGACTGGTATTTTTTGTCGTGTTAGCGTTGGCCGCCCTGGTCGGGTCGGTCGCCGCGCAGGATCTTCAGCCCGCAGAGGGCACGCTGGGGCCGGGCGAAGGCGCGCCCATCGTCGAGCCGAACTTCGGCGGTGATGTTGCCACCCTCAACCCCATCCTGGTCTCTGACGGCTCATCGTCGGATGTTGTAGCACGCTTGTTCCCAGGCTTAATCGCGCTTGACCCGGACAGTGGGCTACCCGTCAAGGGTGGCGACGGCGGTATGGCGCTGGACTGGGCCGTTTCGGAAGATGGGTTAGTCTACACCTTCACCCTCCGCAGCGATTGGAATTGGACGGATGGCAATCCGGTCACGGCAACCGACTTCAAGTATGCTTTCGATGCCATCACCAGCGGCGAGATAGATAGCCGCATAAGCGCTGCAATTGCTAACATCGCCAGCGTGGAAGCACCAGATGCTACAACACTGGTCGTAACCTTCAATACGCCAGAGTGTTCTGCCTTGCTCACCGCCCAATATGTGCCGTTCGTGCCCTCTGTCAAGTATCAGGAAGTCTATCCAACCTTTGCCGATATGACGGCAGATCACCCGTACAACATGGCGCCAGAAGTGACAGCAGGCGACTTCCAGTTCGCCAACTTCCGCCCCGGTGAACAGGTCACACTTTTGGCAAACCAGGATTACCCAGACGCCCAGATCGGCTATGTTGTGCCGGAAGGCTACGTCTACAAGCAGGTCGCTGATCAATTGGTCGGCGTAGAGCAGTTCCTGGCGGGCGATGTGACTTTCATCGAGAGCATACCCGATGACCGCGTTGCGGAATTGAAAGCATTGGGCGATGCAGGTGAACTGATCTACGGTGAAGGCCCATCGGCAAGCTGGCACTATGTCATTTTCAACACGGCTGACCCGGCCAATCCGCAGAATGGATTGGATGACAGCGGCAACCCCATTGAGCAAGGCCAACACCCGATTTTCGGTGATGTGCGCGTGCGTCGGGCCTTCGCCTTGGCTGTTGACCACGAAGCACTGGACGCAGGCGCGTTCGCTGGGCTGGGTACGGCGATTGGTTCGTTCCTACTGCCGCAGTCGTGGGCCTATAATGATGCAGTTGCGCCCTGGCCCTATGACCTCGAACAGGCAGCAGCCTTGCTGGATGCCGCTGGCTTTGTCGATGACGACAATGACCCGGCCACCCCGCGCGTGGCGACTGAAGACGCACTCTATGCCGAACCGGGTACACCACTCGCGTTCGACATGACCTCGTTCTCTGGCAATCCAACCATCGATGCGACGGTCGTGCTGATGCAGGATCAACTGAGCCGCGTTGGTTTCCAGATGAACCTGGACATCATCGAATTCCAGACGATGATCGGCAAGATTCTGAGCCAGAACTTCGACACCACCATGCTGTTCATCGGCCCGTTCGACCCGAACGACCCCAACGGCGCGTATGAGTTGCTTGACCCGTCGGGCGATATCGTCGACGCTGGTCTCAACATCGGCTCATATTACAACGACGAGTTTTCCAGCCTGATGGAAGAAGCGCGTTCACTGCCCGGTTGTGACCCGGTTGCTCGTAAGGCGCTGTATGATCGCGCACAGGAAATCATCCGCGAGGATTTGCCGATCTACATCGTGACAAACTCAACCGTACAATATGTGGCGCAGCCTGATCTGCTGAACTACGACCCACGTCAGTCCAGTTTACGCTGGAACATCACCATGTGGTCGCAGGTGCCGCGCTAGTTTCGTTGCATGATCGAGATCGGAGCGCACTGCACAGGTGCGCTCCGATCGTTAGTCTCGTGCCCAAATCCCCGGATTTGTACTGTACCCCGCTATCTTTGTGCACAGCGAAATGGGGAGGTTCCGGGGTGGGGGTTACATCCGTTTTGCTTTTGTGCCCATTACAGCGCTAAACTGATCACTACGCTGTTCTTGCGGAGGCCGCTATGATCCGCTATATCATCCGTCGTTTGTTACAAGCCATCCCCACTTTTTTTGGCATCACCATTATTTCATATGCCCTGATGTCCGCATCTGGCAACCCGGTGCGTGTGCTGAGCTTCCGGCCAGACAGCAGTGTCGAAGAACAGGAACGACTGGCGAACGTGCTGGGTGTCAACGATCCCTGGGTGATCCAGTATCTGCGCTGGCTGCTGGGCGACGACTGGATGCGTTGGGACACCGGCGAGGATGGCGTGGCTGACCGCGCTGTGCTCCTGCCACTGGATGCAGATGGCGACGGCGAGAACGAGCCACCCGGCGAACGACTGGGCGTGGTGCGCGGCGACTTCGGTAATTCATTCGTCAAGAAACGCCCCGTGCTGGATCTGATCTTCGAGCGGATGCCCGCCACATTGGAACTCAGCGTGTCATCGCTCGTCATAGGCACGATCATTGGACTGATCATTGGAATCGCGGCGGCAGTGAACCGGGGTAAGGCGATTGATAACGCCAGCCGGGTGATAGCTGTCGTGTTCGATGCCATTCCTGGCTTCTGGCTGTCGCTGCTGCTGCTGCTGATCTTCGGCTCACAGCTCAAGCTGCTTCCCATCGGCGACCGCTGCAAACTGACGCTGGACGATAGCTGCCCGCCGATCTACGAGCGGCTGGAATACATGGTACTGCCTGTATTCGTCTTTGCGACGGGCGTGATCTCCGGCTATTCGCGGCTGATGCGCGCCTCGATGCTCGATGTGTTGGGGCAGGATTACATCCGCACCGCCCTCTCCAAAGGCTTGAGCAACCGTATGATGCTCTACCGGCACGCGGCGAGGAATGCCATGATACCCATCGCGACCTTCCTCGGCCCGGCGATCACCGGGTTATTGGGAGGCGCGGTAGTAATCGAGACGATCTTCAATTATCCCGGCGTGGGACGCACGCTCTTCGAAGCGGCCACCTCGCGCGATTACCCGGTCGTGATGGCGGCGGTCATTTACGGCGCGTTGGCGACTATCCTGGGCTATCTGATTTCCGACATCCTCTATGCGTGGATTGACCCGCGCATCCGGTTCACGTAGGAGTGCGGCGATGAGCGCAGAAACCTCGGTCGTCCGTTTGAAGAATAGCAACGTCGAACGCAAATACGGCGATTCGCTCTGGCAGCGGGCGCTGAAGCGGTTATGGCGTGACAAGCTGACACTGCTCGCCTTGTTTGTCATGGCGCTGCTCACGTTCCTGGCCATGGCTGCGCCGCTGATCACGTCCGCGTTGGGCGTGGATGCGGAGACAACCAATCCCGTCGATCGCCTGATTCCGCCCTTCACCACCGCGCCACACATCCTGGGCACCGATGACCTAGGGCGCGATTACTTCGCGCGGCTGCTCTATGGCGGTCAGATCTCACTGACAATCGGCTTCTTCGGCGCGATACTCACCTTGGGCATTGGGCTGTCTTTGGGCATGGTCGCGGGTTACTTCGGTGGGCGCGTGGACGATTTTATGAACTGGGTGATCACCACGCTCGACTCTATTCCGATCCTCTACCTGCTGATTCTGATTTCGACTCTGCTCCGTCCTACAGCAGAAGCGCTGATCCTGGTGTTGGCGCTGACAGGCTGGACGGGCGGCACGCGGCTGATGCGCGGGCAAACACTAGCCATCCGCAACCTGGAATACATCATGAGCGCGCGGGCGGTGGGCGCATCCTCGATGCGGATTATCTTCGTCCACATCCTGCCCAACCTGCTCTCAGTGACGATGATCTCGCTGGCGGGCGGCATCGGCGGGTTGATTCTGGCCGAGTCAACGCTGAGCTTCCTCAAGCTGGGTGTGCAGCCGCCAACGCCCACCTGGGGCAACATGCTCAGCAACGCGCAGCAGTTCTTCACGCGCGGGCCGCATCTGTCGATCATCTCCGGCGTGTTGATCTTCATCACAGTGCTGTGCCTGTATGTGATCGGCGATGGCTTGCGCGATGCCTTCGACCCACGCACGGTGGATTGAAGAAGCACGTGATGTGTAATGGGTAATGAGTGAGATGCAAGAAGAGATAGGCTGATCAGGGCTTTCTGACCAGCCTATTCGATGACAGAATGTCAGGGCGCGTTGACCAGGAAGCGGTCAACAGGCGTCCAGCCGCCCGCAGCGCCTGCCGAGTCAATTGGCTGTACACGCCAATAGTAATCCCCGTTCGTGAGCGTCGGCGACCATTCCGCCGTGCCCCCTGGAACAAGTTGATTTAGCACCAGTGAGTTGAAATTCGCCGCTGTGCTGATTTGCAGGCGATACTGCGCCGCCCAGGAGACGCGCGTCCAGGTCAGCGTGGGCGTGTCCGTGGTGTAGAAGTTGCGGATGGGCACCTCGTCAACGGCAGGCGGGGAGACGATGACCTCAAAAGCGCTCCCAGGGATGGACTTCAGATCATTAAGCTGGTCATCATTCCAGCACGATGGATTCGTTTCGCCAGAGATAAACCAGTTCGAGCCGTTGTCGGCCAGAATCATCCCATAGCGCTTGAGTGCTGCCGCGATAACCGTGGCCTGATCACTGAAACCGCTGATGTCGTAATTGGCCTTGAGCCGCAGCCGCAGACCCATCGGCGGGTAGTTCGTCCCGGTCAGATTCGATGCGAAGTGCCGCGCGGGGTAGATATAAGCGCGCTGCGTGCGGTTGACGGTGAAGCGCAGCGCGTGATTGATTTCACCGGACATGACCTCGTCACAGCGTGCCAGGCCGGGGAAAATTGGCAGCCCCGCAGCATCCGCCGAAGTCCAGCCGTCAGGCCGCAGCGCGTTGGAGTCCAGGTCGAAGATCGCGCCCGAACCTGCGTCCCAGGCATTCTGTGGCCCACCAACAAACGTAGCCGCATACACCTCGTACAAAATACAGTCATCACGGTCAATAACGATCACATGACGGTCACCGCCACCTTCGACGGGAGCATCGGGCGGGATGGGATAGGGGCCGGGGTCACTCTCGTCGTCATAATCAAAGGTGATCGGAACCAGGGGCTGCGTTCCGGGGACGGTGATCCAGGGGATACCGTAGCTGGGGTCTTCGCCAAAATCGGGATGCACATTGTCACCGCCATTCGCCAGGATATTGGCGATGTAGTTGGCAGAATTGGGATGCACAGACGCATTGGAGATGTCGGTATTCCAGGGGTTCTCCGGCGGGAAAACCTGGCAACCGTCTACCGTAGGGGTTGCCGCCTGCGCGCCGAACGAGGGCAGCGTCAGCAGCAGCGTGAACACGATCAAGCGGAGTTTTCGCATGGTTTCCTCACAAGATCATTTCAGGGCGCGTCAATGAAAATGCGCTCGACTGCGCTCCATGGGCCAGCGCTCCCTACCGCAGGAATAGCCTGAACACGCCAGAAGTATTCGCCATTGCCGAGCGTGGGACTGACTTGCAACGTATCCGCATTGACGACCTGATTAACAACAAATGTTGCGAAACTGGCTGTTTGGCTGACCTGCACACGGTACTGCGCAGCCCAGGAGACGCGCCCCCAACCGAGCGTTATCGGCTGCGTAGTCAGGAAGTTTCGCAGCGGCGCAGCGTTGACTGGTGACGCGACAACGAAACCGCGCGTGGCGCTCCAGTCCGTCGTTCCCCCTGGATAGGGATGCTGCGCACGCACCCGCCAGAAGTAATTAAAACCCTGGACAAGCGGTTCGTCTGGTATCCACTGCGTATATTCGGTCGAAGAAACTGTAGCGACTGTTTCCAATGCGCCAGCGTCGCGCCCAAACTGTACCTCATACCCCGTTGCGCTCGTCACCGTATTCCAGCCCAAAACAGGTTGTGTTGAAGTTACGGCGCCAGCATCCAACGGCAGGTACAAAGTAGGTGCTGGCACGTTGACCGGAGCTTCGGGCGGAGAGACGACAACCTCAAAAGCGGAGCCAGGTATAGCCTTCAGATCATTCAGTTCATCGTCGTTCCAGCATGACGGATTGGTCTCGCCGGAGATGTACCAGTTCGAACCATTATCCGCCAGGATCATGCCATACGTCTTGAGCGCGGTGGCAATGGCCGCGGCTTGCCCGGTCAGTCCGCTGGTATCGTAGCTGGCTTTAAGGCGCAGCCGCAGACCCATTGGCGGGTAGTTTAGCCCGGTCTGGTTCGAGGCAAAGTGGCGCGCTGGATAGATGTAGGCTTTCTGCGTTCGGTTGACGGTGAAACGCAGCGCATGGTTGATCACGCCCGATTCGGCCTCGTCACAACGTGCCAGGCCGGGGAAGATCGGCAGTCCGGCAGCATCCGCTGAAGTCCAGCCATCGGGCCGCAGCGCATTGGTATCCAGGCTAAAGATTGCGCCAGAACCTGCAGTCCAAGCGTTCTGCGCGCCGCCGACATACGTTGAGGCATAGATTTCATACAGCACGCAGTTGTCGGTGTCGATGGCGATTACGTGGCGATCTCCACCCCCTTCAACCGGGGCATTGGGCGGGATGGGGTACGGGCCGGGGTCGCTCTCGTCATCATACTCGAAGGTCACGGGGACTTTCGGCTGTGTGCCAGGGACAGTGATCCAGGGAATACCGTAATCGGGATTCTCTCCAAAGTCGGGATGCACGAAGTCGCCACCGTTCGCCAGGATGTTCGCGATATAGTTGGCAGAGTTGGGGTGTACAGCAGCGCCGGAAATATCAGTATTCCAGGGATTATCCGACGGAAACACCTGACAGCCGCCGACCAGCGGGGGAGCCGCCTGCGCGCCAAACGAGGGCAGCGCCAAAAGCAACGTGAACACGATCAAGCGCAGTTTTCGCATCATTGTCCTCACGAAGGAGTGTGTAACACAACCTGAAACAGTGTAGGACAGATTGAGAAACAGTTGAATAGACCATGAGTCGGGGTGGTTTAGATTTGAGGAGTTCGTTACAGAATACAAGACATCAATTTAATATTATTACTACTGGTTCTATTTTGGCATCTTTGAATCATCAACAACCAATAAATCACGAGGATGCATACCTTCAATCCGATCATACACACGAGTTACCCAATTGGGTATATTTTGCGAAATAGGAAACTGATTTGATTCAAACGGGTTGCGAGAGTATGGATGATGCCATAAAACAGGTTCAACTGTATGAACATTTATAGGAATTAATCGCCGAAAATAACATATACCACTCATTCTGGTATTGCGAGGGCCATCTGGTCCATACCAGGATCCATTCTGTAGACGTTTGCGAGAACTTATCCCGTTCTCTGGATAAACTAGGGTCACATCATCACCAAAAAGCGCATCGATCATTGACAGATTAGATATCAACTCTGTTGCTTCATCAAGATTATTTATTGCGAGTATATACGGAACAGACAGTTCACCAAATTGCTTATTCTTCTTAGCAATTTTTGATCTTAACAATGAAATCACATCAACTGATCCGTAGTTCTTTAACACAGACCCAATAGCTCGAGATTTCGGCTCACCGCTCTGAGGATTTCCGCTTTGTGATATTCCGAATTCAATCGACCAGGTGTCATGCGTGTAAACCATTGGATGCATTCCCTGATTATCTACATCAGCATCACGTGTGTCCTCTTGCGCATGACTCACCTCGTCGATTCTCGCTTGGATTTCACGAGCCAACTGCTTAAGGGGTGGACTTCCGCTTGGAAAACTGTCGATCTTAATATCTAGTGAGGAGTCTGAGATCGTCAAATTGTCATTTAGATAATCAAGCGCATCCTTCTCCCATTGACTTGCAGATCCATACAACCATTCAGGAAAGATACAAGTCGCTTCGACTAGGATTTGTGCGCCAACTGAAGAAGTCAGCAAAAAATCCGGACACCCCTGTTGCCACTCAGGTTCAACTTCAATACTGAAGCCTTGAGCCTTGAAGAGTTGATACAAATATAGTTCGAAAAATGCACTCAGATGCACTTTGTTATCATCAGATTGGAATTCTTTACATAGACGTTCTCGTTTAGATTGGGACGCCACAAAATTATCGAACCAATTCTGGAGTAAAGCGCGAAGATACTCATATCCAGGACGTGCAGTACGATTGAGATATTGCCAACGCGGTTCACTGTATTTGGACGGACCGAGGAAATCGCGCTGTATATCGTCAAATAAGCTCAAACGGTCATCTATCATCGAGAAATCCCAGATTGATTAGGCGGGCAAGTAATAAATTAGCACATTATTTAAGCAGTCTCTAGGTTCAGTCATACAGAACATCATGTCTTGGCACTTTGAGGAGATTTCGCTAACCACGACGGTATATTGCGATACAATCAAACTTCACGAAAGGACTTTCTCATGTCCACCTCCCACACCACCCTATCCATTACCGAGGCCGCAGCCCTGCTCCAACGCCGCGACCTCTCCCCCGTCGAACTGGCCGAGGCGCACCTACGGCAAATCGAGGCGCTGCAACCGGCGCTCAACGCCTACATCACTGTCACGGTGGAACGGGCGCTGGATGACGCCCGACGCGCCGAGAGTGAAATCATGCGCGGCGAGTACAAAGGCGCGCTGCATGGCATCCCGCTGGCGCTCAAAGACCTGTACGACACGGCGGGCGTCCGCACCACTGCCGGGTCGCACTTCCTGATGGACAGCATCCCCTCGCAAGATGCATTCACTGTTGAACGGCTGCACACAGCGGGAATGGTGCTGCTTGGCAAACTGAACATGCACGAATGGGCGCTGGGCGTGATCAACGA
>JAEUQX010000680.1 GCA_016788625.1 Anaerolineae bacterium
CGCGCGCAGGTCGTTCAGGCACTGCGGTTGGAAAGCGAGATGGTTCAGCGCCGTCAGCAGCAAACGGATACGCGCTTCGTGGGGTTGTTCATCGCCGCGTTGGGCGACGCAGACGTAGAGGTGCGCCGCGAAGCCAGCAAAGCGCTGGAAGCCATTCCTGCGGCATCTGCCCTTGAAGTGCTGCTCAAGGCGCTGTCCGACACGGATTCGCAAGTGCGCCAACACGTCGCGCTGGCGTTAGGCAATCTGCCGGATGCGCGCGCAGTTACGGCATTAACCGCGCTGCTCAACGACGCGCATGAGATCGTTCGGATGCAGGCCGCCCATGCCTTAGGCCAGCAGGCTGATCCATATGCGGTGCCCGCCCTGATAGCGCTGCTCAACGACCCGTTCATCTGGACGCGCGGGGCAGCCGGCGACGCCCTCAGACGGATCGGCACGCCGGAAGCGTTGGCCGCCCTCGAAGGTTGGTCGCCGGATACAGCACCGTAAGTAAGCACAACCATCTAGCCCGCTGTCCTCGCGTTGGAAGCAGCCTTGACCCATCCTATTGCTTTTGTTCTCACGTGCCCACTGCTTGGTTACGTGATCGATCATCTCACGCTTGCGTCTGAGTGCGCTCTAAGTCCGCTGTGCGTCAGGGTTGACCAGGGCATCGGAATCTAGTGTGAAAGAGTATGAATGCTGGATGCCGGACAATTGTCCCACACTACTGTGTACGGCTTGCCATCCTGATAATAGGCATTCACCTGAAATTCACCCGTCGTCAAGCGTGACACGATAATGTCTTCATTTGACGCCAACGTTGTATTCTGATCGGCTGGAACTCCCATGGTCTCAATCTGCTCGGACAACACCTGTACTGCCAGTTCGCCGTGGCTCCTGTCATTAATTTTATAGACATCAATGCCACCAGAATTCGAACAATAGACCGCTACAGGCGCGCCGCATTCTCGATCATTCAGTCGTCCATCCAGTAGATGACAAGTTGTTAATGATTGACCAGATGTATCACCTGTCAGAGAGAATGTACCCTCCTCAATCATGACGCTTTCGATAAACCCGGAGCAATCCGGCCAGTCACCGTCTCCAGTTCGTCCAACAAACAGCGTATCATACGTTCCTGTGTAGGCTACCGTACCGGTTGCCGTTCCTACCCCTTCTACCGAAAGCGCGGCGTCAGTGCCCGAAATGGTCAGGACTGCCTTATAAGGAGTCCCATCTGTAATCCACAACCAGTTACCGTTGTACACACAGGCCGGGTTTTCAGAGTAATCGAGTGTCACACCCCACCCCATAACCACTGGCCGCACAATACAACCGTATGCACCAAAATCGATGGAAACACCACTGGTGACGTCATCACCAATTCCAGTATGGATGTTGCAATTGTTTGTCCAGGCATTCACCTGTCCTACCACCGTAATGCGAACATCACCGCTAAAAGCCGGAATGCTGCGATATACATATTGTTCCCAACCTGCAGGGCTGCGATATACATGCCAGTTAACCTTGCCACCGCCAATGAATACATCTGGCACCATCTGCGTGAAACCTACCGCCGAGTCAAACTCTTCAACTAGAGGATAATTGCTTTGGGCCGCACTTGAAATCAAAACGAGGAGTAAAACAAGAACCACCGTAAGACTGTAAAAGGCATGTTTTTTCATAGCGATTTCCTCCGAAACCGATACAAGTCTATGCCCTGATTAGTATTATATACCCAAAATATCTAGACATGTATTCCGCAAGCCGAAGGCTGCTCCCATCCAAAACAGTCATAGACACAATCGCCCTCGCCGCTGTCCTTGCGTTGGCAGCGGTCTAGCAGATTGTTACAATCACGCGCTTCGCAAAGACTGCATTTTGGGGGATATGATGCTGCACTACAAACGCTTTTTATCGCTGCTGATCGTTGTTTTCGCGCTGCTCGGTATTGTGCCTGTTGCGCTCGCGCAGGATGCCGCACTGCCAGAAGCTACCGCATCCGGTCTTGCACCCGTCAACGACATCGAGATGTATTACGCCACCTACGGCGACCCGGCCAATCCGCCGCTGCTCCTGCTGCATGGCGGCCTGGGCAACGCGGATTACTTCGTCAATCAGATTCCGGCCTTCTCGGAAAGCTATTACGTCATCACTGCGGACAGCCGGGGGCATGGACGCTCGACCTATTCCGAACAGCAGATCGGCTACGCGCTGATGGCATCGGACGTGCTGGCGCTGCTGGATTACCTGGAGATCGACGCCGTGTCACTGGTAGGCTGGAGCGACGGCGGCATCATCGGACTGGACATCGCTATCAACCAACCGGAGCGGCTGGTGAAGCTGATCGCCTACGGCGCGAACTATATCCCGTCGGGCGTGCGCGCGGACGTAGGTGAGAGTGAACGCTTCAACGCATACATCGCGATGGCCGCCGAGGATTATGTGCGCCTTTCACCGACCCCGGATGGTTTTGAAGCCTTCCTGGGGAACATCGGCAACATGTGGGCGACCGAACCGAACTACACCGCTGAGCAGCTTGGCAGCATCACCGTGCCGACGCTCATCCTGGACGGGATGCAGGAAGAAGCCATCTACGTCGAACACGCGCTGGAGATGGCGAAGCTGATCCCGACGGCTGACCTGGTGCTGATGAGCGGCATTGGCCACTTCGCCATGTGGGACAAGACCGAGGCCTTCAACGACATCGTGCTGGATTTCCTGGCTGAGTAGCGCCTTACCGAGTCAATAGCAATGGGACGGATGCGCTCCGTCCCATTTTGATTCGCGAGCCATCTACGGCGCATCGATCACGAACGTATCCGCCGGGCTGGGCGTGCCCCAAGTGCCGTCGGCGCGCCGGGCGCTCACCCGCCAGTACCACAGGCCATCTGCCAGCGGCGTGGTAGTCACTTCCAGCGTATCGGCGGAGAGCGTGTCATCCACGAATTCCGGGCTGGCAAAGGTGCTGTTGTTGTCCACTTCGACCTTGTAGCCCGTCGCCCACGACACCCGCGTCCAGGTCAGCATCGGCGTGGCAATGGTGAAGTAGTTGCGCTGCGGGCCGACCGTCGCAGCGACCACGCGCGTTGTGGCGCTGGCTGTGTTGTTGCCAGGAACGAAGTCAGCCTGAAGTGCGCTCACCACCGCGCTGTTGCTGATCGTCGTGCCCTGCGCGGCGCTGTCAGGCCGCACCAGCACTGTAACAGTCGCGCTGCCGCCGCTGCTGAGCGTGCCGAGGGCGCAGGTCACCGTGCCCACGCCAGGCGTGCAGATTCCCTGGGTTGACCGCGCATCGATCAACGTGACGTTGGCGGGCAGCGTATCGGTCAGCGTGACGCCCGCCGCGATGTCCGGCCCGAAGTTGCTCACCGTGATGAGG
>JAEUQX010000681.1 GCA_016788625.1 Anaerolineae bacterium
ACGCCGCCACGACTGCCCAAGACACGAACTTCACTAAATGTCGTTGCATCCCAGATACGGGCTGTTCCATCATCACCCGCCGTGAGGATAAAGCGACCATCGGGACTAAAGACTGCACTAAGCACTCTCCCTACATGCCCACCCAGAACATGAACAATGTTAAGCTGCTCAGTTGCACGGTAAAGCATATTTTCAGCTTGAGGTGTATATGTACTTTGCAGCGCTCTTATACCCAACAGAGCGGCCAGTTCATAGTTTGGGGCATCATCGTTCATCTTGATTAGCGCTTCTGATACAAGATTGAGAGACCTAATTTGTGATTCGCCTTCAGCTATTTGCTCTTCGACTTTTCCAAAAACGATTATGGCAACGGTCACTGTCACGAGCGTTATCAGAACAGCACCCACTAACGCGATCACACTGACACTGCGGAGAGCATGAAACTGGCTCGTTTGATGATTGCCAGCGTTACCGATTTTATTGGACATAGCGTCTCTCCAGGCACATTAACAATAACCCTTGCATTCTATCGCGTTTCTGACCACATACCCAACAAAAAACGCCGCGTGATGCGACGTTTTCATAATTGCCCTGGTCTTAACGCTGTGCCTCTGCGGTGAAATCTTCTGTCTTTCCCGGCATTCTGACGTGAGGCTGACCGCTAAAAGCTATCGACTACCCGCCTAGATCAGATAATCGCGCAGTTGGCGTGCCCGGCGCGGATGGCGCAGACGGCGCAGTGCCCGGCCTTCGATCTGGCGGATGCGTTCGCGCGTCAGGCCGAACTTCTGCCCGACCTCTTCCAGCGTGTAGCAGCGCCCGTTTTGCAGCCCGAAGCGCAGCCGCAGGATACGCGCCTCGCGCGGGTTGAGCGTGCTCAGCACCTGCTCGATCTTCTCGCGCAGCAGGTTGTCGTGCGCTGACTGCGTGGGGGTGGGGGCGCTGTCGTTCTCGATGAAGTGTCCGAGTTCGCTGTCCTCGTCATCGCCGACGGGGTGTTCCAGGCTGAGCGGCTGCCACGACACGCGTAGCATCCACTGCACCTTGCGCGGCTCGACCTGCATCTCGGTAGCGATCTCGTCCGGTGTCGGCTTGCGCCCATATTCCTGCTCAAGCTCGCGTGCCACGCGGTACAGGCGGCGGATGCGGTCACTCATGTGTACGGGCACGCGGATGGTGCGGCCCTGGTCGGCAATCGCGCGGGTGATCGTCTGGCGAATCCACCATGTCGCGTAGGTGCTGAAGCGGAATCCCCGGCGATAGTCGAACTTCTCGACGGCCTTCATCAGTCCCAGGTTGCCTTCCTGAATCAGATCGAGGAAAGGTACGCCCCGGCACATGTATTTCTTGGCAATCGAGACGACCAGGCGCGTGTTGGCCTTGATCAGGTGTTCGCGTGCGTTATGGCTGTCTTCCACCAGCAGCTTCCATTCCAGCGCGTGCGAACTGTTAGCGTCCTTGAGCAGCTTGCGCGCCGCTTCGTCACCCGCTTCCAGCCGCATCGCCAGTTGGATTTCTTCCTCGGTGGTCAGCAGCGGGACGCGCGCCATTTCCTTCAGGTACAGTCCCACCGTGTCATTGGAAGACATCGCCAGGATGTCATACTCGTCTTCGGTCTCGTCGTCCAGTTCAAAGCCGTCATCAAACTCGTCGTCAAAAAAATCATCTTCCAGCAGGGCGTCGTCGTTTTCTTCCATCGCCAGAAAAACGTCGTCAAACGGTTCGGCTTCTGTCGTGTCGGCGAAATCGTCGTCGAAGAGATCATCCTCCGCCACGATTTCGGTCTGGGTGTCGTAGTCGTGTTTCTTGTAGTTAGCCAAGATCGATTACCCCCTGAAATTTGATACCGTTACAGTCATTCCAGAAATTTTTTCAGTCCTGCCAGGCGCGGGTCGATGCGCTGGTCGTTGCAGGAACATGTGCTGTGATTCCAGTTCGTGCCGCATTCCGGGCACAGCCCCTTGCAATCCGGGCGGCACAGCGCGTCACGTCCGGTGGCGATGACGATTTCCGCACGGAGCAGCGGCGCGAGGTCGAGGATGGCATCATCCTGGATAGAGAACTCGACGCCACGCTGGGCAGGGTAGGAAAAAAGTTCCTCAATCGTGATCGTGACATTACGTGTCACAGGGTCAAGACAGCGAAAGCATTCGCCCTCAGAGCCAGCTTCGAGCGTGCCCTGCACCAAAATGCCCTCTGTCGTGCGGCTCAAGCGCAGCGGGCCACGGATGTATTCTACGGTGAGATCGTCGGCGACGCGCACACGAGGCGCATCGAACGAGGTGTCATGGTTGTGGCCGGGGCCGTCGCTGAGCAGAAACCCAACATTGATTTTGAGGATCCGATTACTCACATAACCGGAATTCGACGGCGTCATCACCAACCATCCTATGCGTTCAACTTCTGACATTCAGAAGTTTTGAGGCGGCGTATGTCTGATTTTCTTTACGCAGTATATGAACTTTCGTTTGTTTGTGTCAATATGTGGGACAACGTACTAACGCAAATCAAACCGTTTTTTCCTAACTTTTTACACTTGTGACGGTTTTTGTCACAACATAACGCTGGTTTTGTGATCTGCGCTCAACGCCGGGTCATGGTCAGCCGCAGTCGCGCGCTGCCAGATGATCCCACTTCTGCCCATGCCAGGTACAAATGGCGGTCACGATCTGTGAGCAGGTTCGGCGCGCCAAGCAGGCCGTTCATGGTCGTGATCTGCTGATACCCGGCCACCGCACCCGCGCGCAGGTACAGTACCACCAGGCGGTTATCCGCCAGCCCCGCAACAGGCAGCACATCCGGACTGGTCGCCAATGGCCGTGCCCAGACCAGATCGCGCTCGCCTTCTGCTGCCTGCTGCGCCGTCCCTGTGTTGAATCCTGTCTCAAATGGCGCATCTATCATGTCAAAGCGAAGGCGCTGCGGTGCGCCCCACGTCACCGTGTCCAGCCGCCCTCTCGCATACCAGCTCTCTGGCCTGCCGTCCGCGCGCGTCACATTCCAGAACAGGTAGGTATCCTGGCTGTTGAGCGCCGCGTTGAAATCCATCAGGCGGTCACCGGGGTTCAGCGCCAACCCTGGACTGATGATCTGCGGGTTTTCAGTCCAGCCATCGACAAATGGCGAGCGCAGCACCTGACCGTCGCTGTGTCGCAGCCAGAACAGCCACAGCGCGCCAGTGTCGTCGCGCAGCAGCGCCGGCCAATCGGCATCACTGACAGCGGCAGAGCGGTCCTCCAGGCGAGGACGTCCCGCCGCGTCGATGTAGCGCGCGTACAGGCTCGGCTCTGCGATCACGCCGCCGCTCGTCACCGTCCACAGCGAACCATCGCCGTTCGCCAGCGCCGTGTAGCGCAGCGTGTGTTCGTCGCTCACGATGGTTGGGCCGCGTTCCAGTTCGGGCGTGTTCGTCACCAAGGCAGAGAACAGACGCGTCTCGTCCGCGAGGGCATCCAGCCAGAGCAGGTGAAAATGCCCAGCGCTGCCCGCCGCCACCTGCTGCGCGTAAGGATGCACGGGCGGCAGCGGCAGCACGACGATCTCGCTCAGACCGTCCGTCCGCAGCGCGCGCATATCCTGATGCACGCCGCGTTCGTCCGCGCCTATCCATGCGGCGATGACCTGATCAGGTTGTATGATGATATCCGGCGCGTCGGTTTGTTCGGTTTCGCCCAGCGTGACGATCTCGCCCCAGGGGGAGGCGGGTGGCGTCGGGGTAGTGGATGCGGCACCCCCGCACGAGGTTAGCAGGGACAGCAGCAGCGCAACCGCCACACAGCACGCGGCTGTGACGGCCTTACTCTTGCGCAAGCGGCGACAATCCTTCCGGCCCTTTGTAGCGCACAGGCAGCGGCGCGAAGTAGGCCACACACTGCACCACGTAGCGCGCTACATTCAGGGTGACGTTCGGCAGCACAGCCTCCTGTCGCCCAAAGTAGATGCCGATGTGATAGCGTTCGTCACGATGCACCAGGTAGCGCACCAGCCAGCCTGCCGGGCCTGCGCTGCGCGGCGACGTGACCACCTCAACCTCGTTGATCTCGTTCCAGCCAATCGCTTCACCATCAATCAGCACCTCACCCGCATAGGGGTCGAAGTGCGCCTGAACGAAACGCGCTTCGCCCGGTGATAGGTCATCCAGGCTCGGGCGTGCTTTTATCCGTTGCAGCAGAATCATACTTCATACTCCAGCATGGCGTGTTAACCTGGCGTCGTCTCCGGGCGTGGCAGCACTTCAACATTGATCAGCACCGGGCTGCTGGCCGTGCCGTCTGCGCGGAACGCCAGCGCCGTCAGCGAGTGCAGGCCCACGCCACGCGCTACCCAGGGCATATTCACCGTGAAGGTTGGCACCACCGGACTGACCTCCGGGCGGCCTTCCTGGTACGGCACATCATCAATCAGCAGTTCCACGCGCGTCACGCCCGCGCCGGGATCTTCCGCCAGCAGTTGGATGACAATTTCTGTGCCTTCCAGCACCGTGCTGTTGTTTTCCGGGAACAGGAAGCGCACTTGTGGAATGTTCGGTGTGGGGAACGGTGTATTGGTGGCATTGTTGGTACGCAGGTTGCAGCCCGCCGCCAGCAGCGCGAGCAGCAGCAGCATTACAGATCGACACATGCGGCCTGAGTCCCCGTTTCTTCCGTCGTCAGGTTCATGTTGAAGGTGAACGTCCATTCGCGCGAGGTCTCATCGTCCAGCACGCGCACACTCTCGACGAACCAGTCCGCATCTGAACTGCCATCGTGGCCGATGCAGCAGCGCGTCAGTTCACCCAGGTCGGGCACTTCCAAAACGAATTTGTCGATGCTGCCCGCTTCAAAGGAAAAGATGTCCTGCGGCGGCAGATGGATCGACTCGCTGCGCCCGTTCGTGCCTGTCAGTTGGATGAACACGTTCGAGTCCGTGCCGCCCAATGCGCTCTCTCCGGTCTTGACGTAAACCGAATAGATATTGGTTTTCATGAGATGTTGCTCCTCACTCCCAATGAACCATGATCTCATCTAGTGATTTCTTGCCAATAGCGGGCACACGGGCATCTGCTGCCGGGTAGCCCACCGGGATGATCACGTAAGCGCGCTCGTTGGCGGGACGCTGCAAGATCGTGCTCAGGAAGGCCATCGGGTTTGGCGTGTGCGTCAGCGTCGCCAGTCCGGCGAGGTGCAGGCTCGCCAGCAGCAGCCCAACAGCGAT
>JAEUQX010000699.1 GCA_016788625.1 Anaerolineae bacterium
GGCGCGCAGCCTGGCGCGCATGATCTACGACATGCGCCGTGCCCGTCTGCATACGCCGTCAGTCGTCTTGATTGACCCAGATGTTGTCGAAGAGAAAAATGTTGGTAGGCAGATGTTTGCTGCAGGCGACATTGGATACAACAAGAGCCGGGTGCTGGCACGTCGCTTTAATCAGGCCCTCGGTCTTGAAATCGCTGCAATCGATCAGCCACTGGATGCACGGCGGCACTTCGAGCGCCATGGCAACCTGGTGATTGGCTGTGTGGACAATCATCTTGCACGGCGCGAGTTGGCGAGAGTGGATGGCATCTGGCTGGATGCGGGCAATCACTTTGACAGTGGGCAGGTGTGTATCGGCAATTCGGCAGATCGTGATACGCTGCTGCGCCATCTCGATGGCGACCAGGGCAAGTATCGCTATCTGCCCAGCCCGGCGCTGCTGTTTCCCCAACTGCTCGAACCTGAGCCGCAGACCACGCCACAGCCAGCCCTATCCTGTGCTGATCTGGTCGCACGCGGCGATCAACACCTGCTCATCAACGATCTCGTCGCCTGTGTTGTGGCGGGTTATGTCTACAAACTGCTCCACCGCCAGCCGGTGACAACCTTCGTCAGCTACGTCAGTGTAGACGGGTTATCCGTCCGCAGCCTGCCGATCTGCCGCGACGAACTCCTCCCCTATCTTCAGGCTTAAGTTCTCCATTTTTCCTCCTCAACCGAATAAGACAGAAAGGATGCTCATCATGCGTTTCTGGGAAGACATGCAGAGTAAATGGGGCTTTTCCGACGGCGATGCCGTGCCCGATGGTGTTGAAGTCTACCGGGAAATCTACATCCGTGCCGTGAACCAACTTGCGGAACAGCTTAACAGCAGCGTCCGCGTCGTCGCTTATGACCGCGTGGGCGTTCACAATTGGTGTCTGATCGTGATGCACCCGTTGTCTGATCTGCGAGCGCGCGGTATCGAGACGTTCACCACCCATACCGATATTGACGCAGAGACCGCCGAAGCCGATGAGGCGATGGAAGATGCCATCCGTCAAGCCTATGAACTCGATCTGGACAGCTTTGCTGAAGTCACCGTCACGCTGTCCGATGATTTTGACAGTTTTGTGACGGAACTTCGCCCGATCAAGGAAGGTGATCCGCTTGTTGTCGAGGTCAATGGCGAAGCGCAGCATTTCTATCCAGGTGGTCGAATTCGCCTGTTACAGGACGTGACCGCTTTTGACCGTTCGGTGCTGCCAGCGGAGAGTGAGTATGTGATCGCATGGATCGAACATCGTGCTGGACTGCTTGGCATCACGCGGGAAGCAGGTGAGGACCCTATCGCTTTTGCGCCCGCTACCGCTGCTATTGTCCTTGACATCCCGGCTGAAGTTGGCACCGAAAGCGAGGACTGTGCCGCCATTCCGCCTTATCACCTGCGCGATATGGATGACGAAACCCTGGACGATTTTGGTCAGTTTTATACCCTGCCGGAGGCGCTAGAAGCGATGAAGCGCGGCCAATGCGTTAGGGACAGCCGTTCAGCTCATCAATGGTTATGGCAACAGCGTTTGTCCTGTGAACCGGATGAGGAAGGGCTGTAGTTATGCTTCAATGCGAGCGTCAGAACTTCCACCACTCTAAACTGCCGCCGCCGGGCGCAATCGGTCGGATCGTTGGGCTGTCTACTGTCAATTCGTGCCGTAAGTGCATCGTCGTCGCCTATCCGTTGTGTGACAACGTGCGCCCGTACAGCATCGGCATCCATACCGTGTTCGTCAGGTTCCTCGACAACGGTCAAATCGCTCGCTTCAGCGGTGTGTGGTTCCAGGGGGGTAGAGGCGATGAACGAACAGCTTCCGCTATTTACCCTCGATGAGCATCTACTTGACGACCCAATCCAACTGCTGCGCGATGGCGCGGCATTGGTCTTGAGTGTATCCGGCGGCAAAGACTCGGATGCTATGAGCCACAACCTGCTGGAACGGCGTCAGATGGAAGGCTGGTCGGGCGATGTGCAGATGGTTCATGCCGATCTGGGTCGCGCAGAATGGCACAATACGACGGCTTATGTTCATGATCTGGCGCGGCGGAAAAACGTGCCGCTGCACATCGTCCGCTGGACACACGGTGACCTGATTGGCCGCATCTGGCAGCGCTACTATGCTGATCCTTCCCGCCCCTGCTGGCCGTCCAGTCAGGCGCGTTACTGCACGTCTGACCTGAAACGCGGCCCCATCTCCCGCTGGATCCGAAACACCTTTCCATCCGGGCAGGTGATTTGTGCGATAGGCTTACGCGCCGAAGAAAGCCACACACGCGCAAGGCGACCAACGTTCAGCCCGCGAACGGACTGCACCGCCCCGAACAAGGGGCGGTTTGTTTTCGACTGGCTGCCGATTCATGATTGGTCTGAGCGCGACGTGTGGGACTGCATCCGCTATCACGGGAACATCGCCCATCCTGCTTATGCGTTGGGCAATCACCGCCTGTCGTGCGCCTGCTGTGTGCTGGCGAATGTGAGTGACTTGCTCAACGGGGCAGCGCATAACCCGGAGACCTACCGCGAACTCTGCCGCATCGAGGCGGTGACCGGCTACAGCTTCCGCCCCAATTTCTGGTTGAGTGACCTCAAGCCCAATTTGCTGCCTGAAAGTACGCTGCGTTCCATCCGTGAACATCAGCGGCGCAGCGTCTAAATCCCACTGGACTGAAAAGGAGAAAAACCGATGCAGACAACCACCCTTCAACAGGCGTTGGAGCGCTATACCGCCGCTTACAATAACGCCAATTATATGGACATTCGCCGCCAGATTACCGTCAATCTTTTCGGCAAAGATGTGGAATATACCGCCCACGAAGCCGACCAGCAGGTTGTTGACCTGATGAATATGCTGCAAGATACCTGCCTCGAATGTTATGGCGCATCTCAGCACAGCGGCTCGCATATCCAGTTGGCGCTGCTGGCAGCCTGGTCAAAACTGAGTGACGAGACCATCAACATGATCTATCACTACCTGCTCACGTTCCAACAAGCCGGAAACACAACCGCCGAGGACTTCGAAGCAACTGCAAAAGCACTACGACACATCTACACTGGGCAGTCGGAAATCAATATCACCACTGCTCATGCCAACGGCGTTCACGGTTGGTGTGGACGGATGGCTTACGAACTGCTGGCCGCAGCCGAATATCTGCTCAAGGCGGCGGAACTCCTGCTTCAGCATCACAACGATCAGACTTACATTCGGGAAAAACTGAAGCACGGTCTAGGCCGTATCACCGGCGCGCTTTATGAAGGCATCCGCCACAGTCCACAGCCGGAGTTGTTCAACTTCAAAAGCACCTACTTCCCGACGGAAAAAGATCGCTTCTAGTGCCTATTCCAGGTCGAGATCAAGCGAGTTTATAGGTGTGGCGTCTGAGGTCAGCACCTGCTTGACCACCTCCCCACGGCGGCGCAGGCTGTCGAGCAGGTGGGAATTAACCGGATAAGGGCCTTGCGCCAGGTTGGTACCCTCGCGGTGCAGCTTTTGCACCGTCAGCATCCGGGCAGCAATCGCCGCCTGATCGCGCATATTGTAATCCCGTTCTACCGCTTCGGGCGCAGCTGCATAATTCACTGCCATGCCAAAGGCTGGCTGCGCCCGGAAGGTCTGGTGATAGACCGCGTTAAAATCGAATGTGAGGTAGTCGCCCCGGTTGAGCGGAATGCTGAACGCGGGAATGGGTTGATCCACGTCGAACGTGGCAATCGCGCCGCTCTGAGGATCATCCGGTGGTTGGCGCGGGTCAATCAGCCAGAGGTGATACGGATGAGCATCTTCACGCGGCAAGCTATCTCGTCCCGACGGGCGGTAATCGGGGATGGTTTCCAGGGTCGTCGAATCCCCATGCAGGTAGTCGATTTCGACAAACACCAGCCAGTTCGCCAGTAACGCCTCGCGCTTGGCAACATAATTCGTGTAACCTGAGCCGGACTTGTTGGATGGCGAGAGCAGTTCGATCCAGGCGACAGGTTTTTCGCGCTGACTGCCACCGGCCGCGGCTTGCAGTTCATAGATCTTGATGGCAGTCGGGCGTTTCACGTCGGCTGGCTCACGTTCCAGCAGGGTTGAAGCAGGCACGTTGAAGGCGGTCTGAGCCTGTGGCGCAGCGAACGTGCGGACAGCTTCACGCTGGCCGGCGCGAGGCAGGTCACTAATCAGCAGATCGGAAATAGGCGACGTGGTTTCATCAAAGTGACGAATCTGTAAGGAGCGTTCCTGCCGCGCGATGTAACCCATTTCCGGGAGATACGCATTCATCGCCCGCGTGAGGTCGGTAATGTGACTGCTGTGAAACTCCTCCCAGCCTTCGGTTTCCGAGTGCAGGAAATGGCTGTGCAGGTGGGCGTTGATGCCAAGATACTGATTGACGGTTGAAAGAATACGCTGCTCTGCCTGTGCCATACGGATCGACTCGTTCTTATTCTCTTCATCCATTATACGCGATTCAGCAGAGCAGCGGAGAATGGGATATGTTTCCCTGTCATTCGATCTCGACTTGTCGCCCTGGAGCTGCTGGTGTGCGTTCTTGTAACAGGTCATCTTCGCTGATCTCTCGCCAATCCTGGATATGCGCGCCATGTAATCGTCCCCAGGTTTTGGCAGCGCGTTCGGTGGGTTCCGGTCCCACCTCAGCCAGCATCCGATTGAGCTTTTCGGTCGCATCCCCCATATAGACGCGGCCCTCTTCCCCCTGCATTCGCATCAGTTCGAGATGTTCAAAACGCAAGGAACCATCGGCATTTTCGTGATAGCGCACGACATCCAGGCTGTAGGTATCAGGCGCAGTGTCAGTGATGTGGGGTGGATCCAGCGCACGGCCTGCGCGAAAACAGTA
>JAEUQX010000707.1 GCA_016788625.1 Anaerolineae bacterium
GAATGACCCGGATTTCAATATGCGCGAAGGCTACCAGCAGCTCGTCAGCCGCCTGCGCGCGGGTCGCCCGGAACTGCTCGTCATGGGCGAGGACTGGTATGACGGGCTGCTGAGCATCTTTCCGATCTTTCAGCAGTCATCTAAGTGGCGGCAGGTGCAGGATTGGGTGGGACGCTATGCCCGCATCATGGGGCATATCTGCGATGGCGAGGCCAGCCGGGGCAGCACGGGCGTCTTCGAGTCCGGTTATGCGCCCTACGAACGAGTGCCGGATAAGCCGTTTTACCTGCCGACGCTGGCATTCGTGGATGGCACGCTGGCGGGGGCGCGCGACGAAATCGACGCGGTGATCGCCAGCGCGCGAGGGTCTTGATCATGACTTACACAGTTGCGGCTTGTAGGGGCGACCTGGCAGGTCGCCCCTACGGGAAACACCAACAGGGAGTGCGTAAGTCCTATTGATGAAACCTCAGTTTGGAATCGGTTTTGCTTTGTTCAAGAACCTCACCCCCAGCCCCTCTCCATTGAATAGAGAGGGGAGCTAAGCGCAGCACAGGGGTGAGGTTCCTGGTTCACGAAAGGACACATCATGCGAGAACACGTTGTACCCGTCGATGGCATGGTCATCACCGAAGATACGCGCTTCGCCCCCGGCATCTACCCGCTGAGCCAGGGGCTGAAGATCGGCGCGGATGGCATCACGATTGAGGGCGAAGGCGCGCTGCTGGTCGATCAGTCGCGGCAGGGCGTGGGTATCCATGCTGAAGGCCGCCAGAGCGTTACTGTGCGCGGCATCGCAATCTCTGGTTTCTTTCACGGCCTGCGCTTCGACGACTGCCGTGATGTGCGCGTCGAAGATGTGCGCGTGCGCGACACCTACGAGATCGAAGGCATCGACACGTTTCTGTATCTTTGGCATCCCATCGAGGAAGTGTATAGCGCGGCGATCCTGCTGAACGGCGTGCAGGGCGGGGCAGTGCGCGGTTGCGACCTTCAGCACCAGATGAACGGCATCCTGCTCTACGGCAGCAGCGGCCTGACAGTCGAAAACAACAACGCCTCGTTCAACAGCGGTTGGGGCGTTTACCTGAGCGGTTCAAGCGATAACGTCGTGGCGGATAACCGCCTGGACTTCTGCAACCGCATCTTCCGCCGCCCGGAAAGCGGCGCTATCCGCGTTGAGGCAGACGCGGCTGGTATCGTGCTGGTGGAAAGTTCGTGCCGCAACAAGTTCCTGCGCAATAGCTGCCTGTGTGGCGGTGATGGCATCTTCGTGGCGGGCTACAACCACAAGGGCGGCAAGACCACCTGCGACGACAACCTGTTCGAGGACAATGACTGCCGCCTTAGCCCGAACAACGCCATTGAATCGACCTTCTCGCGCGGCAATGTGTTCCGCCGCAACGATTGCAGCCGTTCCAATTACGGCTTCTGGATGGGTTACTCGTGGGACAACGTGGTCGAAGACAACATCATCGACTCGTGCCGCATGGTCGGCATCGCCATCGAACACGGGCACGGCTTCATCATCCGCCGCAACCAGATACAGAACAACCGCGAGGGCATCCGCCTGTTCACGCGCGGCGGCGAAACACTCAAGCACTGGCCGGAATGGTCGGTATCCTACGACTACACTGTTGAAGACAACCTGATCGAGCAAAACCGCATCGGCTTCAACGGCTACACCGGGCCGGAAATCCCGCTGGAGAAGGTCAGTTATGACCTGCGGATTCGCGGCAACACCTTCCGCGCCAACCTGACCGGCACGCGCTTTCACCGGGTGCGCGATACGACCCTGAGCGCTAATATCTTCCAGAACAACCAGCAGGCTGCCATCTTGATCGAACAGCCCGGCGTTACGCTGACTGATAACCAGCTTGATGGGAATGGCGAGGCCATCGTCCACACGAGCGAACTCGGCCACAGCACCGAGCGTTCCGGTTGGACCTAAATCGAGCAATGGAGGGTCAAATCACTCATGTCTACCATGACCTCTCGCCAGCGGATGCTCACTGCCTTGACGGGCGGCGTGCCTGACCGCCTGCCCGTTACCACCCATCATGTGATGCTCTCGTTCCTGGACAAGTATTTCAACGGCATCTCGTACCCCGAATTCTTCGACCGTTTCGGGCTGGATGCCTATACCTGGATCGTGCCCTACAAACCCGATACGGCCAAGGGTGAATACTTCGACCCGGAACAGACCTTCATCCACCCGCTCGACCACACCCATCGCGTCGTCTCCGATAACTGGCGCATCGAGGCCGAGACACTGCCCGACCCGGAATACCGCACCACGCGCTACCGCTTCGTCACGCCGGACGGCACGCTCTCGATGGTGCTGCAAGGCAACATTTACACCGATTGGGTGGTCGAGCCGCTGATCAAGGAGAAGCGCGACATTGACCTGATCGCCAAGTGGGTCACGCATCCGAAGATCGATGTCGAGGCCGTCAATCGCGCGGCGGACGCATTTGGCGAGCGCGGGTTGATACGCGGCCACATCTGCTACTTCGACATCTACGGCCAGCCTGGATGCTGGCAGGACGCGGTGGAACTGGTCGGCACCGAGCGGCTGATCCTGGAAACCTACGACGACCCGGAATGGGTGCACGAGGTCTGCCGCGTGCTGCAGGCGCGCAAGAAGACCTTCATCGCCTCGCTGGCGGGCGCGCGTTACGACCTGCTGGAACTCGGCGGCGGCGCGGCCTCGTCAACCGTGATCTCGCCGAAGCTGTTTGACCAGTTCGTCGCCCCCTACGACAGCGAACTAATCGCCCTGGCGCATCAGGTCGGGCAGCGCATCGTCTATCACACCTGCGGCGGCATGATGCCGATCCTCGAACGCATCGCGGATATGCAGCCGGACGCGATGGAAACGTTCACTCCGGCGGACATGGGCGGCGATGTGCGTCTGGCAGAAGCCAAGCAGCGCATCGGCCAGCGCGCCTGCATGATTGGCGGCTTCGACCAGTTCCACTTTTTCGTCGGCTGCACGCCGGAGCAGACGCGCGCGGAGGTGCGGCGCTGCTTCGAGGAAGCGGGGACGAACGGCGGCTACATCCTCAGCCCGTCTGACCATTTCTTCGAGGCTGATCTGCCGCTGCTGGAAGCCTTTGCTGATGAAGCGCGGCGGTGCAGCTATGGCTAAAGCGGAAGTCATCGAGATTGCCGTGCCCATCGAGGAAATCGAGGCGCGGCGCGAGCGCGTCATGAAGGCTAAACGCTTCGAGACGCCCGACCGTGTTCCCGTCATCCCGGCCATCGCGCACCGCTTTCTGGTGCCGCAGGTCGGCGTGCGCCTCCACGATTACTACAACGACCCGGAAACGATGCTGCGGACGCAAATCCTGGCGCAGAAATGGCTGATGGAACACATCCGCACGGACGCTTTTTCGATCACGGGCGCGTGGGTCGGCGCGTGGACGGACTTCCAGAACACCTTTGAGTCCGGCAGTCTGGGCTGCGAGGTGGTCTTCCAGGAAGACGACATCCCCTGGGTCGGGCCGGGTTGGGTGAAGACTGACGCTGACCTCAAACGCCTGGAAGCCATCGACTTCGTGCATACGGGCATCAACGCGCGCCAGATCGCCTACCGCCGCGCCATGATGGACGTGGCCGAGAAATACCCGGTGCGCTTCCAGGGCGGGCCGATCTTCTATCCCGGCGCGAACCCGGCGCTGACGCATACCTCGGACGGGCCGTTCGGAGTCGCGGGCGACCTGATGGGGCAGATCGAACTGTTCACCGATGTCTACGAGCGCCCGGACTTCGTGCGCGAGGTGCTGCGCATTGTCACCGATAAGCTGATCGAGTGGCTCGACTTCTGCTGGGAAGAAGAAAAGCTGCCCACGCCGAAAGACTTCGCCTGGACGGACGACCTGGCCGTCTCGCTCTCCGCGCAAACCTATCGCGACCTGGTGCTGCCGGAAGAACAGCGCCTGCGCTTTCACTTCGACGGCTATCTGAGCCTGCACATGTGCGGCAAGAGCGATCACCTGCTGGACATCTTCGCGGATGATCTGAAGATCAACGAGCTGCAAGGCTTCGGCTGGCAGGTCAACCTTGACCGCATCGCCTCGGCCATGGGCGGGCGTGTCGTGCTGGTCGGCAACGTCAGCCCGATGCTGATTCACACGGGTACGCCGGAACAGGTGCGTGAGGCCGTGCGTCAGGTCATCGAGAAGCTGGCGCATTTTCGCGGGCTGATCATCCAGGACGGCAACAATATTCCGCCCGGTTCGCCCCTGGAGAACATCAACGCGATGATGGAAGCAGCAGAGTTATACGGACGCTATACCTGATGGACGCTAACCCCAACATCGAACGCAGCAAAACTTTTCTCTCGCGCCTGTGGCATCTGGAAAATGATGAGCGCCCCGGCTTCATGATCGGCTACGTGGGGCCGCGCGTGAAGAACGGCAAGCCGATCCCCAGCGCGCTGTTCTCCACCGAGGGGCCGGATACGGTGCGCGACCGCCTGCTCGACCCGGCCAAATTCCTGCGCGCGCAGCTTGCGGAAATCGAGGCGCAGAGCGTGCTGCGCGGCGATTTTGTGCCGTCGCTCTGCCCGACGCTGGGCTTGGTGGGTATTCCCTCGGCGTTCGGCTGCGAGGTGATCTGGTGGGAGAACGACCTGCCCGCCGTGCGCCCGGCCATCGGTGACGACCCTCAGGCGGTTTACGCCCTGCCTACGCCCGACATCCGCGATGGCGAACTGGGGCGGATGCTGGACTACACGCGCTATTTCATCGAACACAGCGGCGGGCGCTATCCCATCCGCATGAGCGACATCCAGGGGCCGCTGGACAGCGCCGCGCTGATCATGGGGCATAACAACTTCCTGATGGCGATGTACACCGACCCGCAGGCCGTGCATCACCTGTTGCAGCAGGTCACCGATCTGACCATCGCCTTCGTGCAGGCACAGCGCGACCTGACGCGCAGCCTGGGTTGTGAGTTCATCCCCAGCATGTTCCAACCCTGGATGCCGGACGGCCTGGGCGTTTCGATCTCCAACGACGAGTGCGTGATGATTTCCGCCGAGATGCACGACGAGTTCCATGTGCCCTATCTCAACCAGCTTTCGGAGGCCTGCGGCGGCGTGTATCTGCACTCCTGCGGCAAATGGACGCACCAGTTCCCCAGCCTCGCCAAAATCCATAACCTGCGCGGTCACGAATTCGGGGCGAGCGAGGCGACCTTCGAACCCGTGCTGGAGCATTTTGGCGGCAAGATTGCGCTGGCTTGCCGCGTCGGCCTGCACCGCGATCTGAAATTCGACGGCATGGCGGATTACGTCGCCCGCGTCAAAGCGGCCAGTAAGACCTATCGCGGCCTGTTCATCAACGTGGACATCACTAACGGGCTGCTCGACGAGTCCTGGCCGGAAACCGACCTGGAGCAGATTTACGCGCTGGTCGGCATCGACTGACGCCGCCAACGGGTGAATGCGCTATACTGAGGAGGTGTAGGCATAAAGAGGGTGAGTTGAATGAATACACCCCCGATCAGTATCGAGGTGACCGATGTCGCCAGTACCGTGCGTATTGCCGGGAAGGTGATCGCGCGCGGGGTGACATACGAGCAGTTCCTCGCGGCGGATTACGGTCAGGCGCATGTCGAATGGGTCAACGGAGTCGTCATCGAAATGCCATCGATCAGTGAACGTCACGACGCTCTGGTGATCTTCCTGCGCACCCTGCTGAACACCTTTCTGGAACTCTTCCTCGGTGGGCGAACGCTGGGCGACCCGATGTTGATGCGGTTGCCTGTTGTGCCGTCCTCACGCGCGCCGGACATCCAGGTGCTGCTCGAAGATCGCCTGCACCAGCTCCATGATAACGAGGTCGTTGGCCCGGCTAATCTGGTGATTGAAGTGGTATCACCGGGCAACCGCCGGACGGATGAAATCGACAAACGCCGCGAGTACGAGTTGGGCGGCGTTGACGAATATTGGATTCTGGATTTTGAACGCAGCCGTTTGACGTTCCTGCAGTTAGCCGCCAGTGGAGTCTATGAAGAGGCGCTGCCGGACGCGGCAGGCATCTATCATTCGCGCGCGCTGCAGGGTTTGCGTCTCCCGGTAACCCTGCTGTGGCGTGACCCTCTGCCAACCGTCATGGAAATTGTTGCCGTGGTGCGGGGTATGCGTTCGTGAGTGTTTTTTGTAAGGGCGCGGCTGTGCGCCCTTACCAACACCGATCTTGATCATCACTGAGCATCTACATTCGCCCTCTGCGCTTAGAGAGGGGCGGTTGAGCGTTGCGAAACGGTGTGAGGTATCCGGCGACTAATACGGCTGCGGACTCTCGCTCGCGCCGCCAGTACCCTCATGCGCCTCAATCGCCATCTTCTGCTGCATCCGCACGGGCGTGTTTTCCATCAGCCAGGCTTCGGTGCGCGCGGCGATTTCTTCCGGCGTTTCTTTGTAGCCGTAGGTTTCCAGCAGCACGGGCGTCCACTTCTTGCCCCAGCGGATGTGGAAGTTCTCGTCGCTCCAGTCGTAGCTGACGGCAGCGGCGGAAATCTCGTCTTCGATTTCCTCCCAGTGTTCGCGATTGGCCGATTTCTCTGGCATCCCGTTCGGCTCGATCACCGTCGTCAGCAGCGCGTACTGGTCAACGGCGGGCAGCGTCATCATCACATCGTAAATCTGCACCACCTGCGGCACATCGGAGATCTTCAGGCCGAGCTGCTGCACGCGCACCTGCCCAAGCTGGCTGTG
>JAEUQX010000712.1 GCA_016788625.1 Anaerolineae bacterium
TCGTATGGCCGCCCCAACACCGGGGTAATAGTGCAGGTGAAAGCTGCCGTTGAACGCGATGGGGACAACGCGTAGTTCGTAGCCTTCGGTATAGACGCGCTCCAGCGCTGTCTCGCCGCGCTCGTCCTTCCACGATGGCGGTACCAGCACGAGCAGTTCCACGCCTAACCGTGCGATGGCTTCGAGCTTGCGCTGATAGATGCCGACGATGCAGGCCTTGGAGAGCATCAGCACGCGCATCAGGTCACCGCTTCCTCATAACCCGGAAGGTCGCGTTCAAGGTGACGCACGGCGGGCAGCGCGTAAACCAACGCCGTCAGCAGCAGGATGACGACGCCCGTGCCGACCAGCAGCGCGCCGATGCCATCTCCCGGCCTGGCGGCGGCAGGCTCCAATACACGGTCAACCAGCGGCCCGGTCAGCAAAAACGAGGTGGTCGCGCCCAGGTAGCCCAACTGCGCCACCAGCGCAAAGACGCGCCCCTGCATATCCGGCGGCGTCTTGGCTTGCAGAATCGAGGTGTACAGCGCCCAGACTTGCAGCGCTGCGATCAGCACGAAGATCGAAACGGCCAGCAGCAGCGGCGCGCGCGTCGTGCCATACAGCAGGAACATCGCGCCGACCAGCAGCATAGCGGGCATGATCGTGTGGATGCGCGGGCGTGTGCCGCCCCAGACGGCCAGCAGCCCCGCGCCGACCACGCCGCCCAGGCTGTTCATCGCCAGCACCAGTCCCGTCGTCGTCTCGCTGGTGGTGATGGTCATCAGATAGGGGATCGAGAGTTCGAGCGGGCCGTTGAGCAGGAAGTTCATCACCGTGAAGTACAGCACCAGCCCCAACAGCGCCGGATGCAGGCGCAGATAACGCAGCCCGCCCAGCCATTCACGACGCAGGCCACCGCTGCTGCGCTGCCCTTCGGCGGTTCGCGTCGGCGCGGGGATGTGGATGGCGACAACCGCCAGCACCGCCGCGAGAAACGTCAGCAGGTCGATCAGCACGATGCCCGCCAGCCCGATTACCGCGTAGAACAGCCCGGTCAGCGCGGGCGCGGCCACCCCCGCCAGCGGGAAGCTCATCGCTTGCAGCGCGTTGGCGCGGTCGCGGTGGGCGTCCGGCACGAGCTGCGTGATGGCGGCATCTTTGGCTGGCCCCTGAAACATGGCAAATACGCCGTTCAGCAGGGCGACGGCGTACAGATGCCATAACTGGAAGCTGCCAGAGGTGAAGCTGAACAACAGGAGCAGCGTGCCCGCCGCCTGTCCGCTGTCCGCCACGATCAGCACGCGCCGCCGATCCCAGCGGTCGATCAGCACCCCGGCGAAACTGCTGCCGAGCATGGCCGGGAGTTCGTTGAAGAAGGCAACCAGCAGCAGGGGCGCGGCGCTGCCCGTCTCCGCGAAAACGCGCAGGCCGATGGCGGTGCTGCTCATGCGGCTGCCGATCATCGACAGCATCTGTGTGATGACTAGCGTGTAGAAGGCGCGCATCAGGGCGTATCCAAAGCGGGCGCGGGGCGCAGCAGGCCGATGAGGATGGCGAGGATTACCTTGATCATGTAGTAGCCGGAACGCAGCAGCGTGATTGACGACTGCCCGCCCATGCGCGGTTTCATCGTCACCGGGATTTCGCGCAGTTTCAGCCCGGCGCGGTGCAGCAGGACGATGGATTCCGGTTCGGGGTAATCGTGCGGATAGATACTAGCGCACAGGTGTATCGCCCGGCGGTTGCAGGCGACAAAACCCGACGTGGGGTCGGTGACGCGCAGCCCGGTGATGCGCGAGATCAGCCGCGCCAGGATCAGGCTGCCCAGCCGCCGCGCGGGCGAGCCGACGTAGCCACGATCTTCCAGGTAGCGTGAACCGATCACCATGTCGGCCTCGGCATGGGTCAGCGAATCGAGCATGGCGGCGATTTCGGTGGGCGCGTGCTGGCCGTCGCCGTCATTGCGGACGACGATCTCGTAGTTGTTCAGGTCAGCGAAGATGAAGCCGGTCTGCACGCTGGCGCCGATGCCGACGTTGTAGGGCATGTGCAGCACAATCGCCCCGGCGGACTCGGCAATCGTGCCCGTCGCGTCGCTGGAGCCGTCGTTGATGACGCAGACATCCGCCCAGGGCACGCACTGGCGAATGCGGCTGATCACCTGCGCAATGCTGGCTTCTTCATTCAGCGCCGGGATGATGACGAGTGTTCGGGGGAATTCGGGCATCGACTATCCGCTTGCGGCAGCGGGCAGGCCGCAGCCAGTACTATACGGTCGCGGCTGATTCTGGCGGCAAAGGGCGCATCCGTCAATGCACAACTGCGACGGGGTGATTCAGCAATGGGGGCGATGCTGCCAACCCGAATGGAACTGTTTTGAGCGATAATGGGGAGCCTGATAAACAGGCAAGAACAGGTAACATTACGGCGCGTTACAGCGCATAAGGATAGCGCCGCTGAACACAGTCGCCACGTCTGAGCGCACTTCAAAATAGGCACGATGACCTGCCGGCAAATATCCCCCACCATTGGCAACACGAAACATCGTCGCTAAGGGGTCAGGGCTGTTGCAAAGTCGACAGCAGTGATGCCCCACCCCTGGCCCCTCCCCATTTCGCTGCGCTCATAGAGAGGGGAATCGGTGAGCAACATGAATGATGTGACGACTTTGTAGAAGCCCTGGCTGAGGGTCAATGAATTGGCGCTAAGCTCATGCATTGGCTATCGTTGATGCGGGTTCAGTCGTTACAAGGAGCAGCCTGTGCCAATGGTGACGTTTCGCTCGGCGCGCTTCAGCAGCACGCCCACGCCGGACGCGATTAACGAGATGCTCGGCAAAGACCTGGGCGAATGGCTGCGAGCAGCGCTAGCCGATCAGGAATTCGAGGTTGGCGAGGTCATCGCCGAAGATTACGGTTACGGCTTTTGGCTGCGGCTGAACGGCGCGCATTACTGGATTATGCAGACGCAGTATGAACCCGCCACGCCCGATATGCCGCCGACCTGGCTGGTGGGCATCGACTATGATCCTGGCTGCCTGGGACTGTGGTGGCTGCGCGCCCGCCCGAAGCCGAACGACAGGCGCCTGATTGCCCGCGCGCTACACGCCGTCCTCGCCAGCGATGCGCGCCTCGAAGCGGTGCAGTGGTGGCCGCAGGATGTCCAGCGCGGCACGCCACAGCCCACGCCGGGGTGAGTATCAAGTGCATGACCCTGAGGTTGCGATTCTGACTGAACCAATGCCTTAGATTGGTTTTTACATCACTAGTCATGAATTTTTCACAAAATAGCAGACTTGCCCTGTATTTGGGTATTGACCATCCGTTTGTGGCAGCGGGCATACCGCCGACAGATATATACATTCTTGGCCGATTCTGGCAGCAAAGGGTGCGTCCGTTAATGCACAACTGAGACGGGTCAGGGCAGCCGTCAGACGATGGGGTAATGGATAGGAGGTGTCACATTTATGCTTTTCAATATTGTCAATAACATTTATATATCACACGCGATACGGAATCCCGTGTTCTTTGCACGATAATTGGGAGATTGCGGCATACGGTAGGATGCTCTCAAGACTCTAGTCGAGTCATCTGTGAAAGAGCCACCACGCAATACAATCAACCTTTCATCGTCGACACGATTTTCGCGGCCATCACTTGGATTATAGGGGTAAGACTGAAAAGATGAACTTGTCCATTCCCACACAGTTCCGATCATATCACTTGCACCGACCCATGACTGGCCTTGTGGTCTCGTATCAATCTTCATGTTTACGCCGTTAGAATTTTTTCTAAAAAGAACATAATCTGGGTTGAATGTGTTCCCCCAGGGATAAAGCAAGTTATCTGGCCCTCTTGCTGTGTACTCCCACTCGGCTTCGGTACACAACCGACATTGGTGCCATTTGGCAAATTCGATTGTTTGTGACCAAGATAAATCTACAACTGGATGATCTTGACGCTCAGGAGATCTGAATGTTTCTCTATCTCGTGGAGGTTTACATGCTCCTGCATCCACTGAAGTGCGATATTGAGCATTAGTTATTGGAAACTTACTTATCCAGAATGGTTGTTTGAAACAATATTCATGTATTGGTAATTCGTCTTTTTCGCCTTCTTCGCTCCCCATCCTAAAACAGCCTGGCGGAACCAAGACCATCTGGATACCATTGATATTGCCATAAATTGGTTTCCAGTTCGCATTTTGCCTTACAGGTTCCAGAATTATAATCGGAGTTCTTCTCCCATGTTGTTCAGACATATTTGCTATGGATATTTCTCTGCCTGGAAACTGTTGAGGTCGTAAATGCTCAATCAGCCTACCATAGAACTCTGGGGGAAGAAGTTTACCACCTCGAACATCAACATACTGAACGCGCAACAGCAACGAAAAATTTTCACTTGCTAATATATCGCCGTCAAAAAGAATTGGCATCAGCGGCTTTTTCAAAGCGTCAGCCAAGGCCAGTTCCCTTTGAACCCATTCTGATTTATCAGACTCAGGGCTCATGATTATCACAAATACAGAACAATCACGAATTGCTTGAGCTATGGTCTTCCACCAGTCAGCGCCAAAATCTATACGACGATGGTCGATCCATACATCGAACCCTCTGGTCGTAAGCTGACTTGCTATTTCACTGGCAATTTCGTGATTATCGTGACTATAGCTAATGAAGATGTGTGACAAAGTACTCGCCTTGTTTAGGACAATATCCGAATTACTTGGTCACGGTCGAGGACTTCATTTTCAAGAAGTTCTTCAGCTAGACGATGAAACTTAACTCGATTTCTCTTTAACATTGAAAAGGCCACATCATATGCTTCACTTACTATTGCTCTAACCTCATCATCACTTGAAAATACATCAGGTACATCTACTGAGCCTTGATACAAAGATTCTGATTGTTTTGAAGAATCCTGCGGCTTGGATTTAGCGAAGCTATAAATGCCAAAAACATTGCTCATGCCAAATTCAGTAACCATTTGTCTTGCAAGATTAGATGCGCGACCTAAATCCTCAGCAGAACCTGTTGTAATATCTCCAAACTCTAACACTTCAGCAGCACAACCGGCCAACATTATTGCCATTTCTTTCATAAGAAACTTACGGGTACGATGTTTTCTTTCCGACCCTTCCAGTACGAAATTAGTTGATAGGCTATGCGCCCTTGGAACAATATCTATTCGATTTACTGGATACGCATTCGCGACCCATGCGGTCATCGCTATGTTTGCCGCAATTCGATAAGCAAGAAATTTTCGTTCTTCTTCATCGGCTAAAGGAGGACTTTCATTTCCGAAACGAATACGTACTAGGGCATCTTCGAAATCCGGCATCGAGATAGAATTACTACCCTTACTCGCGGCTATGAGAGCAGCCTCATTTGTCAAGTTTTCTAGATCAGCACCGGAAAATCCAATAGTTGCTTTGCTTAGTCTGTCAAGATCAACACCAGAAACCTTCTTATCGCGAATGTGCAATCTGAGTATACCTAGTCGTCCCAAGCGATCTGGTAGCGAAACTGTGACGTGTCGATCAAATCTTCCGGGACGCAACAAGGCCTGATCAAGAACTTCTCTACGATTAGTTGCTGCTAGAACAATAACACTGGAATTTGTTGCGAAACCGTCCATTTCAGCTAGTAACTGATTCAATGTCTGTTCCCGCTCGTCATTTCCTCCACCAGTTACTGTCGCACGTTGTCTACCAACAGCATCCAATTCATCTATAAAGATTATGCTTGGTGAGTTTTCCTTTGCTTTCTTGAACAACTCGCGCACTCGGCTAGCGCCAACACCAACGAACAATTCAATGAATTCAGACCCAACTATACTATAAAAGGCAACGCCAGCTTCACCAGCTACAGCTCTAGCCATTAGTGTCTTGCCTGTGCCCGGTGGCCCAACCAATAATACACCCTTAGGAATTCGAGCACCCAGTTCTTGGTACTTGTGAGGAGATTTAAGAAAATCAACAATTTGCCTTAATTCTTCTTTTGCGGATTCTTGGCCCGCTATGTCTGAAAAGGTAATTGTCGGATGGTCTGGTTCGTTCAATCGTTCCGTAATCTTGCGACCAAAATCCAGAGCTCGTTGTTGATCGGATCGGGCTGATCGGAACAATCGCCAGAACAACCAACCAAGAATAATAGTAGGACCAAGTGCCGTTATAATTTGAATTATGCTACTACCAAAATCAATACCTCCCGGCATTTCAATATATCGGAAGTTATTCAGTTGCTGTTCCGTAACACCTACTAATTGCAGCACTTCCAGTATACTCTGATTTGACCCGTTGAAATAATTTACACTTTGTCCATTTATCAAATCAATTACAATATCACTACCTCCACGAACTGTAATTCGAGAAACTTCACGGTCCCGAATGTGATCAGCGAATTCATTAAGACTAATCCTGTTCCGAGCAACATTAGGGGGGGAAGCAAAAGCAAATACCAACAAGAGCGAAACAACGATGCCCAAAATCAGCCAAATACGAGAAGCAGAATTGGCACTGATTTTATTACTCAACGTTATACACCTCATTCATATTATGTTTAACTAATCACGTTGATCTCAGTTTGCAGTCAGAAATCCCTCTCTGAAGAATTTTGCTTCAAACTCTTTTCCTTCCAACCGTGTTAAAGGGAGGCACAATATCTGCAAATCATAATCAAATAAACATATAAAAACACCTATCAAGTTGTCGAATGGTTTCTCACTCATTATACGTTTTCCAACTCATCATGCAACATAATTATCAGCAAAGAATGCATTACAAGATCAGCAAGGAGCGTGGCAGTAAAATTCCAAAACCCTCACCGCCCCTCGTCGTCCCACCACTGGAAGCCGTCCGGCAGGTTGTCCATGCCCGGCGGGGGCGCGTTGTCGTCGATGATCGGCGGCGGCAGGCGGCGGGCGCTCTCCGGGCGGCGCGGCACAGGCGGCGGGCGCGGGCCATACACGCGGTCACGGTAGATCAGCAGTTGGTTCTGAATGGTGTTGAGCATCGCACCCAGGCCAACGAAAGCGCTGAACGCGCTGATGATCGTTCCTATAGTGGGCAGCGAGGTCAGCGCCGCCAGCAGCAGCGCGCCGATCAGCAGGCTCAGGTAGGTGATGCGCTGGCTGCCATCATCGCCCAATGTGAGGCGCACGATGAAACGCCCAATCAGCAGGCAGACGATCACGCGGCTGACGAAGATCGCGCCGAAGTAGAACAGGCTGGACGCCCCCACCCACGCGCCGAGCAGTGTCCCGCTGAACAGCGCTACCGCCAGCCCGTCGATTTGCAGCAGCAGCAGCACGAAGACCAGCGCG
>JAEUQX010000727.1 GCA_016788625.1 Anaerolineae bacterium
CCTTGCATCTCCCCCAGGTAGTCCAGCACGCGCTTGAGCGTGGCGACATCGTAGGCGATCAGCGCGGGTTCAGCCGACCGGACTTGATCAAGATGGTCGGCCTGAATCTGTTCGAACAGCTCCTGCGTGCGGCGCGAGGGCTTGACGGCCAGCTCGCGTTCCAGGAAGTTGGCGCAAAGCTGGTACTGGCGCAGCGCGGCGCTGCGATTGTTGGACAGGTAGTACAGGCGCATCAGCTCCTGGTGGGTACGCTCATGGGCGCAGTCCTTGTGCAGGATGCGGCGTCCATAGGCGATAGCGGCCTCGTACTGCTCACGAGCCGCGCACCAGCACATCAGTTTGTGCAGCGCTTCGGTGTAGATGTCCTGATAGCGCGCCCGTTCCTCGATGCACCAGTCCTGATACCAGCCTTCAAGCAGGTCGCCTTTATAGAGCATGACGGCGTCCTTGAGCGCGCCCGCCTGTTCGTCGGTCATGTGTTCGCCCGCAATGCCTTCCGTCGCGGTAAAGGCCTGCTCAAACACAGCCACATCAAGCTCCACCCCTGCATCAATATTGAAGCGCACCCATTCCGGATCCTGGATAACACATTCGCAGTTCGATGCCGCGCTGAGATAACTCTGAAGCTGCCACAACGCCTGGCGCAGATACTTCTTGGAAAGCGCAGTTGAAGAGGCGTCCCAGAACAGGGCGGCGAGCTGCTCGCGGCGGTGGGGACGGTCGCGGAAGAGGATCAGATATGACAGCAGTTCCTGGAGCTTGGCCGCATCCAGGCCGAGATAGGAGTCGTCGGAATGGCCGCTGAATTTCCCGAACAGCGCAATCTTGAGGATACCCATACACTCCCCTTTCGATGTGGGTATCGGACGTGACGCTGAGCAGTATCCTGGAGCTTCGCTACCCACCCCGTTGACGCCGGGTGCAAGGGAGTGAAGATCAGCGATAGGATTGCCATTGTTTCCCAGGCAGACCCCAATTCTGCCTTATGGAAATATCAATTGTAATGTTAAGGTCACAAAAAACGCCCAATCGCTATCGTCAGAATAATCTGATTTTAGAATCTGAGCACAAAATCTATTATAGCACGCCGTTCTATTACAACTGTTACCAAACACCGTAGGGTAATTCAAACCCGATGAGACGTTGTGAAAGACGTAAAGAAGACGATGGCACAGCTCTCCATGTCGTAACCTAACTCAAAATAGCATTTTCCAGGCTGCTCAACCTGGCGCTGTGTAATGAAGGGGCATGTATGGATCCCTTTCCATTAGACACTACCTCATTTGTGGTCAAAGTCTGGTTGGAACAGCCTGCCGAAGCTGGAAGCGCAGCCGTGTGGCGTGGGCACATCACCCATGTGCCCAGCGGAACCCGGCGCTATGTCAAGAACTTGAGTGAGGTAACAGACTTTATTGTCCCGTATCTGAAAGAAATGGGTGTGGACTTTCGGCTGATACCACAGATTAGGCGTTATCTCACCGGAATCTAGGGGGACGGGGATGGCCGAATCGATCTTTGAAGTGCTGCGCCGCCGACATCCTAAGCCTTCTGCTGCTAAACCTGATGCCGCCGAAGCGGTGATCAACGTTGAAGTGCCTGTTGTCACGCCTGCTGCTCCCGTATCTGAACCCTCGCCCGTTGTAACCCAGCCGATCATTCCGCCGACTACAACACCGATCATCGAAGAACCGCTGCCCTTCGCGGACGATACACGCCCGGTGACGCCCGTGAGCGCATCGCCCGCCGCGAATCCCCCGACTATTGGGGGCAGCGCCGTGAGTAACGCAGGGGTTAGCGGTGCGCCAATTCCCCCAACGATTGGAGGTAGCGCCGCATCCGGCAGTTCCAGCGGAGTCAGCACAAATCCCCCAACAGTTGGGGGTGCAGCCATTCCTGCTGTGACGCCGCCAGCTGTCACGAGTACACCAGCCTTTGACGTCAACGCCATCATCGCGCCCAGCGCAAACGCCCCCGCGCCTCCCGCTAATCCGGCGGCTTTTGCGGCTCCGCTGGTGGATGTGGAAGCGCTGCGCCTGCCGACCCCGGGAGTGCCCACGCTCCCCACGAACAAGGTCTCGACGCCTGACGAGGGGCTGCAAGCCATGCTCGAAGGGCTGCGGCGTTTCCTGCCCCCCGGCGGCGGGACGATTGCCTTCCGCAGTGTCCAGTTGGTCAGCCTGACCGAGCGCCCACTCGCCATCGGCAACCGGCGCGGCCTGGAAACGCATCCGCCCTTTGACGGCGCGGAACTGACGGGCGGGCGGCTGGATGCGGTGGTGCGGCTTCAGATCGGCGCGACCACATCCGGCGCAGCAGAAGAGGCGATGCGCACCGTGCAGGAACGCCTGCTGCGCGCCAAAGATGACCTGTTTGTAGCGGGGTACATGCGCTTTGCCATCACCGAGACGAGCGCCTTGCAGCCATTGAGCGATGGCCGCTGGATGCAGACCATGCTGGTGGCGGTGCTGTACGAATACCACCTGGTTGACGACGACACCGCCGGATTGATCGCGCGAATCCCCGTGAACATGGGCGAGTACGGCACATTTGATGTCACTGCGCCGGAGTTCGTCGCATGGAGCAATGTCGAAGCGCGTCCGCTGCTGCTGCGTGACCCCGGTGCTGTTACGGGCGTGGCGATCCTGTGGTCGCTGCCCGTCGGTTGGAATGGCCTGGCGGTCAATACCAGCGTGCGCATGGCCGGGGCGACGCGCCAGAACAACACGGCCAGCGTGCGTGCCTTCGCCAACCTGTTCACGCCAGAGGGCACACTCGTGCTGGGCGACAAAACCTTCCAGGTCGGGCGGTTGAACTTCGCCAGCATCAACATCCTTGGCCCGGTCGTGCTGCGCGAACGCGACGACTTTTTCCAAATACGATACGCAGCGAATGCGTTTGATCATGCCGATGCCATCGTCTACCTGCGGGCGCTGCGCTAGCTTGCCGAACCAGTCGATAGAAAGAGGGAAGCAGTATGGCTGAAATGATTCTCCCCGGAACTTACATTGAGGTACGCGCCGAGAAGCTGATCGTGCCCGGCCCGTTCGCGATTGGCAATCTCGGCATCGTCGGGACGGCCAGCAGCGGCGACGTGGGCGTGGTCTACACCCCGGCCAACATCGGTGACGCACGCGAGTTCTTTGGCGCGGCGGATGCGTTTTCGCCCACTGCCAAGACGCTGGTGCGCGCGCTGGAACTGGCCTTTGGCAGCGGGGCGCAGCGCGTATTCGCCGTGCGCGTGGCTGATGCAGGCGACGCGGGCGCATACACCGATGGGCTGGCCGCGCTGGAAAACCAGGATGTGCACATCATCGTCGTCGCCGGGCAGGGCACGGGGTTGGCGGCAGCGCTGCGGGCGCACGTCGAAAACGCCTCGACCGACATCAACAAGCGCGAGCGCATCGGCGTGATCGGCAGCGACCCCAGCGCAACGGTGCCAGATCTGGTCGCGCCTGACCAAACTGACGGGCGGCTGGTCTTCGTGGGTCCCGGCATTAAGGCGATTGATTCGGCCAGCGGTGATGAAGTCACGCTGCCGGGCAGCTACGCGGCGGCAGCAGTGGCCGGGCGCATTGCATCGCTCGACCCACACGTCAGCCCGACCAACAAGACAATCAACGTCAACGGGCTGGAGACCAACTTCAACGGCACGCAGCTTGAGCAGTTGGTGACCAGCCGGGTGCTGGCGCTGGAAAGCCGGGCAGGCGCGGTTCGCATCGTGCGCGGCATCACCTCATCGACCAACACCGCCTGGACGCAGGTGACGACGCGGCGCATCGTGGATTATGCGCGCATCGGCACGCGCGCGGCGGCCAACCCGTTCATCGGCATGTTGAACAACACGCGCGTGCGTCAGGCGCTCAAGGGCAGCATCAACAGCCTGCTGGCCGATATGGTCGAGCGCGAGATGCTGGTGAGCTACAAGCTGGACGTGACGGCCACCCGTGACGAGGAAATTCGCGGTATCGCGCGCGTGACAATGGTCGTGCGCCCGACCTTCAGCATCGACTACATCCGCGTCGTGATGTACCTGGAATAGGAGACAAAAGACGATGGCAAATACGAATGTGTTTCGCGGTTCGGATGCGACGATCACGCTGGCAGTGGCCGACGCCGCTAAACCGGAAGGCAATATCGCCAACGCGACGATCAGCTTCTACCAGCTCAGCCCGGTAGGCCGCGCGACGGGCGTTGAGGTGTACGTGCATACCGACCTCCAGGAATATCACGAGATTGGCAGGC
>JAEUQX010000744.1 GCA_016788625.1 Anaerolineae bacterium
TTCTTCTACTACGATGGCGATGTGCCCGCCAGCCTGCCGAGCATGAGCGGGTTCGCGTCCGGCTTCCGCATCTACCAGGGCGCAGACCCCGGCGAATACGCGGCGGTGATCAGCAACAGTAAGGGCGGCGAGGCCGCGCTCAAGGCGTTGGGCGCGCGAGCGGTGCATACCGTGTATTACGGGGCAGACCCGCAGGTCTTCGCTCCGATCCCCGTGACTGAGCAGGACATCGACGTGATGTTCTACGGGCATGGCAAAGAGTACCGCGCACAGTGGGTTGACGACATGATCAGGCATCCAGCGGACGCACTGCCGGAGGCGCGTTTCGCCGTGCGCGGCACCAAGCTCGGTGACCTGGGGCGTACCCAACTCCTGCCCTACCTGAGCTTCAGCAAACTGCGCGAGTATGCCTGCCGCAGCAAGATCAACCTGTGCATCACCCGCCGCGCGCACGCCAGCGTATATGCCTCGTCGTCGTCGCGTCCATTCGAGTTGAGCAGCATGGGCTGCTGCATCGTCGCTAACCCGTATGAAGGCCTGGACGAATGGTTCGAGCCGGGCAAAGAGTTATTCATCGTCGGCTCGCGCGAAGAAGCGATCGAGCGCTACCGCTACCTGCTGGCACATGACACAGAGCGGCTGGCAGTGGGCGCGGCGGCACGCGAACGGGTGCTGAAAGAACACACCTTCCAGCACCGCGCCCGGCAGTTAATTGAGATCATGCGGGGGTATGGATGACCCACTACGCGCCTAAATTCGACCTCTTCCCGTCCACACAGCAGGATGACACCATTTACCTCGACCGCTGGCGCGGCGCGGCGCTGAGCTACCGCGTCGGACAGGCGCTGGATGCGAGCTGGCATCACGATGACCACGAACTGGTCGTCGCGGAGCGTATCACGGCAGCAACCTTCGAGCGCGCGGCAGATTTGCTGCTGCGCTACCAGTTCTATCCGCCGCAGATCATGACACACGTCAGCGACTTCAGCCGCGAAGGACGGCAGATGCGCGAAGGCGACCGCATCGTGCAGCGCATCCACGGCCTTGCACTGTTCGGCAGGTTTCTGCTGGATGGCATCACCATGAACGTTGTGACTGCCGTGACCAACGAGCCACGTCGTGCAGGATTCACCTACTGCACGACCGAAGCGCACGCAGAACAGGGCGAGTGGACAGCACAGGTCGAATGGCGCAGTGATGACAGCCTGCTGCTCACGATTCATTCGATTTCACGGCTGGCCATGAAGTCACCCTTCATTCGGGAAAGCAAGGCACGCACAATACAGCTTCGCGCGCATCACCTGGGAATGGACCATTTCAAGGCGCTGGTGCTGGCGACATAGGGGCAGGCGATTAACGCTTGTGGTGGGGTAAGATGGGGAAAAGCAATAATGGTTGTGCTGCGATGGATTGTGTATTTACTGGTATTGGGGACGCTCGCCACGAGTGCCGCCGCACAGGATGCGCCTAAGCCGTTCATCATGCCAATGGCCGACCCGCCGGGGCCATCAAGCTGGCTGTTCGGGCAGCCCTATGGCAACACCGTCGGCGCGTATAACTTCGGTACGGCGTGGTACAGCGCCGGACAGGGGTTGCACTTCGGCATCGATGTGAGTATGCCCTGTGGCACGCCGTTGGTGGCCGTCGCGGATGGCGAGGTAATCTACGTCGATAATCTCGCCTTCGGAGCCGGGCCGCATAACCTGATATTGCGCCATCCTGAAGCCGGTGTGACCACGCTCTACGGCCACCTGCTCGACCCCGCCCCCGTAAAGCAGTACCAGCTTGTGCAGCGCGGGCAAATCGTGGGCTACTCCGGCGACCCGGATGTGACCTGCGATTCACGTCCGCACCTGCACTTCGAAGTACGTTCGCTGGACTACCGTACCGCATACAACCCCGTGGATTACATCGAGGCGAATTGGAATGCGTTAGCAGCCATCGGCCCATTCAACGCCGGGCTATTCCAGGTTGACCTGAACAACGCGCGTCAGTGGGTCACACTGGATGATCAACCTCCGGTCGCCTTTGGCGGAGCGCGGCTGAACGCTTATGCGCTCAGTTGGCCGCCCGCCAACGAGCAGCGTCC
>JAEUQX010000011.1 GCA_016788625.1 Anaerolineae bacterium
CGTAGCGGGTGAACTCACACGGATGTCGAGCGCTTTGATCAGCTCGACAATGCCACTCTGTTCGCGCCGGCTGTCGATGATGCCGCCGAATGACGAGACATCGCGCAGATGCGGCAGGGTGATATTGAGTTGGACGCTCTGCTTGAGCAGCAGTCCCTGTTCTTTGCGGCTTTCCGGCAGCATATATAACCCTGCACGGATGGTATCCTGCGGGCTTTTGGGCAGGAATGTCGTTTCGCCGACGCGGATGCTGCCGCCGCTGATGTCCTCAGCGCCGAAGATCGTGCGCACCAACCGAGAACGACCGCTGCCGACCAACCCGGCCAGCCCCAGGATTTCACCTGCGCGGATCGTCAGGTCAACCTGTTGGAAGACCGAGCTTTGCAGGCCTTTGACCTCAAGCGCTATGGGCGAACCGGCAGGCGGCAGGACTTTGTGCGGGTACATCTGCTCCATCGTCTTGCCGAGCATGGCGGTCACGAGCGTTTCGACGGTTTCGCCGCGTGTGGGCGCGCTGCGGACAACCTGACCATTGCGCATGATCGTGACGGTATCGGCCAGATCGAGGACTTCGCGCAGGAAGTGTGAGACATAGATGATGGTCATCCCCATGTTCTTGAGGTGCCGTACTGTTTTCAGAAAGAGGGCGGTTTCCTCACCGGAGAGCATCGCCGTCGGTTCATCCATGATGATGACCTGGGCGTTGCGCGCGATGGCCTGCATGACTTCGACCTTCTTCTGATCTGCCATGCGCAAGCCGCTGACGCGCAGCTGCGGATCGATGTCAAACCCTGTCAGCGCACGGATGTCGTCGTAACGCTGTCGCATCCGGCGAAAGTCGAGGATGCCAGCGCGCGCATCCTCCTGGCCGAGCAGGACGTTTTGCAGCACGGTCTGTTTGCTGGAGAGGGAAATCTCCTGGGTGATGGTGGTGATCCCATCAATCAGGGCATCGCGCGGCGAGGCATAGGCGACGGAACGCCCTTTGACAATCACTTCACCCGCATCCGGGCGAATGATGCCGCTGATAACCTTGCCCAGCGTTGATTTGCCAGCCCCATTTTCGCCCACCAGCGCGTGGATTTCACCCTGCCTGATCGCGACATCAACAGCGTCCAACGCCTGAACTGCAAAGAAGCGTTTTGAGAGCGCGTGCGTCTGGATGATGAAGCTTTCATTCATGGTGCTGTGTCCAGTCACTTTGGGCAGCAGGTGAAACGTGTGGGCAATCTTTTGGATCGCCCACATCGAATGCTGCGGGCAGCACTACCATTGCGGCGTGAACTGCGCGGCGTTCTCCTGCGTGATGACCGGACCACTCGACGGGATCGGCGGCGCCTGGTCATACATATTGACCGAACGAATGATCAGCGTGCCATCAATGGCCTGCAGCGCCATCTGCGCAGCAATTTGCCCATTGGTGAACGGAATGTTGGCGACGGTGGCAAACCAGCGCCCTTCAACGACTGCTTCATAACCCGGTTCGCTCGCGCCATTGCCGATCAGTTTGACCTGACCTTCCAGCCCGGCATCCTGTACGGCAATCTCAGCGCCAATGATCATCTGGTCACCGACCGAGGCGATCACATCCAGCCCCGGATTCGCCTGGAGCAGGTCAGTCGTGACATCGAAACCGACATCTTCGAGGTACTGTGCTTCCTGCACGGCAACCATCTGAATGTTCGGGTGGGAGGCAATGATCGAGTTGATCGTATCAACGCGGTCGAGGTCGAGCGGGAAGCCCTGGAAGCCGATCAGGAAAGCGACTTCGCACGGGTCAACACCCTCGCACGCCATCACGATCGCGTTGCCCAGATGCGTACCATCGCCGACACCCGTGCGGGCGATCTGCCCGGCCACATTGGCGTAAGGGACGAGCGTCTTGCGATCCGGGTTGATCGGTGCATCGAGCGCGATGACGGGAATACCGGCTTCGGCTGCCGCATCAACGCCAACCGTCACGCCAACGCCATCGACCGAGTAGATGATGAAGGCATCAAATTCGCCTGATGTGATGGCATCGTTGATCTGGTTGAGCTGTTCTTCCGGGTTGAAACCCGCATCGAATGCCTGGACTGTCCCCCCTGCTGCTTCGATGATGCTCCGTACACCTTCTTCTGCCGATGCGACATAGGTGTTGTTGCCAAGCGGGTTAAACAGGGCAATATTGGGGCCATCCTGTGCGGCAGTGGTAAAGATGGCCGAAAAGAACAAACATAGTGCCAATAAGGTTAGCTTTTTCATCATGTGCTTCCTTTCAAAGAGGAACTCTTGCGAACACGAGATTATATCGCGATGGAAATTGGGGGTGAGAAATTAAGTCAATTGACTTAAATACCTAGGTCAAATGACTTATGACACCGATTTGTCTGGTTGATGAGCAGGGTGGGGCAGTGCAGGAGCTGTCAGCAGGGCTTCAGTGCGGGTCTAGGGTTCCGGCGGTACAGGTTTGGCAGGTTCATCGAGACGGGCGATGCCTTCACGCAGGGCGTACAAAGCTGCCTGGGTGCGGTTCGCCAGATGCAGTTTGCTGAGGATGCTGCCGACGTGATTACGCACGGTACGTTCGCTGATCACCAGCAGCGAAGCGATCTCCTGATTGGTCAACCCCTGCGCGACATGTTTCAGGATGAGTACCTCGCGCTCGGTCAGTGTTTCGTTGGTTTCCCCTGCGGTTACTTCCGGGTGGTGCAGTTCCTGGAAGAGCTTCAGCGCGATAGAGGGTGCCAGCGATGGGACGCCCTGGTAGACATTATTGATCGCCTGTAAGAGTTCCTGCGGCGCGGAGTCTTTGAGCAAATAGCCAAGCGCCCCTGCCTTGATCGCCGGGAAGACGATGTCGTCAGCCGTGAAGCTGGTCAATGCGAGGATACGGGCGTTGGGGTTTTCGAGTTTAATGCGTTCGATGGCTTCAATCCCGTCCATCTTTCCCATGATCAGATCCATCAGGATGACATCGGGTTTCAGTTCACGCACGCGGCGCACTGCATCTTCACCATTCGCTGCCTCGCCTACAATGGTCATGCTCGGTTCGGTGCTGATCAGGGCGTGCAGCCCTTCACGCACAATCGGGTGGTCGTCGGCGATGAAAATGCGAATTGGGGTCGTCATGCTCGTCTCTCATAGTCCCGTTGGCAGTATAACACACACCTGAGTCCCCTCTTGCGGGGAAGATACAATGGATAACGTGCCTCCCAATTCCTCAGCCCGTTCCCGCATATTGCTCAAGCCCATCCCACCCGCCGACTGCGCCTCAACCGTTGAGAAGCCAAGCCCATGATCGTTGATACGGAGCGTGATAGCCTCCCCGTTGTGAGTAAGGTCAACGCTCACAACGGAGGAGTGAGAATGTTTCAGCACGTTATTGAGCGCCTCTAAGGTGATATGGTAGATGCCTTCTTCCAATCGCGGCGTCAGCGTCGGAAGCGGCGTCGTGATCAGATGCGCGCTCAGTCCGGCGCGGCGCTCAACCGCATCCAGGCGCTGCTGGATTGCTTCGATCAGCTTGCCGGAATGAAATTCCAACGGGCGCAGTTCATAGAGCAGCAGGCGCATTTCGCGCAGCGCATCCTGGGCGGTCTTCCCCAGGCGTTCCAGATACTTCTCGACGCGTTCATGGTCACCCATACGCATCAGGCGCTGCCCGGCTTCGGCAAAGAGCGTCAGGCAGTACAGCGACTGCGTGACGGAGTCGTGCAGGTCACGCGCCAACTTGCGCCGGTCTTCCGAGATGGCAAGCTGCTTGGACTGCTCGTATAAGCGCGTGTTTTCGACGGCGATGCCTATCTGGTCCGCGATGGACGTGAGCAGGGCGATTTCCTCTGAGCTGATCTGTGTACGCTGGTATACCAGCAGGCTGATCACCCCATAGACCTGGCCTTTAGCGCGCATGGGGATGCTCAGATACTGGAGGATCTGTTCATCCAGATGTCCGTAGTACGAGAAGACAGGCTGACCGGCCTCAAACGCGTGGCGAATATGTGCTTCTTCCGGGAGCTGATCGTTTTCGATGCCTCGGATGATACTGATATTCATCATGTCGGAATGGTCATCGCAAAGGTAGATGATACCGCCAGTGCTGCGTATGGCCGCCAGGATGCGGTCGAGCGCCCGTTCGAAAATGAGGTTGAGGTCTTTTACCTCGCTCGTCAGTGCCGCGATTTCATAAAGGATATGGAGTTCATTATGGGCCTTTTGTAAGGCGCGCTCGGCTATTTTACGGTCGGTTACGTCGTAACCAAAGGTGATGAACCCCTGAATGTGGTCATCACTGTCGATTAACGGCACGGAATACCAGGCAATCGTCTTATGCGAACGGTCTTTGCAGGTGATCTGCGTCTCAAGCTCATGGATGATGCCATCTTCGACCAGCACCTGAGAGGCCATGCTTTTGATATTGGTGCGCATATCGACGTCTGGATAAAGCCAATCCCACACCGCGGCGTGCCCGATCACTTCTTCACGGGAATAGCCGCTGGTGCGTTCTGCTGTCGGATTCCAGACGAGAATATTCAGATCGCGGTCGCACACATTTCCCCAGACGTTGATGCTCTGGATCAGCGTTTCGGCGTAGTATTCTCGCAGGGCGTTTGGGGGAGACAGATGTCGCTTCATCATTCGATTAGCATATCGGCTGCCAGTAGAACAATTCTATTCTTCAGGAACAGTATACACAACTAAGCTGCTGACTGAAGGTATCAACGAACAAGAGGCGGTCAGGATAACCGGACAGGTTCTGGCTGAGTTCAGCCGCTGCGGGAGCAGGCATCGTATCAGATGACCTCAACCCGCAGGTCGTGACAAAAGCGACTCGCGTCTATACGATCGCTGCGCCCTGCTCGGCTAGCAGTTTTCGCAGCAGTGATCTGTGGCAATGGGACTCATCTTCACAGTAACAGCCCACGGAAAAGTTCGTCTGCAAGGAAAGCGCGGCCAGCAAGACGATCAGGCGCAGCGCCTGCGGGCGTCGCATCTGGGCCAGGTAGCGCCGCTCATAGGACGCCCACCGGCGTGGAGTCAGAGGTTCAGCCAGCGCCCACGCGCGTAAGTCTTCGCTCGGTGCCAGATCCGGCACCCACACATCGAAGTAATCTCGCCGACCCCAGTCCTGTTTGCGTACCCCACGCGGTGGGCGGCGAACCGTTCCCAGACGCAGTCCTTCGTCCGGGGTTCGAGGCATTCCGAGGCGAACTACACGAATAGCCATACAATTTTGAACTCCACACACTACGAAAAACTGTGTAAACCCTGCATACCTTTAGAACTGTCCATCGGAGTATGCAGGGCTGTTGTGCACGTTCTTCCTTAGCGCATACCGACCAGCGCTAACTACGGTCGATCAGGTTTCAATGCTCCGCAAACAGTGACAGGATATTGCCCTCCGTATCCTTGAACGATGCGAAGCGTCCGTCACTGCCCATAGGGGTTGCCGGGATGACGATCTCAGCGCCCAGTGAACGCACGCGCTCGATCATCGTCTCCAGATCGCTGCCGCGTCCGGCATTCAGATACACATGCGCGCCCTGATTGCCCGGCTTCGCATCCGGCGATTGCAGCAGCGACCCGCCGACCTCGTTTGGCTCGAAATAGATCGTCGCCATTCGGCGCGGCGGCATATCGGTGATGATCAGTTCCCGCTCAAGCAACTGTCCGTAGAACCTGGCCGCACGCTCGATGTCCAGCACTGGAATCTCGACCCACGAAAATACTTTGTTCATCGTTCCTCGTCTCCTCGTCTTGAACCGTCGGACAAATTCAGGGTAGAATGGCTCTGGTGACATCTGCTGTCACCAGATATTCTGATTTAACAATCAGGCGATGACGATGCGCGCAGATCGCTTGCTGTCCATCATGCTTATCCTTCAGGCGCAGGGGAAAACGACAACATTTGCGCTGGCGGAAACGCTGGAGGTGTCACGGCGTACAATCCTGCGTGACATTGAAGCGCTGAGTATCGCGGGCGTGCCTATCCATGCCGAGGCAGGGCATGGCGGCGGCGTGTATCTGGATGAACACTATCGCGTCACGCTGACCGGATTGAAGGAAGCCGAAGTTCGCGCGCTGTTCGTCTCCACCCGCGCCGGCCCACTGCGGGATGTCGGTCTTGAGCAAGCCGCCGAAGCGACTCTGCTCAAGCTGTTCGCAGCACTGCCATCCTTGCATCGTCGTGAGGCGGGGCGGATGCAGCAGCGCATTCATCTTGACCCGGCGTGGTGGTGGCACAGAGGCAAAACGCTACCGCATCTGGAAACGCTTAGAGCGGCGGTGTTCGACGATGTGTGCGTGAAGGTGCGCTATGAACGCGGCGATGGAGAAATTGTCGAGCGTATCGTGGAACCTTACAGTCTCGTCGCCAAAGCGAGTGTGTGGTATCTCATCGCCCGACGAAATGACGAACTGCGTACCTATCGTGTCTCACGCTTTGCGGCGGTTGAGCTGCTCGACACCCATTTTGAGCGTGATGAAGCCTTTGACCTGGCGCAGTATTGGCACAACCATACGACGGAGTTCGTTGCCAATATGCCCTACTTCGCCTTCACGGTACGTCTTCCCACTGCCAGACTGCAATTCCTGAACTGGTACGCTTCCGAGCGATACACGATCCGCGATACCAGCCCCGATGGAACACAGTTAGTGCTCGATCTGCGGCTAAGTTCGCTTGAGGAAGCGCGGATGCTGGTATTGGGACTGGGGACGGATGCAGAGATTATCGAACCGGATGCCCTGCGCGAGGCGGTAGTGCTACAGGCTCAGCAGATCGTGGCAAAATTTTCGCCGGAGTGAGTCAGATCGCGCAGCATTGCCTTCTCCTCAACACGGGGCTAAATGAAACACGCTGAGTTCTTAGTTCTAGATTATTCGAAAAGCTGCACCACTTTCTGTACAACTGGCCACCCCAAATCTGAAATCCTCGACGGGGCAGACAGTGCCCCTTTGATACGCCGAAAGTGTAGCCCGCGCAGGCAAAAGCCATGCCAGATGTCGCTTCCCGCATCACGGCGTAAACAGCTTCCAATTGCCTTCAGAGATGACTTCGACGGTTCCTTCAACGACTTTGATGGCGGTCTCATCATCCATCGCGTAGCCTGGCACCCGCAGGTCGGCGGCCCATTTTTCCGCATGGGCCATCGTAAATGTCGGGAACGTGGGGTAATTCAGGTGTGGAAACATCTCAAAATCGACCAGACCCAGCGTTTCATCATCGCCCGTAGGCGACTTCCAGGTGACGAATCGCTGTGCGATGTTGGGGGACATCACCAGGCTCCCGGCGCTCAGTCCTACGTAGACTGCACGCAGCGATGGCAAGAGATCCGCCAACCCGGACTGGCGCATCCAGTAAGCCAGATACAAGGTGTCGCCGCCATTCACCAGCAACGCATCCGTCTCGCGCACCCAGGATATCCAGCGTTCTTTATCAATGCTGGGCAGCGCGGTGAGTTCCAGCACGCCGACTGACTTCCAACCCAATTCGGTCATGGGGGTTTCGGACTCTTGTCCACTGATGAAACTCCATGCGAGGACAGGGCCGTTGGGAAGGGCGTAGCTGGCGGTGGAGATGCAGAGGACGTTGCACTCGGCAATCGGTTTGCCCAGCAGATCGACCAGTGCATTGTGAATGCTGGGGTTTTTGACACCAGCAGAAGTGAGCAGAAATTTCATGGTTATTCTCCTTAGCGAGAGTCCTTGGTTATCAAATGGCTTCGCAGGCAATATAGCACACACGTTCTGATTACACAACTCAGCCAACAGCTTCAATGCGCTTGCATTTGCCACCAGACCACCTGACCCAACCAACCTACGCAACCTGACGGAAGGCTTAACCCCCTTCGACCTGACTCTGCTCTGGTACTGAGATAACGAGTCTTACGCCAGCATGGGGTGGGTGAGTATCGCGTTGCCATTCAACTGACATGCGGATGATGATTTAGACACGGATGGACTGGAGGCTGTTCAGTCCATCTGACCTTGCCCGTGTGGAATGAACACGAGGAAAAGCAGAATTCCACCAAGGGGAGCAAGGTCACGCCTCGTCACCGTCATTCTCTGGCGGCTTGACCGTATATTGAAATAAATTCGCACTAAAAACTCCTCGCAGCCTCACTTGCACAGCAGCATAGTTTGGGTATATCGTCTTCATACCGACCTGGACGTATCCATCGCCATCGTGCGGCGTGGTACCCAGATGTTGGGGACAATGCTACACAACGGAGCAACATAGTTTTTGGCGACTGAATAGGGTTGAGCAGATCGTTCATTAGCTATCCATGAGTTCAAATCATGGGAACCTTTGCTAGGAAACTACAGGCAGAGAGGGGCCTCGACGCACCGTTTCGAAGTCTGCCTGTCCCACCTACTCTACTTGTCGGACGCGAGCGCGAGGTTGCAGAAGTCTCCCAACTGCTTCGGCGTGACGATGTGCGCTTGCTGACGCTTACCGGGCC
>JAEUQX010000014.1 GCA_016788625.1 Anaerolineae bacterium
TTATTGCTGAGTTCGATCACCTTGGTGAAGTCAGCAACAGCCAGGTGGAACTCGTCGCCCTCATATCGAAGTACTCCACGCTCCCAATACAGCGTTGCGTCTTCTGGATCGGAGCGGATCGCTTGATCGAGGTCGGCAAAACCGCCTTCTACATCCCCTGCGCGGAATTTCTCCTCGGAACTTTTGTAGTATTTCTCTGCTTCTGGCTTCATCCGTTATCCCCTACTGGGTTAGCCACTATTCCATCTTGTTAACAGCATACAGGCAATTAGCGTTTTATTATGCTACGGCTGCGCCAAACCGATTCCTGCGAGCACAGCGCTGACCTCATCAGGCGGCGGCACGGACGCCGTGAAGCGCATCGGCAGCGCCGGGATGTAGATTACATAACTACTGCTGCCGGGTGTGGTGATCGTATACAGCCAGCCCACGAGTCCCTCGCGCAGGTTTGACAGCGTATACAGCCGCGCCGTCAGCCGCGCGTCGCCCGTCACAACGGCTCCGTCGTGCGCCGTCGCCCCTGCGCCCAGCAGATAATCCTGAACGCGCTGCGCGCCGCTGTACTGCAGCACCATCACGGTCATCGCAGAGAGATCGTCCGCGCCGCTGCTAAACAGCGCTGTGCTGCCTTTGCGCGCCAGCAGAACGGGCTGCGTCGCGTCGCGCAAGGCCGCGGTGATCGGTGACGGCTCAAACGTACTGTCGAACACCCACCCCGGCCCAAGCGCGAGGCTTAATTCTGCGGCGGTGATTGGCACCATGGTGATGATTGGCCGTGTAGGCGCAGCCGTTGATGTAACCGCCGCAACTGTGCTGGCTGGGGTATTGACTGGCTGAGAGGCAGAGGGGCGATCCAGCGCAAACGCGATGATGACGACCAGCAGGCCGATGACCAGCGGGGCAGCCACCATCAGCGTATCCGGCGCAATGCCCAGGCGTCGAACGAAGAACAGGCTGATCAGTTCGGCGTAGTACAGCGGCGACGGCAGGGTGATGCCTTGCAGCTTCTTCGGCGTGATGCGCGTCCCATAAAACATCTGCGAACTCGGATTGCTGATCAGGTGGGCGAAGGCTTCCAGAGTCGCGCGCCTGCGCTGCCGGAAGTCGATCACCTGATACTCCTTGATGTGGTCAAAGCTGGCCGTGGTCACGGAAGTCGCCAGAATCGGGATAAGGGTCACGTGCGTCGTGGAAAGCTTCGCCAGCACTGCGGGTACATCCGTCGCGCGCGTGACGACGAGCAGATGATAGGCGGCGTCGGCAGCCGGATCATTGACGCGCATATGCAAGTGTCCGGCCAACACATGCGCGATGTAGTCCGCGATGCGCTGGTCGCCCGGGTGATAGTGCAGGCGGTAGCGAATCGCGCGCATTGGCAGCAGTTGAGCGGGCTGCCCGGATACGGCGGGGATGATCTTGCCGCTGGTCGCCTGCCCGCGCCACTGAATGACCGCCTGCCGCTGGTAATCGCTCGCAACTCCGGTGGGCATCCAGCGCAGCACGTCGCCGCGATTGGCGCTGCGCGACAGATAAACGGGCAGCCAGAACAGCGCGGCCACGACCAGCGTGAGCAGCGTTGGCGTCGCGTCCTCGCGCGGGATGAGCACCAGCAGCAGCGCCACGAAACTCGCCAGCATTGCCGCGAACGTCGCCAGCGACCAGGTCAGCCGCAGCGTGCCGTATCCCAGGCGGCGGTACAGGAAGCGCACGTACAGATAGAACAGCCACCCGGCAGTCAGGATGCCCGGCAGGAAGTCAATCAGGCGCGGCGTCTCCGCCACCTCCGCGCCGATCAGCCCGCCCAACAGCGTGCCTACAATCAGGCTGATGCCTGCCGCCGAGAGCAGGAACCAACCCGTGCGCCGCACGCCCGGCTCGACGACGGTCGGGAAGTTCCAGCGGTTGGGCGCGGGCACAGCGTCGCGGCGGCAGTCGCCCGTTTGGACGCACCTTTTGAGGGCGCGCAGTTGATCGTCAAAGTCGCGCCGGAAATCGAGGACCGCAGCGGGTGCGGTCAGTTCCGGCGGCAGGATTACCTTCTCGAACAGCAGGACATAGATGGGTTTGCCGTTCTGGATGGCAGACGCCCATTCCAGGCGCACATAAGGCGAGGCTAGCGCCGCCCGCGAGGCCACCAGCACCAGGCCGCTGCAGCGCTCCAGCCCGCTCTGAATCGTGTCCGCCCAATCAACGCCCGGCGTCAGGTTGTGCAGGTCGAACCACACGTCAACGCCGTTCTGCTTCAGCGCAATCGCCAGCGCCTCGGCAAAATAGAGCTGCGCCCGTGAATAGCTGATGAAAACTGTCATCCCGCTGCCTCCCTGTCAGACTGCTACATTGCTGCCGCTCACGGCGACGATCACGAAGATAATATAGGCTGCCAGGATGAATATGCTCTCGATGCGCGTGATCTTTCGCCGGGGCACGAACAGCAGCAGTGCCAGGGCGAAGCCGATCATCACGGGTAGTTCAAACCGCAGCGTAGAGGCCGGGACGGACATGGGCCGGATCAGCGCTGTGATGCCCAGAATGCCCAGGATGTTGAACAGGTTCGAGCCGATGACGTTGCCGAACAGGATGTCTTCGTGCCGCCGCAGCGCCGCTGCCAGGGAGGTGACCAGTTCAGGCAGCGATGTGCCGACGGCAACCAGCGTCACGCCGATGATCAGTTCGCTCACGCCCATCGTCCGCGCGATGGCAACCGCGCCGTCCACCAGCAGGTTCGCACCGATCAGCAGCGCGACCAGCCCAATGATGATGCGGCCCAGCTCGTGCGTGCGCTTGATCTCGCCTGTGATCGCCTCTTCTTCCTGGAGTTCACGTTCCTCACGCTGTGACAGCCGTTCGCGCAGGGCGGAACGCACCACCAGGATGTTGAAGAGCACCAGTCCAATGACGAGCAAGAGCCCATCCAGCGAGCTGATTTCGCCATCCACCGCCAAGAGCAGCAGGGCAACCGATGCCAGGATGACCAGCGGAATCTCGCGTCGAATCAGCCCGATCTGAATCGGGATCATCAGGATCAGCCCGCTGATCGCCAGGATCAGCCCAATGTTGGCGATGTTCGAGCCGACGACATTGCCAAACGCGATATCGCTCGATCCCTGTAACGCGGCACTCAGGCTGACCAGCAGTTCCGGCGTGGACGTACCGAACGAGACGACGGTCAGGCCGATGACCAGCGGCGGTATGCCCAGCGATGCGGCTAACCGCGACGCCCCCTTGACCAGCCAGTTACCCCCCAGGAACAACCCCACCAACCCCACCAATACATACACAGCATTCAACAACATCGTGTTTCCCCCATGAGCCAAAAGGGCATTCTACACAAGTTGATGCTTCTTGTGATGGGAAATCGCCCCGGCTGAAACGTAAATTCCCGTTGAGATCAGACGCATGAAAAGTGACGCTGATTATTGGGCAGCATCACCGATGAAATGGATGGTGGTGTTGGCCTATACTGGCGTGAGGGGTTGAGATCACCATGCGATTTGAGGTGGCAGATGAGCGTCACGATTGCTCAGGAACGACCGGACAGCGCCGACGCGGTGCAGCTTATCGAGGAACTGGAGGCCGGGCTGGCGCAGCACTACGCGGCGGAGAGCCGTCACGGGTACAGCGTGGAGAAGCTGCTGCGCGAGGGCGTGGCGTTCTTCGTCGTGCGTCACGACGGCGTGCCAGCCGGATGCGGCGGCGTGCAGTTCTTCGGCAACGAGTACGGCGAACTCAAGCGCATGTTCGTGCGCCCTGGCTTTCGCGGCCTGGGGCTGGCGAAGCAGTTGTTAGCGCACCTGGAGGACTACACGCGGCAGCACGGTATCACAGTGCTGCGGCTGGAGACGGGCACTTATCAGGAGGCGGCTATCGGGCTGTACGTCCAGGCAGGCTTTGTGCGCATCCCGCCGTTCGGCCCGTATTGGGACGACCCGGTGAGTCTGTGTTACGAGAAGCGGTTGGATTCTGGCGCTGGATGAAGCTGCATCGGAACGGGTCGCGGCTGGGGAACACGCCCAGCGCCGGGCTGTAGTAGCGGGCGCGTCCCTAAAGGGATTTCCTGCGGTCACAGGTACACGAGGCCATTGCTGTCGGTCGGTTCGCCCGTGAAGCCGTAGAAGGCGTAGTTGCGCGATTCGAGGACGGCGCCGCATTGGAGGCTGCGCCGCGCACGCTGCCCAGACCGAACCGATAGCAGCAGCGGCGCAGTAGGTCGGCCTATTGCGTTACGCTTCCCTCATCACCCATTACTCTTCACTCATCACTTCCCATCACACCAGCCACAGCCAGAACAGCGTGATCACCCAGATCAGCGCGTCGGTGCGGTCGAGCACGCCGCCGTGTCCCGGAATGATGTTGATGCCCGCGACATGCGAGTCCTTCACGCCGAACGAGCGCTTCATCCAGGACTCGAACAGGTCGCCCAGCACGGCCAGCGGCGGCCCAATCAGCAGCAGCGGCAGCAGGTCAGGGCGTAGCTGTCCGCCCAGCGCCAGGGCCAGCGCGCCGATCAACGCACCGCCGACAAGGCCGACCAGCGCGCCCTCGACCGTCTTCTTGGGCGAGATACGCGGTGCAAGCGGGCGTTTGCCCCACCAACGCCCGCCGAAATACGCCAGTGTATCCGTGCCCCAGGTGATAGCGAACACGGTCAGAATCCAAAGCAGGCCGTCAGGCAGGGCACGCAGTTCCAGCAGGAAAGCGACGGGCAGCCCGGCATAGAGCAGGCCGAGCAGGGTGATCAGCAGGCGCTGAGCGATCAAGCCATCACCCGCGCGCCGGATGCCCTCCAGCACGAGCGTCGCCACCGCCGCCAGGCCGACGATCAGCAGCGCGGCGGCGTACTGGCGGCTGACCAGAGCGATGATCAGCCCGATGACAGCGGGCAGGCCGATGACATACGCGCCCTGCACCCCGCGCGCCACGCCCATCGCGTAGAATTCCATCAGCGCCAGCGCGGCAAAGATCAACCCAGCAGCCCAGAACGGCAGCCCGCCCCAGATGGTGACGAGCAGCACGATTGGCCCAGCGACGGCTGCGGTGATCAGCCGAACGGCGAAGTTAGAGAGGCCAGGTTGGGGTGGGCTGTGCGCGGTCATGATTTCTACTTAACGACGTACCAGAGTTCGCCTGGTTGCAGATACTTGTAACACAGACGCGGGGCCGTTTTGGCGAAGGCATCAGCAATCTGCCCCATCGGGATAGCATTATTGGGGTAAAGATCGTTGTGACCGACGATCACGCGCTCCCAACCGAGCTGGTTCGCCAGCCAGGCGGCTTCGGCGGGCAGCAGGTTGCCAATCGCGCCGGCTTCCGTTTCGCGGTTCCAGTCGCGCCCGTTGATCGGCAGCATGGCGACATCAGCTTTCGGCAGCTTCCTGAGCGTCTCGACGTAATCCGGGTAGATGATCGTGTCGCCCGCGTGATAGAGCGTGAAACCATTCCATTCGATCAGGTAGCCGAACCAGCGGTAGCCCTTCTGTGGGTCGTGCTCCTTGGCGTAATGCGCGGAGGGAATAGCGGTCAGACGCAGCGTCGTGTCGCCCAGCGTGAACGGTTCGAGCGCCTTGGGGATGATCAGACGGTCGGGATCGACATCCACATCGGCCATGAGATCGCCACACCAGCCCGTCACGACGAAGCGCGCTTCCGGCGAGGCCAGCGCGGTAGGGCCAACCGTCATCGGGTCGAGGTGATCCATATGTTCATGGGTAATCAGGTAAAAGTCTGCGTTGCTCACTTCGCTGGGCGCGAGCGGCGGCGGATAGGCGCGATACCACCACTCGCCAAAACGCTCGCGAACCACATCGCTCAGACACGGGTCAATATAGATGAGGGCATCCGGGCCTTTGATAGCGATGCCCATCTGCCCCATCCCCCAGATCGCCAGACTGTTGGGCAGGATGGGGAGCTGCTCCATCTGCGCGAGTAATGCTTGTCCGGTGGGCATAAGCGTCTCCTGGGTAACTACGGCCATGTTGATGAGCGCAGCAGAGCGGCGGGCGGTTGAGTGCCGCCTTTGCAAGCAAGCACGATTTTAACGCAAATGGTATGCGCGGGAAACAGACCACTCACCTGCCAAAGGTAAGGCGATCTCCCCGGAACAAACCGATATACGACACTGGTGGCGAATTCGGACAACGCGGGCGTTTTCCCTACAAACACGCGATTTGGGTAGGGACAAGACCTGCCCTGTCCGTTTCGTGTTAAATCGTTCAATAGGTTCGCCGACAGCATCATATACAACACCGAAACCGCACAGAGGCTGTTTCGGCAGGCGCTGCGTATTCAAGGCAGAAACGACAAAAAACGACTAGTATTGCCTGCAATGCATCCAAAAAGATATTAAGCTGGGTCGCGAAACGACCGAAACAGGTCGCACGCTAGAACACCAGCCGCAGCAGCGTCACGCCGCTGGCCTGCGCGCCCAGAAGCGCCAACGCCAGCAACGCCAGTAAACCAAGAAAGCCGACCATGCGCCGCTGCATTGTCGCATCCCAAACGCCGCTCATCCAGAAAAACATGATCTTTTGCTCCTGAGACACTCTGCTCAACTGGGGTTGTGCAAGAGTCACCACCATCTCCTTCATACGATACGACGGTTTCGTTTTTTGTTCAATAAATACATAAAAACCGTGCCATATTTTCCACACTTTTCACAAATCAACTGGCCGTCGGGGGTATATTTCATTCGGGGGCAGCAGAAGAACATGCATCCGGTTTAAAGGCGCAGCGTATTACGCCGCCACGAAAGTTAGTGGCGGGTAATCTCGCACCTGATCTGAAACGGCCCGGCCATAGGGCTGACCGGTGGGTTTGTGCTGAGTGTGAGGTTAGGCGGGACTCCACTCGATGAGCGCGGCGGCAACCCAAGTAGGCGGCGGCTGCTTGTAAAGCTCGCTCGCGTCGGTATAGGTGATGTCCAGCACGCGCCCACGCATTGACCCCCGCAGGCAGCGGAACACCTGCCCGGCATCACGCGCGTCGCTCTTGGCCGTCACGCAGTGCTGGTTGTAGCCCCAGTAATCACCCTGTTCCAGAATGCGGATGCCGTCTTCGATCACCGTTTGAGCGCGGCGCAGTCCGGCGGCATCGTGATCGAAGCTGTTTTCGGGCGTATCGCCGTAGCCAATGCCATGATGAAACGGGTCAGCCGTCGAGACGATTACGGCATCTTTGGCGATCTCACGCAGTTCCTCGAAACCGGGCAGCGCCTCCGGTTTGCCGCCCGCCAGATACGGGTAACGCTCGATCACCTGCGGCGTTTTCGACTCCGGCAGACCGCGCCGCTTGACCTCCGCATTCCAGAAATGTCGCCAGCTCATCAGGGCGTGATCCCCGCGCCATTCCTCGCGTCCCTTCAGTCCAGGGCCTTGCACGCCCCAAAACGGTTCCTGTGCCGGGTCGCCACCCGCCGCGACATTGCGCCGCGCCTGTTCCATAGCGGCAGTGAACGCGTGCAGCACGCTGACGACCAGCACACGGTCAGCGCCGCTGTCCAGGCAGGCGTGAACGCAGGCCGCGATCTGGTAGCCGCAGTCCTGCACCCCGGCGTGTGGGAAGACCAGCACACCCCCAGCCCGCAGCGTGCCGGACAAATCCCACTGGCGGCCTCTTTCGAGGTGCTGGAGTGTCCCGGCGTCGCCCAGTTCAGCGTGTTCGCGAGTATAAAGCGCCCAGATATCCTTCTGTAGCTGATCACGATCTAAATCCATGTTGTTTTGCCTTGAACTTTTCGCCCGATTTGTGTGTGTTGTATCCAATATGTGAATGGCTCGCAACCGCTATAGTGATTTCATCAACCCGGGGCGACTGTAACGCTGCGTGCAGCATATTTTGCACGTTCAAAGGTCGCACGCTATACTCCCAATTGGGAAGTTCCAATCCCGTATGATGAATAATGTTTAGGAGAAGGTACAATGAAAAAGCCCGTTTTGAAGATCGGAGCTTTAGTGGCGGTGTTGCTGCTGCTCACCGGCACGCTCGGCGGCGTCTTCGCCCAGGACGGCGAGACTGTCACCATTCTGTACTGGCAGGCGGTTTCGAACATGAACCCGTATCTGTCGGGTGGTACCAAGGAAATCGACGCTGCGTCGCTGGTGCTGGAACCGCTGGCACGCTACGACGAAACCGCAACGATGATCCCCTGGCTGGCCGTTGAGATCCCCACCGTCGAAAACGGCGGTATCTCTGAAGACCTGATGAGCATCACCTGGAAGCTCAAGGAAGGTCTGCTCTGGTCGGATGGCACACCTGTCACCTCGGCTGATGCGGTGTTCACCTGGACTTACTGCACGACCGAAGAAACGGGCTGCGCACAGGTTGCCAACTGGACAGACGTGACTAATGTTGAGGCCGTTGACGATCTGACGGTTAAGGTGTCGTTCGGCGTTCCGAAACCCTTCCCCTATGGCCCCTTCGTCGGTTCGACTTCGCCGCTGATCCAGAAGGCGCAGTTTGAAGCCTGCGTCGGCGTCGCGGCCCAGGGCTGCACGGAACAGAACTTCGGCCCCATCGGCACTGGCCCGTATGTGGTGGAAGAATTCCGCGCCAATGACGTGGTGACATACACCGCCAACCCCAACTACCGCGAAGAAGGTAAGCCTTTCTTCCAGCGCGTGATCCTCAAGGGCGGCGGCGACGCTGAATCGGCGGCGCGCGCGGTTCTGGAAACGGGCGAAGCGGACTACGCCTGGAACCTTCAGGTTCTGCCGCAGGTGTTGGCCTCGATGGAAGCTGCTGGCATTGGCACGATCATGAACGTGACCAGCTCGGCTGTTGAACGTATCCACATCAACCAGACCAACCCCGACCCGGCGCTGGGCGATGCCCGTTCGGTTTGGGCGGAAGATGGCTCAAATGCCCATCCGTTCCTGACCAACCCGGCCGTCTATCAGGCGCTCTCGATGGCGATTGACCGTCAGGTGATCGCGGAACAGGTCTATGGTCCGGGCGGCGTCCCCACCTGCAACCTGGTCGCGCAGCCGCCGATCTATGCGTCCAGCGCTAATGACTCCTGCCTCCAGCAGGATATGGAAGGTGCCAAGGCGCTGTTGGACGAGGCTGGCATCGTTGACACCGATGGCGACGGCGTGCGTGAACTGAATGGCGTGCCGCTGCGTATCCTGTACCAGACCTCGACCAACGCCGTGCGCCAGGCTAACCAGGCGCTCGTCAAGCAGTGGTGGGACGAACTGGGCGTCGAGACCGAACTGCGTAACATCGACGCAGGCGTGTTCTTCGGTGGCGACCCGGCCAGCCCGGACACCTACGGCAAGTTCTATGCCGATGTCGAAATGTTCACCAATACCTTCGACGGCACAGACCCCGAATCGTATATGGCGCAGCAGCAGTGCAGCGAAGTCAGCGGCCCGGATAACAACTGGCTGGGCAACAACGTCTCGCGCTGGTGCAACGCTGCCTACGATGAACTGTTTGCACAGCTTTCGCAGACGGTTGGTCTGGAAGCGCGTGCTGAGATCGTCAAGCAGCTCAATGATATGTATGTCCAGGGCGGCGGCATCATCCCGCTGATCAACCGTGCCGATGTCTCGGCTCGCGCGAACTCGCTGGAAGGCGTGCGCATGAATGCCTGGGACGCGGAACTGTGGAATATCGCGGACTGGACCCGCGCGCAGTAGTTTTAAACTAGTAATCAGGCCTGTGTGGGGGTGGGGATGCTCACCCCCATACCATTTAGGCGCAGTTATTTTGAGATCGGTGTGTGAACTATGGGACAATATTTACTGCGGCGTGTCCTGATCGCCATTCCAACGCTCTTGGTGATCAGTTTTGTCATTTTTGCGATCCTCGACCTATCGCCTTCTGACCCGGTTGGCAACCTACCACTGACAATTCCCGCCGAAGTGCGCGAGAAAATCCGCGAAACGTTAGGCGCGAACGACCCCTTCCTCGTCAAATATGTGAAATGGTTGAACCAGTTCCTCATCTCTGAGCCGCTCAATGTTATTGAAAAAATCACAGGAACGAAGTTCCCCGGGTCTGAAGAACGCCTGCGGTATTTATCCTGGCAAACCCGCAGCCCGATCATCGACCTGATCCTGGAACGGTTGCCACAAACGCTGTGGGTGGTCGGCACGGCCTATATGTTCGCCATCATCATCGCTATCCCCATCGGCGTCATTTCGGCTTATAAACCCTACTCGATCTTTGACCAGGTAGGCACCTTCCTGGCGATGATCGGCTTTTCGGTGCCAACATTTTTTACAGGGCTGATCTTCATCATCATCTTCAGCGTCAACCTGAAGTGGTTCCCCTCGATCTACGATACGACACACCGAGTCACGGACATCGAGAGTTTCTGGGTGCAAATGCGCCAGATCTTCATGCCCGTAGCGGTGCTGACGCTGTTCTTTACGGCGCAGTTGAGCCGCTTCACGCGCTCGGCCATGCTGGATAATCTCAATCAGGACTACATCCGTACGGCGCGCTCCAAAGGACTCAGCGAACGGCGCGTTGTCATCCGCCACGCGCTGCGTAACAGCCTGATCCCGGTCGTCACACTGGTCGCGCTGGGCATCCCGCAAATCTTCCAGGGCGCGCTGATCACCGAGCAGATTTTCCGCGTGAACGGGCTGGGACAGCTTCTGATCACAGCCGTGCAGGGCGGCGATCTGCCGATGGTGCAGGCGCTGACCTTCATCTTTGCCGTACTGATTGTGGTCTTCAATGTGATCGCCGATATTCTGTACGCGCTGGTCGATCCCCGTATCGCTTATCATTGAGTGACGAAAAAACATTTATGGCAACAACAACTAAAGTTTCAGCCCTACCGTTGGATTACAAAGCGACACAAAAACCGCGAACACTATGGGGTGACGCCTGGAGACGCTTTCGCAAACATCTGCTGGCGATGCTTGGTAGCACCGCGCTGATCATCATCATGCTGGGGATCACCTTCGGCCCGCTGATCTGGACGCTCGACCCAACCTATATCGACATCGTGGATTCGTTCAGCGGCATGACGGCAGAACACCCTTTCGGCACCGATAACCTGGGTCGTGATACGCTGGCGCGCGTGCTGTATGGTGGACGCGTCTCACTGGCGATTGGCGTCGTCGCCATGCTGATCGGCATCCTGATCGGCACACTGGTTGGGCTTCTGGCTGGTTACTTCAAATTTCTGGACAGCCCACTGATGCGCCTGACGGATATGTTCCTCTCGCTGCCGCTGCTGCCGCTCCTCTTGGTGATTACGCTCTTATTTCGCGATTCGCTGCGCGTGACCTTCGGGCCGGAATTGGGTATCTTCATCCTGACGGTCATCGTAATCGGCTGCCTGGGGTGGATGCCCACTGCACGACTCGTGCGCGGCGAAGTGCTGAGCATGAAAGAGCGCGAGTTCGTGGTCGCTGCCCGCAGTCTGGGCGCGCCGGATTTCAGGATCGTGCGCAACCACATCCTGCCAAACGTCCTCAGCCCGGTGATCGTCTCCGCCACCTTCAGCATCGCCAGCGCGATCATCACTGAATCGGCACTGTCGTTCCTGGGTCTGGGCTTCCCGCCGGATTTCCCCACCTGGGGGCGTCTGCTGTTTGACGGCAAGGATTTCCTCACACTGACCCCTGCGCTGGTTTTGTGGCCGGGTCTGATGATCTCGCTGACCGTGCTGTGCGTCAACTTCATTGGCGACGGCCTGCGCGACGCGCTCGACCCACGCATCACCAAGTAATCGCGACAGATGCATAAAATCAACCTATTGCGTCACACTCCATACATTGAACAAACGCAGCATCCATGCCAACCCGTTACACAACGGGTTGATTTTGCTTGTCCTAGCGCCTGCCAGATGAAATTTTGAACCTCTGGCAAGCAACAATTGTATTTTGGGGTAGAACAAAACAAATGCGGGCAGGTTGGTCAGCAGCGTGAATCTGACAACGGGCTGGCAAGCCAATCAACTGAATGAGCCGAACCTAAACTGCTTACCGAGGTTGGATGAAGCCCTGCATGTCGTTCTTGTCGCCTCTGACAAGTTGTGTTATTCTCTGGTCGCTTACGCCGCAGGTATCCGGGTGGAGAGCCGCCTGGGGCAGAGCGGAATAGATAGTTTTACAAGGAGAGAGACCTCTATGTTTGGCAAATATCGTCGTATGATAGGTCTGGTGCTGGTGCTCACCACCGTGCTCGGCCTGCTCGTCGGTGTGGCACGCGCCCAGGACGAAGCGGTGCTGGTCATCGGCTGGGAACAGGAACCGGATGTGCTGGGTGATGGCAGCTCGTCCACCTTCAGCCAACTGCTGGGCGACTTCTACAGCCGCAAGGCTTATGGCTGGAACGGCGCCTATCAGGTTTACTCGGACATGATGGCCGAGATTCCCTCGATTGAAAATGGCATGGTCACCACCAACGAAGCCGGCAACACGGTCGTCACTCACAAGCTCAAGGAAGGGCTGCTGTGGTCGGATGGCGAAGCTGTGACGGCGGATGACTGCCTGTTCGGTCACAAGCTGTTCAGCGACACCTCGACCGGTTCGATCTTCCGCAGCGACTATCCGTCGGTGGTCGAGAGCCTGGAAAAAGTTGACGACCTGACAATTGTCCAGACCTTTAACACGGTTTACCCGGACTTCCTGGGCAGCGACAACATCACCGTCATGCCGCAGTGCCGTTACCCCGAACATGTCCTGCAGCCGCTGATGGACGCCAATGGCGGCACGATTGACGGCCTGTCCTTCTTCACCACGGGTGAAGGCTGGGTTGGCTTCGGCCCCTACACGCTGGAAAGCTGGACCAAGGGTGACAACATCACCATGGTCGCCAACCCCAACTGGACCGGCCAGCAGCCCGCTTTTGGCCGCGTCATCCTGAAGTTCATCCTCGAATCGGCCCAGATGCAGAACGCGCTGGACACGGGCGAAATCGATGTGGCCTTCAACTGGCAGAACGACATGCTGGAAGGCTATCAGGCCATTGAAGGCGTCGAGATTTGGAACACGGGCAGCCCCTATGCGGACGCGCTGTGGTTCAACATCGACGAAGATGGCAACAACCACCCCGCGCTGCGTGATGTGAATGTCCGCAAGGCCATCATCCACGCCATTGACCGCGCCAACATCACCACCGCAATCGCGGGCGAAGGCGTGCCGGTTCCGGGCGCGTTCGACTCGAGCGTGTGGTGGCCGGAAGGTCTGGAAATCCTGGGCTACGACGTTGCTCTCGCCAACCAACTGCTGGACGAAGCCGGTTGGGTTGACAGCAATGGCGACGGCCTGCGCGATAAGGACGGCCTGAACCTGATCCTGAAGTTCTTCACCACCCCGCGTCAGTCGCGTATCGACTACCAGCTCGCCATCCAGGCGAACCTGCAGGAAGTTGGTATCGGCACGCAGTTGTTCCAGGTGCCCGGCCCGGCAGTGCTGTTCGCCAGCCTGACCAATCTGGGTATCATGGCATCCAGCGACTACGACCTGGCGATCTATGCCTCCAGCAACGACCCGGTTTCCCCGAACGTTGATCCCAGCAGCTTCAGCTGCGCGGGCATCCCGTCACCGGAAAATCCCGCTAGCGGCAACTTCTCGCACTATTGCGATCCGGCGTTCGATGAGCTGATCCCGCAGATCGCTTCCACGCTCGATCCGGCTGCCCGCCTGGCGCTGAAGCATCAGTCCGTTGAGTTGATGAATTCGGCTAACTTCTGGGCCGGCCTCTACGTCCGCGTGACCTGGTACGCCGTCCGCACCGACCGTGTCAACACGGAAGGCGTCAAGGATGGTCTGGGAACGCTGGCTTCCAACTGGTTCCAGCAGATTGAGTACTGGCAGCCCGCTGGCTAATTGACGCCTGTGAGGGCGTGGCTTCTGCTGCGTTCTCTTTGTATCAAGAGTAAGGGCGGGTGTTACGAACCCGCCCTTGCTATACCCGGTGAGTGAGTTATTTGCAGGGAGCTGGTATGGGAAAATATGTTTTGCGGCGGATCCTTTCCGCTATCCCATTGCTTTTCATTATTTGCTTGATCGTCTTCTTATGTCTCAAGCTCTCTGGGGCAGATCCGCTCGGTCATCTGGCGAATGACCCGCGCGTCAGCGAAGCCGATCGTTTCATGCTGGCAGCCCGCTTCGGCCTTAATGATCCCATCCCCCTGCAATTCGTCACCTGGCTGTTCGGTGATGACTGGCTCAAGCGCGACATTACAGGCGACGGTGAGCCGGACGAGTTCGGCAAACAACTTGGCGTGCTGCGCGGCGACTTTGGCGACTCTATTCGCACGCGCACCCCGGTCGCGCAAGTCATCAGCACTGCTCTGCCCAATACGCTGCTGCTCGGCCTGACGTCCTACGTCGTCACGGTAATTATCTCGATGGCGATTGGCATCTTCGCAGCGCTGCGTCAGTATTCGGTCTGGGATAACCTGATCACGGGTGTCTCGTTCGTCACCTTCTCGATGCCGATCTTCTTCATCGCGCTGCTCAGCGTGCAGATCTTCGCGGTCGAAGCCAAGAAAGCCGGGCTGCCCTATCTGCCCGTGCAGGGCATGTACGATGTGCGCGGCGACCGTTCACTGGACGAACTGATTCGTCACATGATTCTCCCCGTCTTCTGCCTGTCGGCCATCAGCATCGCGGGCTACAGCCGCTACATCCGCGCGACTATGCTGGAAGTGATCAGTTCGGATTACATCCGCACCGCGCGCGCCAAAGGGCTGGGCAACCGCCGCGTGACCTATCTGCACGCGCTCAAGAACGCCTCGCTGCCCATTGTCACGCTGATCGGCCTTGATCTGCCGTTCGTGCTGGCGGGCGCGGTGGTGACGGAGCGCATTTTCTCCTGGCCGGGCATGGGGAGTGTCTTCATCCAAAGCCTTGAACCGATTGATCCCCCTGTGGTCATGGTCTTCATCCTCATCATCGCGGCAGCAGTGGTCGTCACGCAGATCTTTATTGATGTCATTTATGCGTGGCTTGACCCGCGCATTCGGTATAGCTAAGGGAGCGCGACGATGGCAACCGTTACTTCAACCAGCGGCACGGGCATTGCGGTGCTGCGTGACGAAAAGCAGAAGAAGGCGCAGTCGCTCTGGCGTATCGCCGTGCGCCGTTTCTTCAAACACCGCATGGCCGTCGCAGGCACAGTCATGCTGATCGGCGTTATCCTGTTCTGTGTCGGCGGCGCGTTCTTCCTCAGCGAAGATTACTCGAACAAAATCGAGCTGGTCAATAAATTCCAGCCCCCCAGCGCAGAACATCCCTTCGGCACGGACGGCGTAGGCCGCGATGTGCTGGCGCGCACGATCTGGGGCGGGCAAATCTCGCTGATGATCGGCGTTGTATCGGTCGGCATCTCGGTCGCGGTTGGCACTATCATCGGGCTGGTCAGCGGTTTCTTCGGCGGATGGGTCGATTCGCTGCTGATGCGTTTCACCGAGGCGCTGCTCTCGATTCCCGTGCTGGTGCTGCTGCTGCTGTTCTCGCGCTCGCTGATGAACATCACCGATCAGGTCACCATCCTGGGGCGAACGTTCTACGCCAGCGTGATCGCCATCGTGCTGATCATCGGCCTGCTGAACTGGATGCGGCTGGCGCGTATTGTGCGCTCGGTCGTGCTGAGCCTGAAGGAACAGGAGTTCGTCACCGCCGCCACCACGCTGGGCGCGCGGCAGGGGCGTATCCTCTTCCAGCATGTGCTGCCCAACTGCCTGGCCCCGATCATCGTTACGGCGACGCTCGGTATCGGCGCGGCCATCGTCACCGAGGCGTATCTGAGCTTCCTCGGCTTTGGCGTGCTGCCGCCCACCGCGACCTGGGGCAATATCCTCACGGGCGCGCAGGCACAGCTTGACGAGGTGCCCTGGGTGTGGATCTTCCCCGGCGTGCTGATCATCATCACCGTGCTGGCGATCAACTTCATCGGCGATGGCCTGCGCGACGCGCTCGA
>JAEUQX010000019.1 GCA_016788625.1 Anaerolineae bacterium
CGCGCGATTGATCAGGTTCCGCTGGCGAATCTGAAAGCCAGCAGCGACGCTCCGCTGTGGCCGTTCGGCTACGGTCTGTAAGCCTGTTCCAGAAAACGAAATCTTCGCTTGTAGGGGCGCGGCAGTGCCGTGCCCGCAAGCAGCCTGAAACGTGGGTATCTTGGGACAGCCTAAATGGGAGTTATTTAGAATAGGAGACACGGAAATCGTTATGAAAATACGTCTACTCGCGTTACTGCTTCTCACCATGTTGTTCGCAGGTGGAGTGGTGCAGGCAGATGTGCGCGCCTATCAGGACTCCAGCCTGCCTATCGAGGAGCGCGTCGCTGACCTGCTCGGCCAGATGACGCTCGACGAAAAGATCGGGCAGATGACCCAGGTCGAAAAGAACAGCATCACGCCAGAGGATGTGACTCGCTACTTCATCGGCTCGATCCTCAGCGGCGGCGGCGGCTATCCCAACGGGAATAACACCGTTGAAGGCTGGGCCGCGATGGTCAATGCCTATCAGGATGCCGCGCTGAACACGCGCCTGGCGATTCCGATGATCTACGGCGTCGATGCCGTGCACGGGCACAGCAACCTGGCGGGCGCGGTGATCTTCCCGCACAACATCGGGTTAGGCGCGACTCGTAATCCGGAACTCATCACCGAGATCGGGCGCGTCACCGCGGCGGAAATGCTCGCGACCGGCATCTCCTGGAACTTCGCGCCCGTGCTGGCCGTGCCGCAGGATTACCGCTGGGGGCGCACCTACGAAGGCTACAGCGAGAACACCGAACTGGTCACACAGCTTTCGACGGCGATGCTGCTCGGCCTGCAAGGCGACAACCTGGCTGACCCGCTCTCGGTGCTCGGCACGCCCAAGCATTTCGTGGGCGACGGCGGCACGGCCTTCGGCACATCGCCGCTCGCAAACGGCCTGCTCGATCGTGGCGTTACGGATGTGGATGAAGCCACGCTGCGCGAAATTCACCTCGCGCCCTACCTGAGCGCCATCGCGAACGGCGCACGCAGCATCATGGTTTCGTACTCCAGTTGGGGTGGCAGCCGGATGCACGGACAGGAATACCTGATCCAGGATGTGCTGCGCACAGAACTGGGATTTACCGGTTTCATCGTCTCCGATTGGGCTGGCATCGATGATGTCGCGCCTGTTTACTACGATGCCGTCGTGCAGGCGATCAACGCGGGCGTCGATATGAACATGGTGCCATATGACTATGTGCGCTACATCGACACGATGAAGCAGGCCGCAGCGAATGGCGACATCACGCTGGAACGCATCGACGAGGCCGTTGCGAATATCCTGCGCGTCAAATTCGAACTGGGCTTGTTCGACCGCCCGTATGCCGACGAAGCCCTTCAGCCGCTGGTCGGCTCGGACGAACACCGCGCCGTCGCGCGTGAGGCCGTCAGTCAATCGCTGGTGCTGCTGAAGAATGAGAATGCGGCGCTGCCTATCGACGCGCAGGCCGAACAAACGGTGTTCGTCGCCGGGGCTGCCGCCGACAACCTGGGCAGGCAGTCCGGCGGCTGGACGATTGAATGGCAGGGCTTTGACGGGAACGGCGCTACCCAGGGCACGACCATCCTGAGCGCGCTGGAAGCCGGGTTTGGCCCAAACACCACCGTTCAATATAACCAGCGAGGCGACTTTGATGGGGCGCGTGGCGACATCGGCGTCGTCGTCGTCGGAGAACCGCCCTACGCCGAATTCGAGGGCGATGATGCTGATCTGCTGCTCAATGCCCGCGAGGCGCGTCTGATCGCCACCATGCGCGAACAGGTTGATAAGCTGATCGTGGTGCTGCTGAGCGGTCGTCCGCTGATCATTGACACCTCGCTCAATCTGGCGGATGCCTGGGTTGCGGCATGGCTGCCCGGTACGGAAGGCGCGGGCGTGACCGATGTGCTGTTCGGCAGCCGCGATTTTGTCGGCAAGCTGCCCTACACCTGGCTGCGCAGCATTGAACAACTGCCCTTCGACTTCGACAATCTGCCGAGCGAAGGCTGTGATGCGCCGCTGTTCCCCTATGGTTACGGCCTGAGCTATGCCGATGCGTCCGCCGCCGCGCCCTGGCTGGCACTGGCGCTGGAATGCGCCCCCGCGCCCGCCGAAGCTGAGTCCGGCGCCCCGCCCGTCGTCGCGCTGCCGTCCGCCGAAAGTGAGGCGTTCGCCGCCAGCGACGTGCTGACCCATATCCCCGGCGAGGTGGCCTACATTCCTTATCCGCTGTCTATCAAGGTGGATGGAAACCTGAGCGATTGGAACGGCGTGCCCTTCGATGTCTTCAGCAAAGGCACGATGGTATCGCTGGACCCGGCGGAAAACGGCTTTGTGCAGTTCGCGCTGGCCTCCGATGGCGAGAACATCTACCTCTACATGGTGATGCCGGACGCGACGATCGTCACGGGCGAACATGGGCAGGACTTCTGGAACGAGGACTCGCTGGAGTTTTACTTCAACCTTTCCGGCGACCTGGCACGCACCAGCTACGGCGACGGCGTGTTTCAGGTCAACATCAATCCGGGCAATATCGGCAATACCGATCCCAACGGGTTGGTTTTTACGGGTACCAATGCCAGCCAGGCGAATTTCTCGGCGTTCGTGTTCCGCACGGCGGATGGCTGGGGCTTTGAAGCGTCCGTGCCAATCCCCGATGGCATCACAGTCGAGCAGGGAGCAGTGATCGGCTTTCAGGCACATGGCAACGGTTCATCCGGGGAGAATCGTGACGTGAAGCTGATCTGGTCGAACGCCGATACAAACGATCAAAGCTATTTGAATCCGAGCCTGTTTGGCTATGGCATGTTCTACGAAGTCGGAAATACCGCTGTCCCTGCTGCGCCAGAACGGACAGGCGCGGCTGCCGTCGAAGCGCCAGCCCCACAGCCTGTCAGCATCAATCAGGTGGGGTATTTCCCCGGCGCGCCGCATGTTGCCGCACTCGCCAATCAGGGCAGTTCGGGCGTGGCATGGCTGCTCATTGACGCCGAGTCCGGCGACACCATTTACGCGGGGTTGACGGGAAACCCGGTTGCCGACCCGGCGTCCGGGGATACGCTGCAAATCGCGGACTTCTCCGCTTTCAATACCCCTGGCACGTATCGCCTGTTGATCTACGATCAGCTCAGCGATCCGTTCGTGATCGGCAGCGATATTTACGCCAGCCTGCCGATTGACGCGCTGCGCTACTTCTACCTGAACCGCAGCGGTATCGAACTGACCGCGCAGCACGCGGGCGAGGCTTACGCGCGGCCGGCGGGGCATCTGAGCGACAACACGGTAACGTGCTACCGGGGCACGGATGCTGCTGGCACAACCTGGGACGGCTGTGACTACACGCTGAACGCGGCGGGCGGCTGGTACGACGCCGGGGATTACGGCAAGTACGTCGTCAATGGCGGCATCAGCCTGTGGACGCTGCTCAACCTGTACGAGCGCCTGCCGGAAGCCTTCCCGGACAGCAGCCTGAATATCCCGGAGAGTGGCAACGGCGTCTCTGATCTGCTGGATGAAGCGCGCTGGGAAATGGAATGGCTGCTCTCGATGCAGGTGCCAGCGGGTTATCCGCAGGCGGGCATGGCGCATCACAAGCTGCACGACCTGGAATGGGCGGGCATCCCCTTCATGCCGCCCACTGAATACGACAACAACAACGATTTCAGCGGGGGCGGCGGGCGCTACGTCTATCCGCCTTCGACAGCGGCCACCTACAACCTGGCGGCGACGGCGGCACAGTGCGCGCGTATCTGGCGCGGCATTGACGACGCCTTCGCGGAGCGCTGCCTGCAAGCGGCGGTGACGGCGTTCCAGGCTGGGCAGGATAATCCCATCGCCATCGCGGGCAATACTCCCGGCGCGGGCGGTGGCAATTATGACGATGCCAACGTGACCGATGAGCTGTTCTGGGCGGCGGCGGAACTGTATATCACAACAGGTGAGGAAGCGTATGCCGAGGCCATGCGCTCGACGCCGTTCCTGACGAGCTTCGGCGGCCTGGGCAAGAACAGCGCGATGTACTGGGGCGATACTGCCGCGCTGGGTGCGCTCTCGCTGGTGCTGCACACGGTCGATCTGCCGGAAGTCAGCACCTTGAGCGACCAGATCGTGCAGACCGCCGACGCCTACCTGGCAACCATCGCCAGCGAAGGCTACCGCGTGCCGATCACCAGCTACGAATGGGGTTCAAACAGCGCCGTGCTGAACAATGCGCTGATCCTGGCCTATGCCCACGACATCACTGGCAACGCGCAGTATCTGCACGGGATGACCGACAGCATGGACTACCTGCTCGGTCGTAACGCGCTGGCCTTCAGCTTCATCAGCGGCTATGGCACGCGCACGATGGAACATCCGCATCACCGGGTGTGGGCGAACGACCCCGGTAACGGGTTCCCAGCGCCGCCGCCCGGTGTCGTAGCCGGTGGGCCGAACGCCGCGCCCAGCGACCCGACCGCGCTGGAAGAAGCCAACCTCGAGGCGGGGCCAGCGCGCCGCTACGTCGACCTAATCGGCAGTTGGTCTACGAACGAGGTGACGATCAACTGGAACGCGCCGCTGGTCTGGGTGAGCGCGTACCTGAACCAGGCAGCACAGTAACCGCATCCCTCAGTCCCGGCTCTAAGGGGATGGGATCATGCGGATTTACCAATTAATCCGGTAGCAGCCGTGGGGACGCCCAACGGGGCATCCGAGGCGGGATGTGCCGCTGCACGTCCCTGCAATACCTACTGCCATCTTTAATTGGCCAAACGCATGACCCCGTCCTTCGAGATAGCGAACCGGGCGAAAACGGACGACTTCAGCGTCCCCGCTACAGATCTTCTCCCCGACCTGTGCTGGCAAATGGTCTGACAGAGGCGGTTCGTAAGTGGAGCCGCCATCTGTCGCCATACCCACCAAGCAGTCCCTCACAGCAGCGCCACCACCGCCGCAATCGGCAGCGCGAACACGGCACAGAACACGATTCCCTTCACGTAGTTGGTGATATGCATCCTGGGGTCGCGCAAGGCATATTCCATGCCCTCTATGCCTGGCACATGCAAGGCGCGCGGCTGCATCAGCGTCAGCACCAGATAGTCGATCACCAGCGCATCGAACAGGTTGAAGGCATTCAGCACCAGGAAGGCGTTGACATAGGCCGAG
>JAEUQX010000020.1 GCA_016788625.1 Anaerolineae bacterium
GGGGGCGGCGTTCACGCCCAGATCCATCGTGATGACGATGATCTCGCTGCCCTGTACACGCGCCAGAGCGATCTGGTCAGCCAGCGTTGCCGCCGTGTTGGCGACATAGCCGAAGACATCGGCCTCTGGCGCGATATCGCAGATCACCTGCACGACTTTCACACCGTGATTGCCAGTGCCAGCAGCCGGAATAGCGCCCAAACAGGCGCGTTCGCCCGCCGCCACAGCCGCCATGCCCACGAAACCCGTGTCGATGACGGCGATACGCTGCCCCGCGCCCAGAATCGCGCCTGTGCCCAGGTTATGCCAGTCGTTGACGGCCAGCACATCGTAGCCTTCGGTGATGGCGGTGCCTGTCGGCGGCGCGTTGACCGAGGGTGCTTCGGCGGGGGACTGCTGCGGGCTGGTGGAGACGGCCACCGCTGCGGGTTCAACCAGCGCCACGTCCGGCGCGTTGACCAGCGCGATCAGCCCGTCCAGCGGGATGCGGCCTTCGACGTTGTAGCTTCCCGTGTGGTCAACCTGTCCGCCGACCGCTTCGACCAGCGATGCGATCACCGCGCCGCTGCTGTTTTCGCCCGCCCACAGCACGAGCTGCAAGCGTCCATTTTCGTCAACGGGCAGGAAGCTGGCGCGCGCCAGTTCCAGCGCTCCGGCGGCGTCACCGCTCATGTGCAGCAGCAGCGCGTTCACCAGCGCGTCGTTGAGCTTGCCACGTTCGGCATCGCTGAGCGCGTAGGGAGCTGCCGTCGGGGTCAGTTCGATGACCTGCGGCGCAATATCGGTGACGGCGATGTCGTCCAGCAGCACGCTGGCATTCGCCAGGAAAGCTACGCTGCCGCCTGTCAGGGGGCTGGCGTCGCTGGTGCTCAGCACCGGGCTGCCATCCACGCTCACGGTGATCGTGCCGCCGAGCGCTTCAACAGTCAGCGCGTACCAGGTGTAGAGGGCACGTTCCGCAGGGGCGCTCGCCAGCAGCGCTGTGCCGCTCCCGTCGTTACGATACAGTTCGGTCTGTGTTCTGCCAAAGAAGACGGCGTAGCCCTGGCCCTCCTGGGTGCGGAAGGTGAAGCCAACGCCGTTGGTGCTCTGCTCCGCGACCTCGCCCGTGATGTTCACGCGCGCGTCCAGCCGCAGATCGGTCACGTTCACGGCCTCAACGGGCATAAAGGCGCTGCCGGCCGCCATCAGCAGGGCGTGGTTGCTCTCGCTGTCCTGCACAATGCTCAGGCTCTCGCTCATCGCCCAGCCAACCAGTTCACCCTCGAAGTCGGCGCTCAGCAGCAGCGTGCCTGTGAAGGGCGCTTCGGGGGTCGCGTCTGGCGTGGCTTCCGGGGTTGCTTCAGCGGGCACATCAGCAGTGGCCTCTGGCGTAGCTTCCGGTTCAGACGTGCCTTCCGGCGTGGCGGTCACGTCGGGGGTGGCCTCGCTGGTCGGCGCGGCGGTCGGCTCGACCACCGGGGTTTCCAGCACGGGGATGTCCACCTGGCCGACCACGATCTGATCGACGCTGATCGTGCCGGTACTGGCCGCGTCACTCGTGAAGGTGATGCCACCAATGGGCAGCGGCGCGGCGTCGGTGTAGACGATCTGCTGCGCGCCATTGATCACGACGATGATCTGCGCGCCCAAAGCATGAATGTTGATGGTGTTCCAGGGCGGCGTGACGAGTCCCTCGGCGGGGGGGAGCTGCGGCGCGCCCTGCGCTACGAGTTCTGAATTGCGGTAGAGCAGCGCGTTGCCCAGTATATCAATGCTGAGGGTGTAGCTTTCAGCGCCCGCGCGGAAGCCAATATTCAGGCGTCCGCTATCGCTGATGCGTGTGCGTGCCGCAAATGAAAAATCGGCAACGCTCAGGTTGGCGATCAAAGCGCTCTCGTTGGGCGCGCCGGTCGTCAGGAACAGGTTCTCGCCCTCGACGCCGATCTGCCAACCAGGCGTGAGCGCCCAGCCTGCGGTGTCCGCGTCCTGGAAATCGTCCGCGAAGACGGTCACCGTCGGGGGCAGCGTCGGCGTAGGTTCGCTGGTGGGCGCTGCCGTTGGCTCATCCGTCGCGGTTGGCGCGGCGGTTGGGTCGGTCGGCGCTGCCGTCGGTTCGGCAGTGACCTCCAGCGGCGGGTCGGTTGGCGCAGCGGTTGGTTCCGCCGTCTGCTCAGCCGGGAGGCTTGGCGCTTCAGTTACAGGCGCGGGTTCTTCCGTCGCCTCCTGCGCGCGGGCAGTGAAATCCATCGCGGGCAGTACCAGATTGAAGAGCAGCCCAAAGATGGTGATGACCGTCCAGAGGGTCATCCAGGTTCGCCGATAAGTCGGGTTCATCGCGTCCTCCGCAAATCATGCCCATATGAATGAAGGGCGGGATTGCACTGTGAAAGTGAGCGAGACGATAGCTTATAGTCTTTAGTTTTTGGTCACTAGCTTTTAGTCAATAGTCGCAAGGCTGAAAGATGAGTAATCCAGCGCTAACGACTACCAGCTTATGACTAACGACTACTAGACTAGAACAGTATAAGTCAGCAATCGCGAAGACTGCCTTGAGAGACTCTACCCTGAGTACCGTATCTGGGTGGCAAAGGTTATGGCATTGATTGTGTGAATTTTGTGCATTTTTACGGCTTGGGGCGCAGCAGCAGGTAATTGAAGCCGTTCATCGTCACCGTCTCGGTCTGCGTATAGGCGCGGGCAATCGCTTGCAGCACCACATCCGGATAGAACTGTGCGCGCAGGATGATCAGCCCGAATTCCTGCCCGTCAATCATCCGCACCAGTTCACCGCCGTCGTATAAACCCTTCTTCTCCAGGTTGAGGAGCTGCGTTGGGTTGGTGATCGCCTCGCGCCCGGCCATCAGCGTGAAGCCCGCATCTTCGCTGATCACAGGCTGCTCACTTTCGCGGATGCGCGCCACAATCGACCAGCCCGCGTCGATGTCCGCCTGCGTGACCAGGTGGCCGATGTTGGCGTAGCCGGTGGCGTACTGGCCGTCAAGCGTGCGCGCCGAGTCGTAGAAACCGTTCATGGCATTAGGGGGGATGTTGAGCGCCCCCGCCAGCGTCCCGAAGACCGCGCCCTGCGTGGGCATGTGCAGCACCGCGCGGCCATAGCCCAGGTAAAGCAGCGGGATGATGATCAGCCCCACGCGGGCTAAGGCCAGCCTCACCCCCCCCTTTCCCTGGGAGAGCGGAAGCAAGGGGCTATCTGGCAGTCCCCTCTCCATATCATGGGGAGGGGATTTAGGGGTGGGGTTAATCACAAGGCGGCTGAGGTAATTCGATGGAAAGCGCCACTCCCCGCGCAGCGTGCGCGCTGCGAAGATACCGCTGAGGATGCAGGTCGCCGCGATGGCCGTCGCGAAGTAGCTGTCGCCGCCGCCCCACGTCCCGGAGGCCGCGCCGTTGATGCCCACCGCGCAGACGAACCAGATCGCGTAGATCGAGAGGCGCGCGAAATACAGTTCGTAGAGCACCAGCAGGGCGGCAGGCACGATCAGGAAGCCGTGCAGCCCGAACCACTGCCCGAACAAGGCCAGCGTTTGCAGGATCTTCAACTCGTTGACATTTGCCAGGATGGCCTGCCGCCACCACTCGCCGCCCGTCGCCCAGTTCATCCAGACGAAGATGCCGACGCCAGCCAGCGCCGCCATGATGCCCCACACGACCGCCCGTCGCGGCTGGCGGATGAACAGGAACACCCCGGCTGCCAGCGCGGTGACAGCGGCTAACTGCTTGGTGTAGCCCGCCGCCAGGATCAGCGCCAGGCCGAGTGCCAGCAGACGCCGCCTACGCCGTGTGTCGGGGATCTCGTTCACACCCGCCAGGACGACCACCGCCAGCGTCTCGAACATCACCATGCTGATGTGCTGGCGGAACAGCGGGCCGATGTGATAGACGGTGTTCGAGGCCAGGAACGCCAACCCGCTGAGAATGGCGATCCAGCGATGCCCACTTGCGCGGTGAACGGCATAGGCGATGGCCGCCGCCGTGATCAGCGTGCTGAGGAAGCTGAGCAGCCGCCCGTACCAATAAGCCGGGCCGAACAGCCAGACGAACGGCGCGGCGATGACGTGGAACAGCGGCGGGTAGTTGCTGGAGTAGAACGGGAACGTTTCGGTATCGCGGTACGGCCACTCACCCTGGCTGAACAGGATCGTATCGACCAGTTCAAAGCCTTCGCCCTGGTCGTAATCAAACGGGAAGCTGATCAGGTTGACGGCGTAGACGGCATAAACGGCGAAGTAGAACAGCAGCAGTCCAACTGCCGCCGCCAGCAGAACGCGGTTGAGGCGCAGCAGGGTCAAGTCAGCGTTCATGCGGGGTCGCCGCCCAGGGGGATGAGCGACAGCCCGACCAGCGCGACGAAGGCGCTGAAAGCGAGCGCGACCTGCTGTGCCGGGCCGATGCCGCCCTCGCGCCCGGCGTCGAGCAGATCAACGCCGATGATCGCCAGGAAGGCCAGCCCGCCGCCGAATAGGAAGATGAGACCGAGATGGCGTTTGCTGAGGGTGAAAGTATTGCTCAACATACCGGGAAGTATAACACACGTCCTTGCGCGCGCTCAAACCCTGCTATAATCTGCGCCTATGTCGTTCATCCACCGAGAAGGTTACTCCACTCTGCGCGCGGTCGGCGCGGCGCTGGCGCTGGTTTGCGCGGCGGCCTGGCTGTGGCTGCCCCGCAGCGCATCGCGGCTGGTCATCGCGCTGGCAGCGCTGGTCTTCGGCTTCTTCGCGCAGTTCTTTCGCAACCCCCAGCGGCACATCCCGAACAGCGCGAACGCTGTCCTCTCCCCGGCGGACGGTACGATTGTGGCGATTGAACCCGTGCATGAGGGCGAATACTTCCAGACCGAGCGGTTGAAAGTCTCGATCTACATGTCGGCCTTTAACGTGCATCTCAACCGCGTGCCGGTCAGCGGGCGCGTCGCCTACACGCGCTATCACCCCGGCCAGTACCTCGTCGCCTTCCATCCCAAAGCCTCGGAACTGAACGAGCGCAACAGCATTGTGATCGAACGCGCCGACGGGCAGGCCGTGCTGGTGCGGCAGATCGCCGGGCTGCTGGCGCGCCGCATCCGCTGCTACGTGGCCGAGGGGCAGACGCTGCAAGCAGGCGACGAACTCGGTTTCATCAAATTCGGCTCACGCTGCGATGTCTTTCTGCCGTTAGACGCGCGCGTGCAGGTTCAGCTTGAGCAGAAGGTCAAGGGCGGCGAAACCATTCTGGCGGAGATGTCATCATGAGAAGTCGGTCTGTTCACCTCACCCGTGCCTGGATACCCAACAGCGTCACGGCGTTCAGCGTCTTCCTGGGCTACCTGAGCATCATTGCCGCCTTCGAGGGCGAGGCCGTCACCGCCGCATGGCTGATCGTGATGGCGGGCGTGTGTGACCTGTTCGATGGTCGCCTGGCGCGCATGGTCGGCGGCACGAGCAAGTTCGGCAGCTACTTCGACTCGCTGGCGGACGCGATCAATTACGGCGTCGCGCCCTCGCTGCTGTTCTACGAGCTGTACTTCCAGCGCTGGGGCGTGGCCGGGGCGCTGCTCAGCTTCCTGCCGACGGTGTTTGGAGCGCTGCGCCTGGCGCGCTTCAATGTGATCAGCGACGAGGAAGAGAGCGGCGGTTACTTCGTGGGTCTGCCAACGACGATGGCCGCCGGGCTGCTGGCGAGCTACGTCATCTTTATGCACGATGTCTTTGGTGGATATGGTACGCCGATGACGGCGGGCATCCTGCTGGCGCTGGCGGCGGTGCTGATGGTCAGCGCCGTGCCCTACGAACACAACCGCTTCCTGACCGACCGCGCGCTGCACCGCAACTGGAAAGCGCTGCTCCTGCTGCTGGCGCTGGTGACGGCGGCCTGGTTCGGCGGGCGGGCACTGTTCCCCTGGTTGGCACTCTATCTGGCTTATGGATTGGTTCGCAGCGCATTCAACACCGCGCGTTACGAACTGGAGATGAGGAAATCACGGTGAAAGGTAAATTCTGGCTGGGATTGGCCGCAGGGCTGGCGCTCGGCTCCGCACTGCGTGAGGCTAACCGGCGTGGGCTGACACAGGAGCGGCTGGACGCTTATTACCAGCGGCGCGCGGCGAATTACAACGCGACCGACCAACTGCGGCTGTTCGGGCGTTACCCGCGCATCGAGATGCGCCATGCCACGATGCGCCTCGCTGATCTTCAGCCGGGCGACAGCGTGCTGGACTTCGCCTGTGGCGCGGGGGCGAACTTCCCCTACATCCTCGACCGCATCGGCCCGACCGGGCGGCTGGTAGGCGTGGATTACAGCGCGGATATGCTGGCGGCGGCGCAGCGCATGATTGACCAGCAGGGCTGGCAGAACGTCGAGCTGATTCAGTCCGACGCGGCGACGATGCAGCCCGGCACAAACTTCGACGTGGTGCTTTCGACGCTGGGACTGGTGGTCATCCCGCGTCATGAGCAGGCCATGCAGCAGGCCTGGGACGCGCTCAAACCAGGTGGTAAGTACGTGATCGCGGATTTATGCGAGAGCGAGCGCTGGTACGGCCGTCCGCTGGCCTTCATCATGAACGTGCTGGGGCTGTTCATCATCACCGATACCTCGCGCCGACCCTGGGAATGGCTGGCGGCGCGGGCACAGGGCTACTACCGCGAAGAACTGTTTCACGGCTTCTTCTACGCGGCGGTGGGCAAGAAGTGATGCCGTGCTGAGCAGTCAATCGCGTTCGTGTGGCTGAGACAGAGGCATGTGGTGGGACAGTGCCCACCAGAGCCAGTTTTGCAGCGTCTATCCCCAAACGGGAGGCTTGGTCGTGTACGGGTCTTTGGCCGTCCGGTCGTCGGAGAGGCTCGGCTGCGTCCGCTCGACCCACAGGGCGATGGCGTCGGCCAGGTGTTCGTCGCTGATGTGATGATCGCCGCGCGCCACCCGCAGCTTGTGTGCCTCCATCAATACCTGCGCGTGCGTCACGCCGACGGGCGGGTCGAACTTATACGAGGCGCACTCGATCAGTTGTCCCAGCGGGTCACGGAAATAGATTGAATTCATGAATCCCCGGTCAATTTCACCGGTATGACGGACGCCGCGCTCGTCCAGCCGCCGGGCGATCTGCGTATAGGTCGCCCGCGAGACATTAAACGCCAGATGATGCAGGTTGCCGATGCCTTCGGGGTTGCGCGTCGGGTCGGCGGTGCGGCGCTCGTCTGTGAATACGGTGATGAGCCGCCCGTCGCCGGGGTCGAAGTACAGGTGATTCTCGGTTGGCACATCGAGGTTCGGCTGCTCGAAGATCAGCGGCATCCCCAACACGCCCTCCCAGAAATCAATGCTGGTCTGGCGATCCGCCCCAATCATGGTGATGTGGTGGATGCCCTGCGTCTGGATTTTCTTCATCGTCGCTATCCTCATTCATTATCTTGAAGTCGGTTCATCAAACATCATCACTGAACGCGCCGCGCAGACCCAGTTTGCGACACAGACGCCCCAGTTCATCCTGCTCGTCGGGTGTCAGGACGCTCAGATCAGCTACGATCCCGGCGACATGCTGCGGCAAGACGTGCGCGATCAGTACGCGCCCGGCGTCGGTGATGCAAACCTGCATGTAGCGGTTGTCCGCGCGGTCGCGTTCGCGCGTGATGAGGCCGCGCGCTTCCAACCCCTTCAGCAGCGTCGAGATGTTGCCGGTGCTCTTCAGCACTTTCTCGGCCAGGTCGCGCTGCGAGAGCGTGCCCAGATGATACAGCGCTTCCAGCACGCCGAACTGGCTGGTCGTCAGGTCGTAGGCGCTGAGGTGAGCATTCGTGCGCGTCAGCACCGTTTCGGCGGCACGCTGGAGCTTGATATAGGTATTGAGTGCGCGCACTGCTTCGGGCGACCCTTGATATTTCGTCCCCACCGTGCCCCTCGTCAGAATTAGCCCGCGCCCGATTCTGATCGATTTCTTACGCGCGGGTGCTTGACGAAATCGATCTGTTGGCATAAACTGTTCAACATCGAACAGTTTAACATAAAACTATTCGATGTCAAGCGACAAGCCTCTGGGCAGTCCCACCCAGCGCACCAGGAGAGATGAGGAGCATACGATGAACCTGCACGGCATCCACCACGTAACAGCGGTCTCGGCCAAGATAGGCCAGAACGCCGCCTTCTACACCCAGACGCTCGGTCTGCGCCTGGTGAAGAAATCGGTCAATCAGGATGATGTGAAAGCCTACCACCTGTTCTATGCCGACAAGCTGGGCACGCCCGGCACCGATATGACCTTCTTCGACTGGCCGACAATCGGCGCGGAGCAGCGCGGCACCGACAGCATCACCCTGACGGCCTTCCGCGTCAACGGGCGGGGCGCGCTCGATCACTGGGCGGAGCGGCTGCGCGAACGCGGAGTCGAACACAGTGGCATCGAGACGTTCGATGGCCGCGCGGTGCTGCGCTTTGATGATCCCGAAGGTCAGCGGTTGATGCTGGTCGATGATGGCGGCGCGGACTACGAAGGCGAAGTCTGGGATGGCGCTGGCGTGCCCGCCGAGTACGCCATTCGCGGCTTCTACGCCTCGATGCTGTCGGTGCCGGCGCTGTGGCGCGTCGAACCGATCCTGACGCGCGTGCTGAACTTCAGCGAGGCGCGGCGGGCGGTGTACCCCGATGCTCGTCCGGTCGTCATCTACAATATTGGCGAGGGCGGCCCCGGGCGCGAATTGTGGGTGATGGAAGAGCCAGCGGTGCGCCAGGCTTATCCCGGCGCGGGCGGCGTGCATCACATCGCCTTCCGCGTGGCGAATGCGGACGAACAGGTCTACTGGCGCGAACGCATCGCCAACGTCAGGCTGCCCGTCTCGGACTACATCGACCGCTACTACTTCAAGTCGATCTACTTCCGCATCTCCAACGGCATCCTGTTCGAGATCGCGACTGACGGCCCGGGCTTCGCCACCGACGAAGACCTGGCGACATTGGGCGAGCGCCTGGCGCTGCCGCCGTTCCTGGAGCCGCACCGCGCGCAGATCGAGGCCGGGCTGAAGCCCATCGTCGTGCCGACGGCGTAAACAGCGAATCGCCCGACCCTGACCGACCTATCCAAAGGAGACCTCATGACGACATCTATCCCGCGTATTCATCAGGATCAGCCCGCGCTGACCTACGGCGCAGCGCTAGACCAGGCCGAGGCCGCTGTGATCCTGCTGCACGGTCGCGGCGCGACCGCCCACAGCCTGCTGCCATTGGCCGAAGCCCTGCCAGGCGGCAAGATCGCCTATGTACTGCCCGCCGCCGCGGGTAACACCTGGTATCCGAACTCCGGCTTTGCGCCGTTCGCGACCAATGAGCCGTATCTGTCTTCGGCGCTGGCAGCGGTGGGCGAGACGGTCGCACGGCTGAACGCAGCGGGTCTGCCCAACGACAAGATCATCCTCGGCGGTTTTTCGCAGGGGGCGTGTCTGGCGTCGGAATTCGTGGCCCGCAACGCGACACGCTACGGCGGGTTGATCGCCTTCAGCGGCGCACTGCTCGGCCCGCTGGACACTCCGCGCGAGTACGCTGGGTCGCTGGACGGCACGCCGGTATTCATCGGTGCGGTTGATCGCGACCCCTGGGTGAGCGCGGCTCAGATTCGCATGTCGGCGGAAGTCCTGGAGAAACTGGGCGGCGCGGTGACGCTACGGCTGATTCCGGGCAGCGAGCACACGATCCGCCTCGAAGAGGTCGAAGCGGCCTCGGCGATCATCGCGGGGCTGTGAGTGTAGATACACCGGAGGCCAGGCGATACGCAGCCTGGTCTCCTCGGCGCGACGATGGACAACCATCGCCTGTGTCACGACTTGTGCGGGTTACGTGAGAAACGTGTGTTTCAGACAGCGAAGCAAAACCATCCAAAACTGAGGTTAAGGAACTCGTGGAGTTCTTGCGACAACCTGCTATGCGTGATCAGGTCAGCCTTTACGTACCGCGCAGCAGGCCAAGCTGTGTGTTGGCGCTGTCAAATGCGGTCTTGGCGGACGCGGTGACTTGCAGCCCGCTCACGGCCTGGGCAACCGTCTCGTTCCGGGCGCAGGCGGAAGCGAACTGTTCCCAACCCTGACGCAGGAATTGCAACCCGGTGTTGACCAGATTGACGGTCAGCGACAGATCGGCGTTGCCCTGGAGGTCAGCGGCGAGTTCGTAATTGGCTGGAATCTGATCCAGGCTGATCTGCGCCGTACAGCCGCCTGTCCCTGTCGTGGAGGCTTCCGTCCAGTACACGTTGAGCAGCGTATACGCGCCGCGCTGTGCATACATTTCGTCGATGATCGCTTGCAGTTCGCTCACCGTCGTGCGCAGGGCACTGGTTTCCGGCGTGGGTTCTACGACGGCTTCGGGCGTGGGCGTGGCGGCATC